>JAFGCG010000102.1 GCA_016932715.1 Anaerolineales bacterium
GGCCAGCACAGATGGTGCAATGTAGTTTTCTGGCGACTTAAGTTCCATATGTGCCGGTTTTTTGCCTTTAGACGCTAAACAAGTACTCTAACTCGGAGGACAACATGTTCGAACTTCCTGAATATACCGTTCTGGCAAAACAAATCAATAAGACGCTGGTTGGGAAAACCATCAAAAAGGGCAATCTGGGCAATTCGCCGCACAAATTCGTCTGGTACAACCGCAAGCCTGACGAGTTTACGCGCTTGACCCGTGGGAAAGTCGTGGGTCGCGCCTGCGTGCAGGGGCGCTGGCTGATCGTTCCGCTCGAGCCAGGGTATAACCTTGTGCTGGGTGAATGCGGAGGCAAGGTCCTTTTTCACCCGGAGGGGGCAGGTTCGGAGCTTCCGGAAAAATATCACTTGTGGCTTGAGTTCGATGATGGTTCCTCCTTTACCGTCACCACGCAAATGTGGGGCGCCATGGAATTGTTCGAGGCTGGGAAGGAGCAGGAACGGCAGTACATCAAGGGGATGCGCCTCACGCCCGTGGAGCGAGCCTTTACTTTCAAATATTTTTCCGGGTTGATCGATGAACTGCTCGAAGGGGAGAAACGCAGCACGAAAAGCCTGTTAACGCAGGATCAGCTCATCCCGGGGCTGGGCAACGCCAGCGCCCAGGACATCCTGTTTCACGCCCATCTCCTGCCGCGCCGGCCGCTGTCAGAATTGAGCCCGGGCCATCGCCGTGATCTGTACGAGTCCATTGTCCACACCGTCCGCGAAATCATCGACAATGGGGGCCGTAACGACGAAACCGATCTGTTCGGGCAGCGGGGAGGCTATGTCCGTTTAATGGATAGTGCTGCTGCCGGGAAACCCTGCCCCGAGTGCGGGACAAAGGTTCAGAAGATCCAGTATTTGGGCGGAGCCTGTTACTTCTGCCCGAAGTGTCAGGTCTAGGAAGTGCATAACATCAGAAACATCATGTCATTCTGAGCGACCAGCGGGAGCGAAGAATCCCGCCGCTTTGCGGCGGAGACCCTTCGCTGCGCTCAGGGTGACATATACTCTTTGTCATCGAATTTAGGGACTCTTCAGGTCTAGGCTTGTATCCGGTTGTACCGTTTCATGATCTCAAGCAATTTATCGTGGGGTAATGCCTCGACGGTCACTCCCTTGTGCCCCGTCATTCGTTTGCCTGCGATCAGCGAGTTGATGATCGCTTCTTCGGCGGCGTAGGCAGAAGCCTGGAAAAGTGGATCGAGGTAGTCATTGGCAAGATACCTGGCATTCGCGATCGGTTCTTTCGTGATGCCTGTGCCGGTGGTTGAAAAGGCAAGGAAGATATCGCCGCTGCCGTTGCCGCCCAGGGAACCTGTCCGCGCCATGCCGAGGGAGGCGCGCTTGGCGAGGCGCTTGAGTTGATGGGGGAGCAGAGGCGCGTCGGTGGCGAGGATGATGATCAAGGAGCCGCTCTCCTGCCGAAAAGGATTCTCACCACTGCTAAATGGCGCGTGCTCTTTCAGATGCTCGCCGACGGGAACGCCCGCGATCGTGAGCTGGTGACGCCGGCCGAAATTCGATTGCACCAGTGCCCCGATCGTCCAGCCGCCGAGCTTCTCAGGCAGCTTGCGTGATGATGTGCCTGTGCCGCCCTTGAATTCGTAGCACAGCATGCCCGTCCCGCCGCCGACATTGCCCTCCTCGATCGTCCCGCCTTGGGCATTCTCCAGCGCCTGCCAGACGTGTTCAGCCTTGACGTGGAATCCGTTCATGTCGTTGAGCCAGCCATCAGCCGTCTCGGTGACTACCGGGCACGACCAGCGTTGATAGATCGCGTCGTTCCTCGCCTGCCAGGCGATGATCGTGTCGCGCACGACGCCGACGGAATGGGTATTGGTGATCCCGATGGGACCTTCCAGCATGCCGCCTTCCTCCACCCAGGCTGCACCGGTCATTTCGCCGTTGCCGTTAAATGCAAATGTCCCCGCGAAGACGGGCTTGTGATTCCGTCCTCCGCGCGGGTGGATGATGGTGACCCCTGTCCGGGCCGATTCGCCCTCGATAACGGTGGCATACCCAACGGTCACGCCGGGAACGTCGGTGATGGCGTTATAGGTCCCGGTGGAACCTTCGAATGGAATCCCCAAATCACGCGCCCGCCTCATCCTTTTCTCCTTTCGCAATCAATACCAGTTGCTGAGCGATAGCCTGCATGACTTCATCCGGCACGCCGTCCACGGCCTTGGATTGGACGCGCGTATCGATCCCGTCATTGACATAGTCCACCACAACGAAGGCTTCGAGCGTCAGAGCGATCTCGGTCGAGAACCAATCCAGTTTGCAGATCGAGGCGATGCGCTGTGTGATTTCGTGCAGGGGAACCAGCTCGTATCTGTTTTCCTCCTGCGGCGTGACGGTCGAAAAAACATGGGTCAGTGGATGCCACCAGCATGGAAACGTCCTGCCATTGGCATAGAAGATGCGGAACCAGGCGGGCTGTCCCTGAATGGTGCGGGACGTGACCGTTTCCTGGATCAAATACTTTTGTTCGGGGAATTCCATGCGGGCACGCCGGATCTGATCCATGGAAAACGCGCCGAGGATGACGCCTTCGCCGCCTCCGCCGTGCGAGGGTTTGATCACAAATCGATCGCCGAGGGGAGTCAGGTCCAAATCCGGCAGGACCGGTTGGTCGATGAATGGCGTCAGGAGAATCGTGTAGGGAGTATAGATGCCTGCGCTGATCAACTCGAGGTGCATCGTGGCTTTGTCTTCCGACCAGGCAGAGACTTCCGCGGGATTGATGCGCCGGACAGGATGCTGGCGTGACCAGCGATGAATAGGCTCGAAGCGCGGGTCATATTGCGAGCGGTCCAGGATCGTCCGAAAGGTCTTCTCACCCTTGTAAAGTGCCGTGATCGATTCGAGCAAATCATTGGGCGTAATCTGCCAGAACGATAAACCCTGCTCAATGCAGGCACGTTCATTCATTTGGACGAAATCAACATCGTATTCCCAATACCAGGGCAGGCAGAGGTCGTAGTGCATGGGGCAATTATACGGGATGAATTCATAGCAAACAAAAAGAGGCAGACCTTTGTCCGCCTCTTTTTGTTAACTTACCATGTACCTGTGTTATTTGACGATCTGAATTCCGTCGGTGATCTCGCCGGAGAAGCCGTTCGCGGATCCATCCCAGTAGGCGCTAAATGTGCAGGAGGTTGTCGATCCGAGCGAGCCGGGGGTACAGATGAAGATATCTGACCCATCACCACTTGCACCGCTCACACTAAATGTGCCGAGTGTACTCAGATAGAGTTGATTGCTGGCAGGATCGACCCACAAGCCATTGACATCCTCGGAAGAGGAGCTGTTTAGGCCCACGTCGGAACCATCGAAATAGAGGGTCCAGCCGCTCCCGCTCGCGTTCAGCGCGATCAGGTCTTCATCACCGCCCGAGGCGCCGGATACACTAAACGAACCCGTCGTGCTGACGAGCAAACGACCATCCGGCGCAAAATCGATCGCGTCGATATCCTCACTGGTTGTGGTGAGGCCCACGCTCGAGCCATCGAAATAGAGCGAGAACGCCCCGGCGGTGGTGCTGCCAAGGGATGTGGGCGTAAAGCGGATGATATCCGAGTCGTCCACCGTTCCCAGCCCGCTGACCGTCGTCGCCGCGTCGAGACTTAAGAGGATGCTTCCGTCAGACATCAGCGCGAATGCATTCACATCGCCCGTGATCCCGACATCCGAGCCATCAAAGTACATCGACCAGGTTCCTGTTCCGGTGTTGTAGGCGAGGATATCCTCATCATTGAACGCAACACCGCCAGCGGTTCCATTGGTGGTCGAGCTGACGTACACCACAGCGCTGCCACCTGGAGTGGGTGTGATCGTTGGGGTAGCCGTGGGAGTAAACGTCGGCGTAATTGTCGGTGTGTTGCTGGGTGTTGGGGTTGGACCCGTACCCATCGAACCGCCATCCACGACCAGTGCAAATTTTTGCGGACCATTGGGAACGTTATAACCGCTCACCGTAACGGTATAGGTACCGACGCCGGGGTTCTGAATGTAAACATTCTCCACATTGTTGCGCCGGTCAGCGGTGCCGCCAGTTGCGCTCCAGCCACCGGAGAAGACGTTCCCGCGGAACGTGCCGCTGGGACCCGTGACCATGAGGTCGAGATCGTTGACAAGATTGATCGACGCCGTTTCAGTGGAGGGATAATCTGACCAGACGAGCGTCACTTTGAGCGGATCGCCGGTTGAATTGACGGTGAAGGATCGAGTACCACTGGTGGCGAGCCCCGTTCCCTCATCGACGAATTGGATCGTCCCATCGGTTGCGCCGTCCAGGTTGATGCGTCCCCAGCCTTCGTGAACGTTCGGGATGGGGAAGTCATTGTCGTTCGCGCCGTCATTGTTCTCATCCGACATATCCACCGCGGAATTGATAACAGTTGCCTTGACGAGCGCGGCGCTGGCATTCACACCATGCGCTTTATTATAGTAGTCTCTTACAACAGTTACGCCACCCGCCGCAATGGGATTGGACATCGACGTGCCGCCCATGTATTTGTACTCGACATTGTAGGGCATGCCCCAGCCATCCCACTGGTATACGCCGTTCTGCGGGTTGACCGGGTCTCCGTAACCTTCCTGGTACAGGCTGGAGAACGCGGACAAAATCCATGTGCCGGGAGCAACCACATCCGGTTTGATGCGGCTGTCATCCGTGGGACCACGGCTGGACCACGAAGCCATCTGCTGGGGATTGCCTGCCGTCACGTCACTGTAAAGAGGCTCGGCAGAGAAGTCGCTGCCATAACGTTCGCCCCAGGTGCCGAGGTAGTTCATGCCGCCCATGCTGCTGCAGGTCTCACCAGCCTGGTAGGCATCCTGTGAAGTGTAGGTCAGGCTCGTATCGCAGGGCCAGTTATCGGCGCGGGCGTTCTCGCTTGCACCGATCGTCAGGACATTCTTTGCCGTCGCAGGCGAACCGATGGAGTCATTATCCACGACGCCGTTCGAGTTCGCATCGATTCCTTCATTGCCCGCTGAGAAGGTGATCACCATGTCGCGGTTGGTCCATATGAAGGAGTCGGTATTGGCGCTGTCAGCCGTATAATCGCCGGCCTGGGCTGAACCCCATGAATTGGAATGGATGCGCGCACCCGCGTTATATGCCTGCTGATACAGGGTCTTCAGATCATCTGGCAGGCCCGTCAGGAAATAGCCGTTTGCAGGCCAGCCGCCCAGGATCTGACAGTAGTTGGTGATGGTTGCCCAGTTCTCCGTGGACTGGAAGAACAGCCTTGCAGCAGGGGCAACACCGCGGCCTTGTCCACCCGGGTCTCCGCCGCTTAACACCGAACCGGCGGTGTGTGTGCCATGCCCCGAGTCCACATCGATCGAACCGTCATTGGTAATGGATTGGAAGCAGCCGCCGGCCGAGCCGGGCCAGTTGTAAATCCCAACAATGCGGCTGGACGGGATATCGGGATGGGCAGTTGTCGTGGTCCCGCCGCCGAGACCGGTATCTGCGACCGCAGCGATTTGCGAGGAGCCGTCATACCCGCGCGAATTTGCAGCAGTCGCGCCGATGATGTCGTCAGCTGAGTCATTCGCTGCGGGCCCGCTCTCCTTGCTCAATTTTTCGTTGAGGTAATAATTGCTGACGGATGCGACGTCATCCACCGCCGCGATCGCATCGACGAACGAGCCGTTCGCCGCGACGATCATGAGACCATCCTCGAAGCTGAGAACTTCCGCGCCCGTACGCACGATCAGCGATCGGACACTCCCGAAATCTGATCCCCTTTCGATGCGGATGCGGTAAAGGTTCTTTTCGCCATCGCGTCTCAGATTCCTTCCAAGCTTGAAATGTGACTGGAAGGGAATCACTTCGCTGACAAAGTTCATCTGCTGTACACGATTTGCGATACCCCGATTCATGCGGACTTTGAACGCGAAGTCCGGCATGTAATCCAGGATTTCCGCGCCTTCCGCGCTGACCGCGTCCTTCCAGGATTGTTCAATGGGTCCTATAAACTGCACGATGAAGTACTTTTGACTCCCCTGCTGGGCGAACTGGCTTTGCGCGGGAATAAAATCGCCGCCCTTCAGATGAATATACACATCTGAGCGTGCGGCGGGAGCCATTGCCGTGGACCCCAGTACAAGGGTCAGGGCGATAATGGCAGTGACAAGATACCTGGATGCCTTGTTCATACACATTCTCCTCTTTGGGTGATAATTTGAAAACGCTGATCTACGCAAGTCAGCGTTTATACACAAGGTTCTACCGTCGATTTATTGAATTCTAAGATTGGGAGCAGATAATATTGGCGAATTCTACTTCAATTCCATTCCATGTCAATTGCAATGCAAGCCTGTGCCGTGGCTTTCTCAAATTAATGTCAGACAAGAGTTTTGAACCGCAAACGAATGAATTGCGCCAAAATGACTGAAAGACTTTGCTTATAGGCATTCTCCTTCCTCTTCATAAGAGAGAACAGGGAGGCTCCAAAATACCTGCCTGGCAGAATATGTGTTCAGCTCAATCATGACATCGTGAAAGTCAAATTGTTTTATTATGTTCCAACTGGAATTCTTTGCAGAAAACCGATTACAATGGGCAGACTTACCGGCGTCCTATATTAGCCCGGTACGTGGAAAGGATTTAGATATGAGTATGGATACGGTACAAAATAATATGGTGGTTTCTATGGAATATACACTGCACGTGGATGAGGAAGAGATCGACTCATCCAAGGGACAGGACCCACTGCAGTTTCTCGTAGGTCACGGCAATATCATCTCCGGGTTGGAACGCGAAATGATTGGCATGAAAGTGGGTCAGAGCAAGGAGGTCGTCATCCTGCCCGCGGATGGCTATGGTGAATTCGATGAAAATGCGTTTATGAACGTGCCGCGCACTGCGTTTCCCCAGGATATCCCTGTGGAAGAAGGGACGGAAATAACGGTCAGGGATGATTCGGGCCAACCGCGCTACGCACGCATCGATACTGTCGAGGACGATACCGTCACACTGAACTTCAATCACCCGCTGGCCGGAGATGAGCTGCATTTCAATGTAAAAGTCGTGGGTGTACGCGAGCCCTCCTCCGAAGAGTTGGAGCATGGACATGTCCACCAGGATGGACACCATCACTAATTTTACTGACCCTCCTCACCAAATAACAGTCCCGCCTTTCGGCGGGACTGTTTGTTAATCTGCAGCCGGGAAGGGCACAGCCTCTTCTTGCACGGGAATAAACTGCTTGCGCGCGCCGAGGCGCAGGTGTAACACGTAGTAGGCGAGCACGGAGAGTCCGCAGATAGCTCCGCCAGCGTACCAGAGCAGGTTCGGGTTGTAATTGTCCAGAATATAACCCGCCGCGCCGGCGCCGACCACCGAAGGGATCGCCCAGGAAAGTCCGAACATTGCCATGTAGCGTCCACGCATGGCTTCGGGGGCGAAGTTGGCGGCAATCGTCTGGCTGGTGGGCACGACGATCATTTCGCCGATCGTGATAATGACGATGTTGAGCATGAACAAAACATATGTGGTGACCACACCGAATAACGCGAAGCCGATCATGTAGAAGACCGTGCCGATCGCCATCATCAGGAAGGGCGGGCGGTACTTGATGACCCGCGAGACCCAGAACTGGAAGAGCACCACAGTGATGGCGCTGACGGTCATCAGGAAGCCATAACCACTCGGGTCGATGCTGTGATTGTCTCGCAAATACACCGAAAGCGAATTATACATTTGCTGGTAAACGAGCAGCATGAGTATGCCCGCTACGATGAAAGCCATGAACGCGAGATCCTTCAGGACCACGCGATACCCGATGACTGTTTGCAGGAAGGACTCGCTTTCGGCATGGGCATGCGGCTCCGGCTTTGTCTCCGGGATGAGGCGGAAGATGATCGCCGCGACCACACAACTGACGACCGCATCGATCACGAACAGATAGAAGAAGTTTATATCCGCCAGAAAGCCGCCGATGGTCGGTCCGATCATCCAGGAAAGATTGCCGACCACGCGCAGGATGCCGAAGCCTTCCTGTCTCTTGTTTTCCGGAAGGATATCGGCGATCATGGCGTCATGGGCGGGATGGGCAACACTCGAGAGCAAGCCAACGAAGGCCATCAGCGGATACAGGATATTGAGCTCCGTGACCAGCCCGAACGTCAGTGTGCTGATGGCGCTGAAGACCAGCCCGAACAGGATCAGCTGCTTGCGGCCGAATTTGTCGGTCAACGCGCCGCCGATCGTGCTGCCGATCAGCCCGAAGAACGACGAAATCCCCAGCAGGATGCCTGCCTGTGTCATGCCGACGCTGAATTTTTGCGTGATGTAGAGGGCAAAGAACGGGAAGAGCAGCGTGCCTCCGACGCGGTCGATGAAACTCACGCCGACAACGACCCAGAATAAGCGCGGGAACTCGTGATAGATTTTATTAATACGGGAAAGCATTTACGTCCTTTCGAGTTGGAGACGCCAATTATTGCACATCTGTTCTATTTTGAAAAGAGGTAAATTTTGCCGTGCAGAGCCTTCCCCTCTGGTCTGACCTAGTGCTGGCCCAGCGTCCCCATGATGCGGACGCGCCGCTCCAGGCGGGCGAAAATCCACGCGCCAAACCACAGCATCACGAACATGAAGACGATCAGCAGGGCGATCTCCGTGCCAATGGCAAGGAGTGTATTCGTGTTCAGCAGCAAGCCGCGCGCCGCATCGATGCCGTAAGTCAGGGGCAGGATAAGCGCGATTGGGAGCAGCCACTTTGGCAGGACGGTGACGGGGAAGTCCGTGCCGGAAAAGATCTGCACGAGGAACGCGCTCATATCCACCATGGTGTTGGCTTCGCGCACGATCAGCACCAGGGCTGCAAAGGCAAACCCAAAACCATACAGCCCGATCAGCATCGGTAGGATTGCCAGCACCGCACCCCAGACATCCCCTGTGGGATGAAAGCCAAAGACCAGGCCACAGACGATCAGCATGCCCAGCGAGGTGACCGCGGTCACGACCAGGTTGGTGAGTGAATGCCCCACCAAAATGAGCAGGCGCGGGATGGGTGTCAGCCAGTTGGATTCCATCACACCGGCGTCCATGTCGTTTTTCAGGGCGTAGCCCATCCCCCAAAATACGGCGTTGATGAAGTTGCCGAGCACCGCGCCGAGAATGATGAAGGACATGAAGTCTGAGGTGCCGCTGTACTGGGCAAACCCCAGTGCCTGGCCGTTGACGCTGAATGCCTTGCCCATGAAGTAGACCGGCGCCAGCCAGATCACCGGCTGAAAAATCGTCGAGACGGCATTGAGCGGGTAGCGCCAGTATTGTTTCCAGTCCTTGCGCGCAATCGCAAAGAGGGCGCGCAGGTGAGATCCAGTTGTGGGCTGTGAGAGCAGGAGATTTGATTCCATAATTAGTATTGTCCAATCGCGCCGGTCCGGCGGGCGCGGCGCTCCATCCAGTTGAAGACCAGGTAGCCGACCGTCAGCCAGAAGACCCCGAATAACGCCAGGGCTTTGAGATCGCCGAGGATGGCGGGCAAGCCGTCGCTGGAGAGCGAAGCGGAGCGGACCGCGTGGATGATGTAGGTCTGCGGCAGCCAGGCTGCGACGGGGCGCATCCAATCCGGCAGGATACTGACCGGAAAGGTGATCCCGCAAAAGATCATCACGATCCCACGGACGAGAAATACAAAGGCATTCGCTTCCTTGAGTGTGATGACCAGGCTGGCAAACGCGAACCCCAATCCATAGACCGACGGGATGGCGACCAGGATAGTGAGCAGCGTCAGCCAGAGGCTGCCCTGAAACTGCACACCCAGGAACAAAACGAACTCGATGGCGGAGACGGTCAGGAACATCAACATCGAAAGCAGCTGCGGTGCGCTGCTGCCCAGGAGATAGGCAAAACGCCAGGTGGGGGAGAGCCAGTTCGATTCGAGCGTGCCGCGCAACTGTTCATTGCGCAGCGCGAAGCCGACATTCCATAACACGACGTTCTGCCACATCCAGATGATCGTGCCCACGGCGATATAACCGATGTAATCCTGTACGCCGGTGACAGCCTGGAACTGTGCCATCCCACTGCCGTCCCTGCCGGAGAGCGCCTGGGCAGTCAGCACGTAGGAAAGCGGAAAGATGATCGGCCAGATGAACAACGCAATGACCCAGCTTGGGTAGCGGACAAAGATCATCCATTCGCGTTTCATCACAGCCCACAGCGCCCGCCAGCCTGACAGGAAGGTCGGCCGGGCGAGGGAACGTGTCAAAGTCGTTGATTGAACGGTCATGGCAATACCCTTAATCTCGCAGCGCCTTGCCGGTCAGGTGGATGAAGACATCCTCCAGCGATGGTTTGACAATGTTCATGTTCACCAGGCGCGTCCCATTGCTGCTGATGTGTTCGACGATGCGAGGCAGCGCCGCGCGGCTGTTTTGGGCATGCAGGTTCACTTCCCAAAGATCTGTTTCGCCCTGTCGATGCGTGGTGATGTGCTCGATGCCTGCAATGCTCTTGAGCCTGCCAGCGATCTCCTCGTGCCAGCCCGTCAGCTCGAGGCGGATCACTTCCTGCTGGTCGATGCGGCGCTTGAGCCCCTCCGGCGTGTCGAGGGCGATGACCTTGCCGGTGTCGATGATGCCGATGCGGTCCGAAAGCTGGTCGGCTTCCTCCATGTAGTGAGTCGTCAGCAGGATGGTGTGGCCCTCCCGCTTCAGCTCGGCGATCAGCTCCCGGACGCGCCGCGCCGCCTGGGGGTCCAGCCCGAGCGTGGGCTCATCCAAAAGGACGATGGGTGGGCGCGCCAGCAGCGCCTTGGCGATCGCGATGCGCTGGCGCATGCCGGTGGAATATTTCTCGACGAGTTCATTGGCGCGGTCTTTGATCTCCATGCGCTCGATCAGTTCCTCGACGCGTTTCTTCGCCGCGGCAGCCGGGATGTGGTACAGCGCCGCAAAGTATTCCAGGTTTTCCCTGCCGGTGAGCTTCCAGTAAATACTGCGTTCGCCCGCCAGGACGGTGCCCAGGCTGCGCCGGACGTTGTTGGCTTGTCTGACGATATCGAAGCCGTTGACCTGCGCGGTCCCGCTGGTCGGTTCGAGCAGGGTGCAGAGCATGCGGATCGTGGTCGATTTGCCGGCTCCGTTTGGACCGAGCAAGCCGAAGATCTCGCCGCGCTCGATCTGCAGGTCCACGCCGTTGACCGCGGTGAACATGGTTTTTGGCTTTTTTCGGGCAAAGGACCAGCGCTTACGCGGTGGGGCAGGGGTACCATTTTTGTCGCCTGTGCCTGGGCGGGCAGGAAATTTTTTGACCAGCTGCCTGGCTTCGATTGCGAAATTGCTCATGGATGCTCCTTTTCAAAGGCATTTTCAAGAAAAAGGAAGTTTTCTTAATTATATTTATTTATTTTTATATTGTATTTTCGATATTACAATAATTCCTTATGATTGTCAATAGTCATATTAATTTTCCTAAAGGTGACTTTGGGAAAATTAAAAAAAACTGCCTCCCGGGAAGCGGGAGGCAGGATGGAGGCGATTAACGCTGGGATCAAGCGGCTGCCGGCTCCTGCTCTTTTTCCGGCGGTGCTGGCGTAAATCGTTCCTGCGTTCCCAACTTCAAATGCAGAGCGAAATATCCCAGTGCGGACAACAGGCAGAGGAATCCGCCAATATACCAGAGCAGGCGTGGATCGAAATGATCGAGAATATAGCCCGCCGCGCCCGGGCCGAGTGCATTGGGAACTGACCAGCTGAACCCTGCCAGCGCCATGTAGCGGCCGCGCATCTCCTTGGGGGCAAAGCCGGCCGCGAGCACCTGGCTGGTAGGGAAGTACAACATCTCGCCGAGGCAGACGATGACCGCCGCGATCACAAACATCATGAAGCCGGACACGATGCCGTACAGGAACACACCAGCCGCGAAGATGACCGCGCCCAGCATCATCATCAGGAACGGCGGGCGATAGCGGATCAGGCGGCTGATCCAAAACTGGAACAGCACCACTTCCAGGCCCGTGATGGACAGGATCACGCCATAGCCTTTGCTATCGATGCCGTGGGTATCCCGCAAATATACGGCGAACGAGCCATACTGCTGAATGTAGACGATCAGCGCCAGCATTCCTGAAGCGATAAAGCCCACGAACGCCAGATCGCGCAGGACGACCCGATAGCCTTTCACCGTTTCCCAGAAGCTTTCCTCCCTGTGCGCCGCTTCTTCCATCCCCTTGGGCTTGGTCTCCGGTAACAGGCGGAAGAGCAGCGCCGCGACAATGCAGCTGACCACAGCATCGATGACGAACAACGCAAAGAAGGAACGCGCTGCGATGAACCCGCCCATCGCCGTGCCAAAGATCCAGGCGTAGTTGAAGACCACGCGCAGGATCCCGTAGCCCTCCTGTCTTTTGGCTTCCGGGAGAATATCAGCCAGCATCGCTTCGTGGGCCGGGTTTGCCATGCTGGAAAGCAGACCGACAACAATGACCAGCGGGTACATGATTTGAATGCTGTCTGCCAGACCGAGCGAGAGACTGCTCAGGCCGCTGAGCACCAACCCGAACAGGATCAATTTTCTGCGCCCAAATTTATCTGCCAGTGCGCCGCCAACCATGCTGCCTCCCAACGCAAAGAATGAATTGATGCCGAGCAGGATGCCGGCTTCGGTCATGCCCACGCCGAATCTTTGCGTGACGTAGAGCGAGAAGAAAGGAAAGAGAATTGTCCCGCCCAGCGCGTCGATGAAGCGTGCGAGGACGACGATCCAGAAGAGGCGAGGGAACTCGTTATAAAGCTTTCTTATATTTGGAAGGATGTTTTTCATAACTCCGACCTCAGTTTATACGGGCATCTCTCAGCATGAGAAGCATCGGATTGTCATCTGCTCAGGGCGTGGAATAAGGCGGCCAGGGAATTTCGGCCGGTCCCGCGTAACCGTGCTTTTCCTGCACCCAGACGCGCCCGTGCGATGGTTCAGCGCATCCGGGTTCATCCAGGAAGCTGATGTACGCCAGACGTGTCCCCAGCGGATCGAAGATCAACTCCCCAGCCTGGCAGCGCCAGATTTCGATGATATAGGTTTGCATCGTTTCGTCCTCATAGTCTCCGAGGCTGACGGGCACATCGACCCACGAGACGAGGACCCGGTTTGTCCGATTGTCCCGCTGGGCGTTGAGCACTTCCGAGCGCGGATAGTATGGCGTGATGGGCAGTTTGGCAATACCCGGATAGACCACCGGCAGACTTCTGATATCCCCCTGGACATCCAGGAAACTGGCTTTGACCCAGCAGGGGACCTGATTTTCGACCAGTACCCAGTCCCAGTTATCGGCGTCCACGCGACCGATGAGTTTGATATTGGCTGTGGCACGGAACGCAAAGAGGTAAAGATACTCGGGACCGGGTCCATAGCGGCAGCTCAGGAGCTGGGCGCTCACCGTCGCTTTGAGGCTTTCGACAGTTGGAATGGGTGTGTCGGAGGGCAGGGGCGTCGGGGTTGCGGTGGGGGCAGGCGTTTGGGTGAAGGGATCGGTCGGGGTCGCGGAAGCAGTTTCAGTCGAGGCGGGAGGCGTGAACGACTCCGTCGGTGGATTCAGCGTATTGGCAGGCGGCTTCGTGCCGGTGGGAACGGCAGGCGGCGTCAAATTGCAGGCGGACAAAGTCATTATCAAAAGAGTTGAAAAAACCAGTTTTCGTCCCATCGGTAAGGTTTGTGTTCCTTTCCAGAAAAGTAGGTCCGTATCATGATGAAGGAAAAAGTGCTTATGTTGAAATAAATATCCCCGTCTGCAGAACGGGGATCGTCAAATAGACTTTTTGAACCGCAGCATCATGATCACTTTCCCCTGGGATCGCTGCGTCGTTCGTTTTCTTCTTCTGTGACCAGCGCTTGAAGCAGCATGATGGCGGTGGATCTCCGTTGCGGGCTTTGTATGCTATTGAAAATGTACGTCAGCTGTTCCATTGTATCATCGCGGTCGCTGCTCGGCGGCAGCAGACCCGCCGCCCGGTAGGCAGTTTCGACAGGGATTTTGAACGCGCGGGCAATCGCGGCCAGCGTAATGGGCTGCGGGTTACACTTTCCATTCAAAAGCTTGTTGATGACCGCTCGATTTAAGTCCGCGGCGCGCGCACAATCAGACTGGGACCAGTCGCGTTTATCCATCTCCGCTTGGAGCCACTCCGAAAAATAATCGTTTTTACCCACAGAAAACATTTTGTCATACTCCATGTTTCTATGGGGAGCGGATTTGTTGCACTACAGTGACAAAACTAAATTAAAGGTACGTCGTCCAGTTTAAGATCCCACTCCCACGCCAAGGATGTCCCGGCCGTCTCATACACACAACCTGTTGTTATAGGTGATCTCTATTCCCATTGAATTATAACCAAAACAAGGCAAAAGGAAAGAGTTTTGGTCTATTGCAATGATTCTTTCCTGCAAAAAGGGCTTAGGATTCGCCATGCAAGTGTTTCAGCGCGGCTTGTTTCATGTGCGCGAGCACCCCGGTAAAGCCATTGATGCGCTGCTGGGAAATTGCTTCCTGTAAATTCATGGGCATGAAGAAATCCGCGGGCACGGACAAGACCTCTTCGGGCTGCGAGCCGTTGAGCCCGCTGGCAAGGATGGCAGCCAGTCCGCGCACGGTGGGGGATTCGGGTGAGATATCGAAGTAGAACAGGAGGCCGCCAGCGGGTCCTTTTTCGGCGTACAAAAATACCGGCGTCATGCACTCCGGCACGGGATCCATTTTGGCGCGCTCCGCCTTGAGGCGCTCCGGCAGCGACGGCAGGGACTCGGAATAGGCAATCAATGTTTCGATTTTTTCTGCGCGCGTCAGGCTGGTGAAGTCATCTACGATTTCCTGGAGTTTGGGAGGAAGAGGCATATTTATTGTGTAGGGGCGAGGCATGCCTCGCCCCTGCGATTATTTCTCGATCGGGGCATCCACCAGGTTACCCCATTCGGTCCAGGAGCCGTCATAGTTCCTGACCTTTGGATAACCAAGCAGATACTTCAGCACAAACCACGTCAGGGAAGAGCGCTCGCCGATGCGGCAGTAGGCGATGACCTCCTCGTCGGGTTTGATCCCTTTCCCTTCGTAAAGAGCGCGCAGCTCCTCGGGAGGCTTGAACGTGCTGTCCGTCTCATTGACTGCCTGTGCCCAGGGAATGCTGACCGCGCCCGGGATATGGCCGCCGCGCGTCGCGCCCTCCTGCGGGTAATTCGGCATCGAGATGAGTTCACCAGAGTATTCCTTCGGGGAGCGGACATCCACGAGCGGCTTCTTTGCCTTGCTCTGGTTGAGTACCTCGTCGCGGAACGCACGAATGGATTTATCGGGCGTTTTCGCCCGATAGGTTGTTTTCTGATATGACGGGACATCCTTCACGAGGGGCCGGCTCTCCTTTTCCCATTTGAGGCGTCCCCCGTTCATGATCTTCACCTTCTTGTGGCCATAATACTGGAAGAGCCACAAGGCGTAACAGGCAAACCAGTTGGACTTATCGCCGTAGAAAACAACGGCTGTTTCGTTGGTGATGCCAAGATTGGAAGCTACTTCTTCGAATTGCTCTTTGGTAAGAAAGTCACGCCGCAGCGGGTGCTGCAGCGTGGTGAACCAATCCACCTGGACAGCGCCGGGGATGTGCCCCATCGGGTAGAGCAGCGGGTCCTCGTCTGATTCGATGATGCGGACGTTTGGATCACTTAAATGGGCAGCGACCCATTCCGTCTCCACAAGGTATTCAGGGTAAACGTAAGACATTTTATTTCTTCCTTTTTAACGATAAAGTTCCAGGTGCCATGAAAAAAGCAGTCAACGCACAAAACAGAAGGACAGCGAACCATCCTGCACAATTCCATTGAGCGCTGCGCGGGGGACGTTCCACTGCCTCGAGCCATTGACTGCCTACAGGTAAGAGGAATACTCAGGCGGTGGCTACGAACCCCGCCGTGGACAGAAGCAATACTTGTGAGGGACCATCATAGGCTGATTGATGAAGGCTATTTTACAAATCTTACAATATCTGTCAAGTTAAAAACTCTATTCTCCAAACAGCCGCGCAAACCCCGGGTAGGGAATGAGTGGAATCACATCGAAGGTGATCAAGCCCGCCTGCACCAGCGGCAGGGACTCCAGTATCTGCTGCGCTTCATTACCATCTGTACATTCCAGGATCAGCACAGCTTCCGAACGATCGGCGCGAAAATATAACTCACGGATCGCACCGCTTTGGTACAGTTCCCAGACGCGCCTGGCTTCTACCTTGAGATGCGGCCTGTATTGCTCGGGCTTGACGCCCTCTGTTTCGATTTCCATGGCAAGGATTTTCATGATGTTCTCCAGGAGGGGCACAATATATTGTGCCCCTATGGTAAGACATCCCGGACATGAAATTCATTACACTCCTATCAAGAGTCCTCGCTCGAGGATATGCCCGTAGAGCTGGGCGCGAACCGCTTCAGCCTGGTCCGCGTCCAGGATGGCGATACCCTGCCCCTGGCATCGCGAACGGACCTGCTGACCCAGCGCAAAGGATTCCGTGAATACAGCCATGACCGTTTCCGAGTCATCGTCGGCGGCGATGCGATTGATGGACAGGGTCCTGCATTCGACACATTCATGGACCAACATCAACTCGCCGCCTCTCTCACGCTGATACTTGTTCCTGCTCTTCTTCATGGTCAGCCCGATGGGCTTCATCGGCGCCTTGCAGGCGGACAAGCGATCGCCCGCGGCGAACAGGTCCAGGTGGCAGGACCACAGGCAGTAGGGACAGTGGTTGCGGTTATTGACTCCGGAGAGCAGATGCGCGCTGGACACGAGGGCATGACAATGTGCGCAGCGAAAGTCTCCAAAGGATGCGAGGCGGGGTCTCATAGTTCCTCCCGCAGGCGCATGTAGCTTTGATAACGATAGGGGCTGATCGTGCCAGCCATGACCGCTTTGCGGATGGCGCAGCCGGGTTCCTGGTCATGGCGGCAGCTCAGGCCAAATTTGCATTGACCGACGTGATCCGCCATTTCCGGGAACAGGTACGCCAGATCTTCACCGGCGACATCCCACAAACCGAATTCGCGCATGCCGGGTGTATCGACCAGCGCGCCGCCGAAATCCAGTGCGAACATTTCGAGGTGCGTCGTGGTATGGCGTCCCTTGCCAATTTCGCCTGCGCCGACTGCTTTGACGCGCAGCCCCAGCCCGGGCTGGATGGCGTTCAGCAGGGAAGTCTTCCCAACACCGGACTTTCCGACCAGCACCGATTGCCTGCCCTGCAGGGCGCGCTTGAGTTCTTCCACTCCTTCACCGGTGATGGCGCTGACCAGCAGGACCGGATAGCCGACCCGGCGGTAGATCTCGATCTCCTCGTCAAAGCCGGGGTTCTTCCATGCCAGGTCGAGTTTGTTGATCACGATCAGGGATGGCAGATCCGCGGCTTCGGCAGAGACCAGATAACGGTCGAGGAGGCCCCACCTGGGAGTTGGATTCGCCAGCGAAAAGACGGGCAGGACCAGGTCCGCGTTGGAGACGATGACCTGCTCGAAGACGCGTTGACCGGGCACGGGCGCGGGTCGTGAAAGCTTTGTATGCCTCGGCAGGACCTCGACGATCATGCCGCGGCCATCGCCCGCCTCCACGTAGCGGACGCGGTCACCGATGGCAACCGGGTCGACGTGGTCGATCTCACGTACTTCCCGCACTGTGCGGCGCAGGGAGGTCGGATCGGCGGTGGGAAAGATCAATTGTTTATGGATCAGGGACGAGAGCACGCAATCGAGTTCTCGCCCGCGGGCACGGACAGTGTAATGTCCGAGTGTTTTTCGAAAGACGACAGCGATGTCGTCCTCGTCGTTTATATTCATTGTCAGGGTTTCCTGGTAACGTGCTCCTCCTGAAAGGCGCACGATCGTTGTAAAAAAGAATTTCCGATAACCGTCCGGTTTGAATTGCGCGGACAGAGAATAGGTCCTGAGAGGAAATGACTTGGGCTACTTGTCCACACTGCCGCCCTGCGGCGTGCTGCGCTTGTGCTAACATAAAACTTCTTCCTTTCTATTTATGATCCGTTGGTCAGTAGAGCGAGTGTATGTCTCGCTTGTATCGAGACTAACAAGTTTGAAAAATACTCTTCTAACTGAATGGCTTCTGCTAACTGGTGGTTTCGATACGCGCCTTTGGCGCTACTCAACCAGCGACGTATAAACAAAAACCAGCCGCAGAAAAGTTCCGTGGCTGGTGGATGATTATTGAACGAACAGACGTCTTTGCAGCGACGATACAAGCAAACAGGAGCGGCTGTTTCCGGTTAAATAAAAACGCCACGGAGATGGGAACGTCCGTGGCAGTTGCGAGGTTGAATCAAAAAATCTGGCTTAACTGCTGTGCAGAGACGCGCCCATAGGGTTATCGCAAACAATTACCGGTGCTGAATTAAACATAAAACTGACGCGTCTCCTTTCTTTAGAATGAACTACGGGCGGTAGTTTACCAGCGGCGGAAAGTGATGTCAAGGGAAATTTTCACCACAGAGTGCACAGAGTTTTTTAAATTTTCTCCGTGGACTCAGTGCTCTCTGTGGTGAATTGGTCCTGCAAATCATCAAACTGCCATACTCCTCGGATCCGTGGCAAAACCGAACAGGGATGTCATGCCCTGTACAGCCAGGCTGCCTCCGTAGACGACCATATGGAATTCCATATGACCGGAGACAAGCGCCAGATGGAACGTCCAGACGACGGTTGCCGCGCCGAGCGCCACAAGGAACAGACTGCACAGTGCCATCAAGCCGGGGTTGGCGCTGCGCGCACTTCCCAGCCATGTGATTACACCGATCAGGATCACGGCGACCGCTGCAGCGGTTTTCATGGCGAACCACCATAATTCCACCTGCCTGAACTCGGTCGGCGAAAAACTGGATGCAATGAGCAGCCCAGCCAGCAATGAATTCACCAATGCCAGAAAGATCGAAATGGTTTTCATCAGAACACCTCCTGCAAAATTTGCTTTCAGCATAGGCGGGCGGGGCTGTCAGAGTCTACATGGAGGCTATCAATTTCTATAAAATCCTGTCGGAAGGCGGGAATTGGTAGATTGGTGATTGGGAATCGGTAGATTGGGAATGAGGAAAAGGGTAGAGGAAATCAAAACCCCGCCAATATGCGGGACCCATCCGACATTCCATTTCAGTTTAGCGTGCCAAACCCTCGTTCTTCTCTTGGCCTGGCAAGGTTCACCTTCAATTGATGATCATCCAGAGAATAGGAATTGAACATGCTGACGGCTTTGTCAGCTTCGCTTTGTGCGCTCATTGTGACAAAGGCGAAGCCTCGCGACTCGCCTTTTTTGCGATCTATAATGATATCAACCAAAGTGACCTCTCCGGCTTGTGTAAACAGAGTGTTCAGCTCCTCCTGCGTTGTCGCCTTGGACAGGTTCCCTACATATAGCTTGACTGCCATGATTGCTGCTTTCTCCGGTCCCACCGGTTAAAAAATAAACCGCCAGCCCATAACAGGGTCGGCGGCTAAAATACCACACAAATCCAGTTATTAATTCTTAACTGTTGTAATCAGTGTACCACAGAGTAGGACTGCACTTAAACGTGATCAGATTTTGGGAGTGGCTAAAAGAATGGGTTAAGTATTTTTTCACCACGGAGCGCACGGAGAAAACCCTTTAAAAATCTCCGCGAACTCCCCCGGCACCTGCACGATTTGCTAAGCAAATTGGGGCAGGTGTGTGTTCTCCGTGGTGAAGCCTTTCCACAAGCCCACACAATTATCCACTCTCGCTGGTTTGTCACAGACGGGGAAAGCTCCTGGTGTGATACAATGAATGCATCTTATAAAAGGTCGAATGCGCTTTGGTTGCCGTTAACCCTATAGTAGGGTTGACGACTTTTTTACCCGGCAGCCATGGCTGCAAAGGAGTCTGATATGGAAGCAAAATTGTACGTTGGGAACCTGTCCTACGGGACCACTGAACAAAGCCTGCGCGAGCTTTTTATGCAAGCCGGGAATGTAACATCGGTCGCGTTGATCAAGGAACCTGGGACTCAGCGATCCAAAGGTTTTGCGTTTGTAGAGATGGATTCACAGAGCGAAGTGCAAAAGGCAATCAGTATGTTCAACGGTTATACCCTGGATGAGCGTCAGTTAACTGTGAGCGTCGCCCGTCCGCGTGAAGAGCGCGGCGGTTCCGGCCAGAAGCGCAGTGGCGGTTACGACAGCCGCCGCTATTAGCAGCGTACCATGGCCTTCGAGATCGGCGAGAGGGTTGTTCATCCGCAGTATGGGGTGGGACACGTGGCCAAATTGGAAGACAGGGAATTTGAGCCCGGCGTGATGCGGCGATATTATGAGATTGCGATTCCCGGCAGTACCTTATGGGTGCCAACGGACTTGCCTACATTCGGATTACGCAAATTGACGGTCAGAAGCGAGATCGAACGCTGCCGCCAAATTCTCTCCTCTCGCCCCGCACCTATTGGTGAGGATGCCCGTCAACGCCAATCTGAGCTGTCGGCTCGTTTGAAAGAAGGGACGATCGCCGCTCAGTGTGAAGTGGTCCGCGATCTTTCTGCCTTTGGCGCGCACAAGCCGATCAGCGGGACGATCGCGGCATTCCTGCGAGTGACGCAGGATGTGCTTTGTCAGGAATGGGCAGCCGTGGAAGAGATCACGCTCGCCGAAGCCGTCGCGGAGGTCAGCCTTCTGCTCGAAAAAAGCAGACTGACGCTGGCAGAAAACGAGACCTGATCAATCGGAAACAACAGGAGAGTTGAGTCCAGGTTATCAAAATCCCCGCCTCAGCGGGGATTTTTTGATGTGCGCTGCGTTTCATGGAAGGCTGACCAGATATTGATAAAGCGCAGAAAGTTCCACATCATCCAGGCGGCCGGTGGATTTCCATGGCATAGTTAGCCTCACTTCGCGCCCGCTTGGGTCTATGTCTGTGCACAGGGTGGTGATGAATTCCGTCCGGCCCTTGACCAGACGCAGGTTGGGGGAGGCTGGACCCATTGGACTTGCTGCCATTCAGGTCCTCGCCGTGACAGCCGGTGCAATCCAAAGAGCTGATCATGAATTGCCCATACTCGGGCGAGGCTTCCTTTTGGGGCGCCGCGATCGGCTCGGTAATGAGCGGCCGGTCTCTTGCGGTGGATCCATTTCCAGTATCAGAGGCGCTATGCGCTTCCACAGTTCATCCGGCACTTCCCAAATCGCTGGAAGAGATTTCTTCTTCATCGTTTATCCTTTGTCAGCACAGAAATTATATGCTCTCAAAGGGTTTTGAGATGGTTTCTTAGGGCACTATCAACTGCGGATTGCCATTTACAAAGCTGGTTATAGACTCGCCGACGCGCAGGCGCGGGTCACTTTCGTAAATTTGTCGTACGGTGTCGAAGTCCGGGACATCTCCGCAGGTGAGGTCTGCCAGCCGGTCGAGCATCGACAGGTCGTCGGGGGAAAGTGCCGCGTAGCCCATCAGGATCATTCCCCAGCAATCCCAGGGGAGGAGTTCAACCTTGTTGAGCGAAGCCACATCGCGGATGAAGTCTCCCTTGACGAAGCCGATCCCTTTCATGTCGAAGATGCCGAACTGATCGGGGTCGGCACGTCCTGCTCGGCATAGCTGCCAGGCCGCGCCGCCGACAATGAACTGGTCGCGCGGCACGTCCAGTGGATTGAAGGGAATCTTCATAGCGTTACATTGAAGATCATCAAGCTGTGCATCGACGAGGATCCAGCGCTGTTCTGCTTCGTTCCAATACTCGCAGACCCAGTGATCCTCATAATGGTTTGGGATGAAGTATGTCCCAAATCCGCAGCGCGGGCGCGCCGGGATGCCCCTGGATTGCAGCAGCGATGCCAGCGTCACGGAGAAATCGCGGCAGTTACCGATGATCTTCTTCTCGTTCGGTCTTGGCGTGGCGAGTGGACCTGGGTCCAGTTCGAGCGTGCGCCTCAAGCGGCGTTCCATGGTCCGCAGTTGTACTTCCCCTTTGCGCTCTTCAGATAACTTCAGCCCATAGCGCTCTGCCCAGAAGATATGCACGATCAATCCCTGAACCACCTGGACAAGAGCAGGGATATCCGATGGCAGAGCGGTGTAGAGGTCCGCGTATGGACCGGGATGGGTCATCTTGCCGTACTGAGCAAAGCAAGCGTAGCGGTCCTGTGGATAAGTCAGGTCAGTCATGGAGTTCCTTTCGTGTAAATGTTTGACTTCGATTGGAAAGCGAGTCGAGATGCATCTCCGTTCTTATGCACTCTCCCGCAATGGGAGAGTCGAGTGGTAGTTTATTCAAAAGGCTTGGCAAAGGCAAGAGGGGATTTTCAAAATGCAGCAACCATCCATTGTGCTTTTATTTGACTTATAATCTGAACCAGCCAACTTGAGGAGAGTATTTATGCCCGAACAATTTACGTTTAGCGGTGAGATTGTCTGGCGTCCCACAGCAGAGTACATCGAGCGCGCCCATTTGACTGCGTTCATGCGTGAGCATGGAATTAAAGACTATGCTGAATTGATGTCCCGCTCCACATCGGACGTGGCCTGGTTCACCGATGCAGTGCTGAAGTATCTCGATATCCAGTTTTATGAGCCATATTCGAAGGTCGTCGATGTGTCGGAGGGGATCCAATTCCCAAAGTGGTGTGTTGATGGGAAAATGAACATTGTCCATAATTGCGTGGATAAGTATCAGCGGTTAGCGGTTAGCGACCAGCTTTCAGTTTTGTGGGAGGGGGAGGAAGGCACGACAAAGTCTCTTACTTACAAAGAACTCCATCAGGAAGTAAACCGCTGTGCGAATGCCCTGCGTTCACTTGGCCTGGGAAAAGGCGACGCGATCGGACTCTTCATGCCGATGACGCCGGAGATCGTCATTGCGCTGCTCGCCATCGCAAAGATCGGCGGGATCATCCTACCGCTGTTCAGCGGCTATGGTGCAGGTGCCATTGTCTCGCGGCTGATGGATGCGGATGCAAAAGCCCTGTTCGCGGCGGATGGCGCCTTCCGGCGCGGTAAGGCAGTGGAGATGAAATCCATTGCGGATGAAGCCGCCGCGCATGTACCGACGCTCAAACATATCATTGTGTTGAAGCGCACAGGACAAGAAATAACGATGAAAGAGGAAAGAGATCATTGGTGGCACGAGCTGGTCATGTCTCAGCCTGATTCCGCCTCGACAGAAGTGACCTCCGCCGAGGACCCGCTGATGGTGATCTACACCTCCGGGACGACCGGCCAGCCGAAAGGCGCGCTGCACACCCACTGCGGATTCCCGGTCAAGGCAGCGCAGGATATGGCGTTCGGCACCGATGTCCACGCTTCGATTGCGGAGCACTCAGCGCGCGGCGATGTGATTTATTGGATGACCGACATGGGCTGGATGATGGGACCCTGGCTGGTCTTTGGTACGCTGCTGCTCGGCGCGACTCTTCTCATTTACGATGGCGCGCCCGATTTCCCGGGGCCTGACCGCTTGTGGGTGATGGTCGAAAGACATGGGATCACGCAGCTGGGCGTCTCGCCCACCTTGATCCGTTCCCTGATTCCGCATGGCGAGAAACAGTTCAAGAAACATGATCTTTCTGCGCTGAGGTTTTTTGCCTCGACGGGCGAGCCATGGAATCCCGAGCCGTGGATGTGGCTGTTCGAGAAGGTCGGCGAGTCGAAGCGGCCGATCATCAATTATTCCGGCGGGACGGAGCTTAGCGGCGGGATCGTGATGGGCAATCCGCTGTTGCCGATCAAACCGTGTTCGTTCTCTGCTCCATGCCCTGGCATGGCTGCGGATGTGCTGGATGAGCATGGAAATCCGGTCCGCAATGCCGTGGGCGAGCTCGTCATCAAAGCGCCGTGGATCGGGATGACGCGCGGTTTCTGGAAAGACAAGCAAAGATATCTGGATACATACTGGTCGCGCTGGGAGAACATCTGGGTGCACGGTGATTTCGCCGCCGTCGACTCCGATGGGTTGTGGTACATCCTTGGGCGGTCGGACGACACGATCAAGATCGCCGGGAAACGGCTGGGACCGGCCGAGGTCGAGTCGATCCTCGTCAGGCACGAGGGCGTTGTCGAAGCCGCGGCGATCGGGGTGCCGCATGAAGTCAAAGGCAGCGAGCTGGTTCTTTTCGCGGTGCTCAAGCCCGGGCTGAGTCCGAACGATGGTCTTCGTCGGGAGCTCAAAGAGATGGTGGTCGCGGAAATGGGCAAGCCGCTGGCGCCGAAGTCCATCCTCTTCGTGAGCGACCTGCCGAAGACGCGCAATGCCAAAGTGATGCGCAGGATGATCCGCGCCGCCTACCTGGGACAGGAGCCGGGCGATACCTCATCGCTTGTCAATCCCCATGCCGTGGAAGAAATTCGAAAAGCAATTTAAATTGTCGGGAAATGTTGATGCCATTCCGTGGCTTGTTCGAAGG
Organism: Anaerolineales bacterium; assembly: GCA_016932715.1. Classification (GTDB taxonomy): domain Bacteria; phylum Chloroflexota; class Anaerolineae; order Anaerolineales; family Villigracilaceae; genus Defluviilinea. The sequence continues at coordinate 24,457 of JAFGCG010000102.1, forward strand.
CATACCCCAGGTTCAGCACTTTTGCATCCGCCCAGAGGCGTGAGACGATCTGTAAGCCGATCGGCAAGCCCTCTTTTGTGAATCCGCAGGGCAGGGACAGGGCGGGCAGGCCCGCCAGGTTGAACGAGGCGGTGAAGCGCGTCAGTCGGCCCGCCTGCTCGACCGCGTCGTGACCCGCGATGGTCGGCGCGGCGATGGGGGTCGTGGGAACGATCAAAAAATCATAGGATTCAAAGAACTGCTCGAAACGTTTCCGGACCTCAGCCTGCGTGCGCCTGGCGAGGATGTACTCTGTCGAAGAAGTTTTCGCACCGTTCTCCAGCCTGCGGCGGACGTCCTCTCCAAACATTTCAGGATGGTCCTTCAGGCGGTCGCGATGGACGGCTGCGCCGTCGGATTGAGTCATCAACCCGTTTGCAAGCGCCGCCTCGCGCAGCCAGCTTACGTCCACATCCTGTACTTTGCAGCCCAGGGAAACAAATGTTTTGGTTGTCTGCTGCACAGCGTCCAGCACTTCGGGGTCTGCGGCGGCAACGAACTTGCCAACGCCCAGCGCGATCTTTTTGCCCGATACATCATCCACAAGATGACCGAGGTAATCGCCGCTGAGCATTTTGATCGAAGCGGGATCGATGGGATCGTACGCCGAAATGACCTGCAGCATCAGCGCGGCATCTTTCACACACTTTGTCAGCGGTCCCACGTGATCGAGGTTCCATGAAAGCGGGAAGACCCCGCGCAGGCTGACGCGCCCAAACGTCGGCTTGAACCCGACCACGCCGCACAGCGCAGCCGGGATGCGGATCGAGCCGCCTGTGTCCGTGCCGAGGGCGCCGAGTGCCATGCCGGTCGCCACGGCGATCGCCGAACCGGCGGAGGAACCCCCAGGGACGCGCTCGATGTTCCAGGGATTGTGTGCGGTCCCGTAATGCGGATTGTTCCCGGTCACACCGAGGGCGATCTCATGTGTGTTCGTTTTCCCCATCAGGAGCGCGCCGGCCTGCTTCAGCTTTTCGACGACAAAAGCATCCTGTTCAGGGATGTGCCCGGCAAAGAATTGGGAGCCGGCCGTCGTACGGATCCCGGCGGTATCGAAGAGGTCCTTGATGGCGACGGGAATCCCGCGCAGGGCGTTCGAGGCGGCTGAATGGTTTCCCGGCGATTGGGCGTTCAGCGCTTCCTGCGGAGGGATGACCGTGATGAACGCGTTCAGCTGCGGGTTGAGGCGTTCGATTTGACGGGAACAGGCTTCCGCCAGATCGCGCGGCGAAGCTTTTTGTGCCTGAAGCAGTTCCAGCGCAGCGGAGATGGTGAGGGTGTGAAGATTGTCCATTGTGTCCATTATAATTGGCACGATAAATTTATGCAGTCCACATCCATCATTTCCTCGAAAAATAAGTTTTGGATCTTCCTGGCAGCCCTGGCGATCCTTGCGATGATCCTCGCCGGAATTGCTACCTCCAAATACGGCGCGGGGGTTTCCTCGGATGCCACCAAGTATCTGGCTGTTGCACAGAATCTGCTGGATGGGAAGGGTTTGTACGACCACAAAGGCGGACCGCTTCTCTCCTGGCCCCCGCTTTACCCGATCATCATCGCGGGTCTGAGCCTGCTCACCGGCCTGGATGTTTTTGTCGCCGCATGGTACTTCAATATTTTTGTGCTCGGGTTGAATCTCTTTTTGAGCGGTGTGATTCTCCAGCGGGTGTTTTCAGAGAAACCGTTCTACGCCTATCTCGCCAGCCTCTTCGTGTTCCTGTCCATCTCAGCCCTGCGCATCCATGCCAACATCAGCTCCGACCCGTTTTACCTGACCCTGACTCTGGGCTTTCTTGTCGCCGTCCACGGCTACATCACGAAACGGTCTTACCGTGCCTTTGCGTGGATGGTGCTGTTCGGCATCCTGGGTCCGCTCCAGCGTTATGTGGGATTGGCAATTACCGTGACCGCCGAAGTCGTGATCCTGGTCGAGAATCGCAAATCCATTCGCACGGGGCTGCGCGATGGATTTATTCTGGGAGCAGCCTCTGTCCTGCCGATCGCCTGGTGGCTTCTCGTGCATAACATCCTGATGCATGGTTCGCTGTACGGGGTGGGACCTCAGACCGTGGATGTGTGGATGAATACCTCGCTGGCGCTGACGAAGATGCTGCACTGGTTCGTCCCCTACATGACATTCCTGTTGCCGGTCCTGACGAGACCTTTGATCCCGCTGGGCATCCTGGCTTTCCTGCTTCTCTTGCTCAACCGCAAACGTGCAGAGCTGGGGCGTGACTGGCTTCGGGCGTTTGCCGCTCCCTCTGTTTATCCCACCATGGTCTACGCAGTCGTGTATTTTGCTGCCGTGGCGGCAACCATCGTCACTGCGGACCACCGCGATCTCTTCTCGGATCGCTATTATGTCATTCTCTTGGTCCCCACCGCGATCCTGATCCTGTTGACCTTCGATAAACTGGTCCTGCCGCATTTGAACATATCGGCCCGCCAGGTTCAGATCGGATTGGTGCTCCTCTTTGCGCTATGGTCGATCTATCCATTTTATAGTTTTCGTGAATACCTGTCGGAAGCAATCGAGCAGGGTGAACCCAGCGGCGCGAACATGTTCAACAATCAAACCTATCATGAAATGACGCTTGTCACTGAAATGCAAAGGTTGCGAGAGGCACAGCCGGACAAGACCTTTTACAGCAATTATTCAGATGCGGTCTGGTTCCATACCCGGAAGCCCGTCAGGCCTGCGCCCGTTGTCAGGGATGACCCGCTGGTAGCGTATGCAGGCTGGCCCCATAATAGGCCCGGGTACATTATCTGGTTCGAGCCGAATGAATACAAGCATTATCTTCCGCCCGAGCAGATCGCGGAGTTTGCAGATGTACAGTTGATCTTTGATGGAAAGGGCGGAAAGATCTATTCTGTGCAGGCTCGTTAAAATAAATAGACCTCACAGGTCTTTAGAACCTGTGAGGTCTATTGTTTGTTAGAACAACCCCACCACCTTACCTGTCTCCAAATCCAGGTCCACATCATAAAAGACAGGCCGTGTCGGCAGGCCGGGCATGGTCCGCATCTCGCCCAGCAGCGGATAGAGGAAGCCCGCGCCGACCGAGGCACGGATGTCGCGGATCGGCACGCGGTAGCCCTTCGGCACGCCTTTCAGCGCCGGGTCGTGTGAAAGACTGAGGTGCGTCTTTGCCATGCACATGGGTAGTTTATCGAAACCAAGTTTATTGTAGAGCTCGATCTTGGCTTCGGCTTCAGGCAGGTAGTCCACGCCATCCGCGCCATAGATCTCCTTGCAGATCGTCTCGATCTTTTCCTTGATCGACACTTCCAGCGGGTAAAGGAATTGGAAGTTCGTTGGCTTTTCGGCAGCCTTGATGACCGCCTCAGCCAGTGCGACCGCACCCTTGCCGCCGTCCATCCAGTGCGTGCAGACTGCCGCATCTTCGGCGCCCGCCTCGATGGCTGCCTGGCGGATCATCTCCAATTCGGCCGGCGTATCGGTGGCGAAGGAGTTGACTGCCACGACCACATTCACACCGAAGCGTTTGGCATTCCGGATGTGATGCTGGAGGTTGCCCAGTCCGGCGCGCAGCAGGTCGAGATTCTCATCTGTATATTCGGGGGCAAGCGGTTTACCAGCCACGACCTTCGGTCCGCCGCCGTGCATCTTGAGGGCGCGGACGGTTGCGACCAGCACCACCACCTGCGGGATCAAACCCGAGTAGCGGCATTTGATGTCAAAGAACTTCTCCATGCCGATATCCGCGCCAAAGCCTGATTCGGTGACGACGTAATCTGCCAGCTTGAGGGCGATCTTGTCGGCGATGATCGAGCTGTTTCCGTGGGCGATGTTGGCAAACGGTCCCGCGTGGACGAATGCCGGAGTCCCTTCGAGGGTCTGCATCAGGTTGGGTTTGATGGCGTCCTTCATCAGCACGGTCAAGGCGCCCGCCACGCCGAGGTCTTCAGCAGTAATGGATTGTCCCCTCTTGTCAGTCGCAACTACCATGTGTCCGAGCCGGTCGCGCATGTCACTCAGGCTGGTGGTCAACGCCAGGATCGCCATGATCTCGCTGGCGACGGTGATATCGAAGCCGGAGCGGTGTTCATGACCTGCTTCTTCCTTCCCCAGCCCAACCATGACCTCGCGCAGGAAGCGATCGTTTGTGTCCATTACCCGCCGCCACGCAATCCCATTCGGGTCGATGTCGAGGCGGGCAAAGCGGGAGCGTTCTTCGGGTGTCAGGTCGTTGGGATCGGTTTTTTCGATGCCGAGCTTTTTCAAACGGCGCAGCATGGACGGGGAGAACCTGCGGCTGCCTTTCTTATCCAGCGGGCAGAGAGCGTTGAAGAGTTTCTCATCGTCCTGGTTGGATTCGTGGAACATGCGCGTGTCGAGGGCAGCAGCGCACAAGTTGTGCGCGGCGGTGATGGCGTGGATGTCGCCGGTCAGATGCAGGTTGAAGTCCTCCATCGGGACGACCTGCGAATAACCGCCGCCGGCTGCGCCGCCCTTGATGCCGAACGTCGGTCCCTGCGAGGGCTGCCGGATGCAGGTAAAGACGCGCTTGCCGAGATGTGCACCGAGCGCCTGGCTCAGACCGACCATGGTTGTGCTTTTGCCTTCGCCGAGCGGCGTGGGAGTGATGGCGGTCACATCGATGTATTTGCCGTTCGGGCGTTTCGCGAGCCGGTCGAGGATCTCCAGTTTGACCTTGGCTTTGTAGGGACCATACAATTCCAGCTCATTTTCGCGGATTCCAAGTTCCGCGGCAACTTGCAGGATCGGTTTGAGCTTGCCTGCCTGCGCGATTTCGATATCCGAGGGTACAGGACGCAGAAGTTTAAGTTTTGTCGGTACAAACACAGCCTTTTTGCCATTGGACGACGGCGGAGTCCCGGCTTTCCTGCTGGCGGTCTTTTTTGCTGTTGTTTTTTTCTTCGGCAAAGCTTTCCTCTTCTTTGTGATAGCCATATTTTCTCCTTATATGTTGATTCGGCTTAATTGTCGGACTTTTCGCGTTTCTGTGAAGAGACTTCCATCCCTGATTCGTGCGAATTGTGTCATGTGTTGTCTGACAATTTGGCTGTAAATCAGGCAGTGATCCACGTGCCGAGGGTCTCTCCGGTCAGGGCGCGCAGGATGTTGCCAGGCTCCATGCCGGAGAATATCTGGATTTTGAGCAGCGAGTTCTGCTGAACCAGATCCAGCATTTGAGCGACTTTCGATTCCATGCCGCCGGTCACATCCGCCCCGGCAGCTTTCGCGAGGCTCTCCGCGACCCTGCCGATGGTCTGCGGCGTGATGACCTCGACTTTGCGCGTCCGGGCCGGGAAATCCTCCCAGACGGCCGACTCGAGTCCAGCCAGGAGGATCCGGTCAGGGTTGAGGGCGCGCGCCAGGTGGCTGAACAGGTCTTCGGTCGAAAGGATCGTCCCGCCGCGCACCTCGTCGAAGGTCACATCGCCATAGATCACGGGCACCAGCCCAACTCCCAGCGCCATGCTGATCGGGGTTGTTTCCCAGATGGAAACCTTCCCGTCGCTGGCGATCACGCTGGCGGAGGGGGGCAGAGCGACAGCCGGTAGATTCACTTTGTGGAGAGCCTTCATCACGAATCGATTCAAGGCGGAAGCCTGATACCATACCTCTGCGAATCCCTTCCAATAACCTTCTTCCGTCGCGTCGCGCTCCTGCCGCGGGAGCTGTACAGGCGCAGGCAGGAATCCATCACGCGTGCGATATTCGCTTGCCGCCACATGCCCAAAGGAACCGGAGCCATGTCCGATCACGAGACGCAGGTCCGGTTGAGCCTGGAGCGCGGTCGCGATCTGCAGCGCCGCATCTTCGATGATATCCAGTTTTGGGGTATAGGGTTGGGTCTTATCTGTAATTAATGATCCGCCAAGTTTGAGGAAAATAAGTTCTTTCATGGCTCTATTTAACCACGAATCGCCTATCGCGTGGCGCATCGCGTTGCAAAATCTTCACGATTGGCGATAAGCGCTACGCGATAGGCGAACCCGCGATATAATCTCGCCGCTATGAGCACTGAGGCGATCGTCGTCCTCCTGGTTGCCCTGCTTGCGGCGGGTGGTTTGCTCGCCGCGCGGGCTGGAATCCGTTCCATTCAGCGGGCGCGGAAAGTTGTCTTTTACCGTACCCGCAAAGCGTACATGCTGGCAGGCTGGCAGTGGCTGCTTTTGGCCCTGGTTTTGCTTTCGTCCACGGTTGCCTCGGCTTTATTCGGGGAACCTGTCGCAGGCGAGATCTTCGCGCAGACGACCGTCCCCGTGACTCAACCCGTTGCGACTGCGCTCCCCAGCGCGACGCCTGCTCCCTCCGCCACCCGGACCGCTTCACGCATGCCCACAGCGACGTCCACACCGGTTGGGACGCTGACTCCCTCCCCAACGTTTACCCGGACCCGGACCCCGAGCCGGACCCCAACTGCTACGGCTACGCCTTCGCGCACCCCGACGGCAACTCACACCCGGCAGCCCTCGCCCACGGAAGATTTGAGCTCACTCGCCACCCGGGCTGCCAGGACCCTGGAAGCGCAGCTGGAAATCGCGGCGTTATCCCATACCCCCACACGGACAAGGACAGCGACGGTCGCACCGCTTTTCACGCCAACGCGGACCAGCACGTCCACTCCTTTGCCCACCTCCACGCTTCATCCGAGGCTGGCTGCAATGCCCAGCGTCACTCTCACAGCGCGTCCAACCGTGACTCCCTCGCCGACCCGCACACCGCGCCCGACTCGTACCTTTACATTCACTCCAACCAATACAGCCACCCGTGCGCCGAGTCTGACGCCTACATTGACACGTACCCCTCTGCCAACTTCCACGTTATTGCCAACTCGTACACCGCGCCCAACCATTACCGCGTTACCAACATTAACACAGACGTTCACCCCAACCGTGACCTTGACGCGTACCCCGGTTCCCACCGCGACGCGCGTGCCCACCCGCACGCCGCGCCCGACTCTGACGTTCACGTCTACTGCGACAAATACCTCGACCCCCACTGCGAGTTACACACCCACGCTGACGTTTACACCTTCCGTGACGCCAACAGTTACTTCGACCCGGACTCGAATTCCCACCTGGACACCCTCTCCAACCCGCACCCCGCGTCCGACCTGGACGCCGACACCCACGCGCACGCTGCGTCCAACGGTGACCTCGACGCCCACGTCGAGCCGCATTCCTTCGCCCACGCGCACGCCGCTGTACCGGCGCATCAAAGTGTATTTCACAGACAATGATCGCCTGATCGCCGGTGAATTGCCCTATGAGGTTTCAGTGACACGCTTTGTCCCGTCTTCGAAGAATGTCGTCCATGCTGTGCTCGACGAATTCTTCAAGGGTCCCGGGGATGTCGAACGCAACCAGGGGCTGGCAGTGATCAACAACGGTTTTACAGGCTATCGCAACGTTGAATTTGCGAATGGCGTCGTGCATGTTTATCTGACAGGGAGCTGCCAATCGAATGGGACGCTTTATACGATCGCGCGCCCGCTGATGGCGAATCTCAAGCAATTCCCGGAGATTAAATTCGTCAAGATCTACGATCAATATGGCAATACGCTCCAGCCAGCCGCGCGCGTCGACTCGCTCCCTGCCTGTCTCGACCCGTTGTTTAAACCCAGTGCGACTCCTTTGTCCACATCCACATCCAGATCAAAACCGGCAGCAACACCGCTGCCTTTCTGGACGCCCAGACCGTTCTTCACGCTGACGCCTGTGACGATCTACGGACCTCCCGGCAGATAGCCTGCTTCGCCGCGTCTGTTTTACTGCAAGTTCAAAAAAACTCGTCATGCTATAATCTTTCGATCAATTCTTATGGACATTCGTGCAGGGATCATTGCCGCGGTTGTGCTTTCCTTTCTCGGCGCACTCTGGATCTTTCGTTCCGGCGTGCGCGCGCTGCAATCGGCGCGGCGACTCACTTTCTACCGGATCAAGCGTCAGCGCATGCGAGGCGGGTGGATCACGCTTCTTGTGGGCCTTGTCCTGCTTGGGGTCAGCGTGGTGCTGGCTTTGTATGGCGAGCCTGTCGCGTACCAGTATTTTCCTCCCTCCCCGACGGTTACGCTGACGCCAACGATCACGCTCAGCCCGACCATTACCCTTTCGCCGACCATTACGCTCAGCCCGACCATCACGGACACGCCATCCACCACCGACACACCGACGATTACGCCCACACCGTTCATCCCGCTTGCGATCGAAGCCCTCTTCGAAAGCCAGGTGACGCCGAATCCCGGTGCAGTGTTCAGCCAAATCCAATTCACACGTAACTGCACGAACTTCAACGAGTTCACCGCCGCGACCGTATTTAACAACCCGATCACGTACATGTGCGGCGTGTTCACCTATGACCAGATGACGCCCGGCGCGCAGTGGACAGCCCTCTGGTATCGCGATGGCAAACTCGTTCACTATGAAACGCTCCCCTGGGATGGCGAGACCGGCGGGTTTGGCTACACCGAATGGGAAGCGCCCGCTTCCGAGTGGCTGCCTGGCACCTATCAAGTGCAGGTCTTCGTAGGACTGGACTGGAAGGTGTTGGGAGAATTCCTCCTGGAAGGCGACGCGCCGACCGCCGCTCCAACAAATACTCCTTCCGTCACGCCCACACCCTCGCGGACATTGACTCCCACCCGCACCGGCACTCCGACACGCACTCCCACACCGTCGAGGACACCAACCATTACAATAACTTCGGTTACGACTACCCCCTTGTCGCGCTGAGCGGACGAAGTTGTGTGGCACTCCGCGCGAAAAGATATATTTATCGATAAGGAAATGTCTTCATGTCCCAAAAATCTTTCCAGGATGAGTATCCCGATGTATTGGCGCACTGCTACGGCTGCGGCCGGCTCAACGAACACGGACACCAGATCAAGAGTTATTGGGATGGCGGCGAATCAGTTTGTCACTTCCTGCCGAAGCCCTATCACATCGCGATCCCCGGATATGTCTACGGCGGGCTGCTTGCCTCACTGATCGATTGCCACGGCACAGGGACCGCCGCCGCGGCGCTGTACAAAGCCGCCAGAGAACAGGACCCCAGCGCCGAACCCAACACGCGCACACTGACAGCCTCTCTGCACGTGGACTACCTCAAACCGACACCTCTGGGTATTGAACTGGAAGTACGCGGCAAAGTGAAGGAACTCAACGGACGAAAGGTCCTTATAGAAGAATGGATCATGGTTAATGGTGTCATTACCGTGCGCGGGGAGGTGGTCGCGGTGCAGGTGCCTGAGTCGATGGTGGAGGAACTGGTGAGGGGAAAGCAAGACTGATTCAAGCGCCTTGCTTGATCGAATTTATCAATTTGTTCTAAACATGTTGGGGATGTTGAACAATCAATAACAATGATGTCGTTGCGAGCCGCAGGCGAAGCAATCTCCTTATTAAATGGATTGCGTCGTCGCCCTGCGGGCTCCTCGCAATGACATGACACTTACTTCTTCCCCGCCGGTTTTGCCATTTCCTCTTTCACGGTGTGATACAAACTTTCCGCCTTCAACTCGCTGAGCGCGTAACATGGCGCTTTGAGGTGATTCGCCAGCTGCTGGGCAAGTCCCTGGTCGAAGGCGGCGTGTTCCATGTTGATGACGATGCTCTTGATCTTCTCGTTGGCGATCAGCTCCGCGAATTTATAGGATTCTTCCTGAGGCGGCAATGCGCCAATGGAAACATTGCCCGCGCCATCGGTCAGGACGATGAGCAGCGGCTCGATGTCGGGGTGATGGGTCTTCTCCTGGCGCAGCACGTCCGCGGCCAGGAACAGGCCTGCCGAGAGCGGAGTCTTCCCGCCAACGGGAATATCCATCAGAGCGCGCTGCGCGAGTTGAATAGAGTTTGTGGGGGAGAGGACAAGAGTCGCGCGGTCCTTTTGGAAGACGATCAGGCCGACGCGGTCGCGGCGCTGATAGGCATCCGTCAGCAGGGACAGGATCGCGCCTTTCGTGGCGTTCATGCGCTCCGCCACCGCCATCGACCAGGAAGCGTCCACCAAAAACAGGACCAGGTTCGCGACGCGCTTGACGCGGATCTTGCGCTGCAGGTCAGACGACTCGATCGCGAAGGCAAGTTTCTTGCGTTTCTCCACGCGCTTCTTTTGGAAGGGCGCCGCGGCGCGGAACGTCGCGTCGAAGGCAATGTCATCCTTCTTTTCCCCGGCGGGGCGCGACTTGATATAACGTCCATGTTTGCGCTCGGTCCTGGTGAGCGAACGCCGGCCGGCGTGTTTGCGGGCTAACTTGTCGAGCGGGGTATTCAACTTGCGCGGCTGGAACTTCTCGCCGGGCTTGACCTTTTGTCCGCCTTCCCACCAGTTGGCGCTGGTGTCTCCGAAGACATCCTGCGGCATCTGCTCCGGCTTGCCCTGCTGCGGACCCTCCTCGTGCTCATCTTCGATTTTTAAGTTTTTTTTTCCTCAGGCTGGCCCTGCTGCGATTCGGACTCTTGCTCCTCCGCTTCACTCGGGACCGACTGGCCCGCCAGCTGCTCGATGCGCTCCTGCAGCTGTTCGGTCGTCATCTCGGCCTGCTGGAAGGGAGTCCGCTTGATGCGGTGGGGCAGTGCCAGTTCCGCGGCGAGGGCGATGTCGTGATCGTTGATCTTTGTCCGGCCTTCGAACGCCGCCTGGGCGCGCGCGGCTTTCAGGATCACCAGGTCGGCGCGGTGACCGTCCACGTTCAGGGAGGCTGTCAGCGCGGCAATGGAGAGCAGGTCGCGGCTGCTGTGTGTGACCTGTCCCACCAGTTCGCGTCCAAGTTCGATCTGACGCGAGAGTTCTTCTTCCTTCGGCAGCCACTTTTTGCGGAACACCTCGGCATCCTGTTCGAAGGCGATATTTCGTTCCATGATCATGACACGTTCACGCGCCTCGCGAATGCCGACGATATCGACGGAGAGGGCGAAGCGATCCAGCAGCTGGGGGCGGAGTTCCCCCTCCTCCGGATTCATCGTCCCGACCAGGATGAAGCGGGCGGGATGCGTGAACGAAATGCCTTCGCGCTCGACCATGTTCACCCCCATGGCAGCCGAGTCTAACAGGACATCCACCACGTGATCGTCGAGCAGGTTGACTTCGTCGATGTAGAGCAGACCGCGGTTGGCGGAAGCCAGCACACCCGGCTCGAAGTGGCGTTCGCCTTTCTGGATGGCTTGCTCGATATCGAGTGTTCCGACCACGCGATCTTCCGTTGCGGAAACGGGCAGGTTCACAAAGGAGGTGGTCCGGATGTGCGAAGGGATCCTGGTTGTCCCTTCAAAACGTTCCTTGCATTCCGTGCACCAGGTGGCAGGTCGATCAGGGTCGCAGCCGAAGCGGCAGTCATCGACAACATGTACTTTTGGGAGCAGCGCGGCTAAGGCGCGCGCCGCGGTCGATTTGGCAGTCCCGCGTTCCCCGCGGATCAGGACACCGCCGATGCGGGTGTCGACAGCATTCAGGATGAGCGCACGCCTCATGCGCTCCTGGCCTACAATTGCAGTGAATGGAAAAATAGGTGGCATTGATCAACTCCGAACCGTCATTATAACGCGTGATTCCATATTCCCCAAAGGCGGGGAATGCATTTGTTGCATTAGATTTCCATTAAGTAGGCAGTTTATGAGATAAGCCGTCCGATTTGCGATAACTAAGCATAAGGGTTGCCATCTGGCACAATCACCTGTATAATCCACCTTACATTTTTTCTCTACCGGAGTCTCAAGTGACAGATCAGAACAATGCCCTGCCCGCTCAGGAGGGTGAAGCTCATCAGCAGGGCGAACATTCAAATAGCAGCAACAACCAAACAATGGAGTCTTTGCTAAAGGAGCAGGAACTTAACGTCGACTTGCCTCAAGCAGGCGAGATCCGTACTGGCGTTATTGCAAGCATCAGCCCCGCCCAGATCCTTGTCAGCATTGGAGCCAAGTCCGAGGGCGTCGTCTCTGGTCGCGAACTGGAGCAGTTAACAGCGGAAGAACGTGAGGCGCTGCAGGTGGGTCAGGAAGTCCATGTGTATGTCATCAACCCTGAAGATCAAAATGGCAATGTCGTCCTTTCCCTCAAGCGCGCCCAGGAGCAAATCTCCTGGGATAACGTCGAGAAATTGATGGCAAACGATGAGGTCATTGAGAGCAAGATCATCGGGTTCAACAAGGGCGGCTTGATCGCCGGCGTGGAAGGCTTGCGCGGGTTTGTGCCGTCGTCACAGATCAGCGCCATGCGCCGCAGCCAATCGACAGGCGATACACCCGAACAGCGCTGGCAGAAAATGATCGGACAGCCGATCACCGTGCGTGTGATCGAGGTGGATCGCGAGCGCCGCCGCCTGATCCTTTCCGAGCGCGCCGCCAGCACCGAGTCGCGCCAGTCCATCAAGGAGCGCGTGATCGAAGAGCTCGAGGAAGGCGAAGTCTATACGGGTCGTGTAACCAGCCTTGCCAATTTCGGCGCATTCATCAACATCAACGGCGCGGATGGGCTCGTGCACCTTTCCGAACTTTCGTGGGAGCATATCGATCACCCGCGCGAAGTGCTGGAAGTGGGGCAGGAAGTCCAGGTCAAGGTGATCAACGTGGACCGTGAAAAGAAGCGCATCGGTCTTTCGGTCCGCGCCCTGCAGGAAGATCCCTGGAGAGCGCGCGTTGAAAAATACAGCGTCGGTCAGCTGGTCGAGGGTGTCATAACCCGGCTGACCAAATTTGGGGCGTTTGCCCGCCTCGAAGGCGACATCGAAGGCTTGATCCACATTTCCGAGATTGCCGAACATCGCATCGAACATCCCAAGGAGGTTCTCAAGGAAGGCGAAGTCAAGAGCCTGCGCGTCATCCGCATCGACCCGGACCAGCACCGCATTGGTTTGAGCCTGCGCAAGGTGGATTCGGCGGCGTTCGCCGATAAGGATTTCAAACTCCTGGCGGCCGAATACAAGGGGGATGAGGATGAACCCGAAGCCGTGGAACCTGCTGAATCTGCTGAGCCCGCTGAAACTGCAGACGATTCGCCGGATGAACCCGAAGCCGTTGAACCGGCCGAACCTGCTGAGCCCGCTGAACCTGCGGACGATTCGCCGGGTGAACCACCTGCAGCTTCCGAAGATTCGGGAGCCTAAATTTCAACCAAGAGCGTCCCGCCGCAGGCGGGACGCTCTTTCAGCATCATGCCCCTGATCATCGATTCGCATCAAGATATTGCGTGGAACATGTTGACGTACGGGCGTGACTATACGCGCTCCGTCCATGTCACGCGCCGTCTCGAAGCGGGTACGACCACACCGGAGCACAACGGGGATTGCCTCGCTGGCTGGCCCGAATATCAGCGCGGTCAGGTCGCGGTGGTCTTCGCGACCCTGTTTGTGACGCCAGCCAGGTGGAAGGAGATCGGGGATACCATTGTCTATGCGGATTACGCGACTGCACAGCGCCTCTACCGGGATCAGGTCACGGTCTACCGCAAACTGGTGGATTCGCACCCCGACAAATTCCGTCTCATCTGCTCGACAAAAGACCTTGACGCCGTGATCGAACACTGGTCCGGGCCCGCGCGCACGGAGGAGGGACACCCTGTTGGGCTGGTCTATCTGATGGAAGGCGCCGACGGGATCCGCTCGCCGCATGAGCTAGGCGAATGGTACGAAATGGGCTTGCGGATCATCGGTCTCGCCTGGGCGGGGACACGTTATTCCGGCGGCACCAGTGAGCCGGGTCCACTGACCGATGAGGGCCGCCAACTGGTCTCGGCGATGGCTGACTACAATTTCATCCTCGACCTCAGCCACATGGATGACGCCGCCGCCCTCGAATCACTCGACCGCTATGAGGGTCCGGTCATGGCGACCCATGCCAATTGCGCCGCCCTCATGCCGGGCGCCGCCACAAACCGCCACCTGCCAGACCGCGTCATCCGCGGGCTGATCGAACGGGACGGTGTGATCGGCTTGATTCCCCTGAATACCTTCCTCAAGGTTGGCTGGCTGCGCAAGAACGGCAGCCGCCGTGAGGAAGTGCCGCTGGATGCGTTCATCGCGCATATCGACCATGTCTGTCAACTGGCGGGAAATGCGGATCATGCGGGGATCGGCTCGGACTTTGATGGTGGCTTTGGTCTGCAGTCTATTCCGCCGGAGCTCGACACGATTGCTGACCTGCAGCTGGTGGCGTCGAAACTGATCGAGCGCGGCTACAGTGAAGCCGAGGCGGCAAACGTCCTGGGCGGCAACTGGCTGCGGTTTCTGCAGAAGCATTTACCGGCATGAACAGCGAACCGGGTTTCCGCATATCGTATCTAAGGATTCGTTTCAGCCTGATCTCTGTCGGTGCGGGTTTGCTGGTCCTGTCCATTGGAGCAAAACCCAAATGGTTTGGCTGGGACAATGCTCCTGTGGTGGGATTCGTGCAGATCGCGGTTTTTCTCGTGGGTCTGGGATTGATCTGTGTAGGGGGGTATATTGGCCTCTCCGCGTTATGGGGCAAGGAACAGCGCAGCATCGTTGCCGATATCGGATCACGCCTGATCGGGACCGGCTATGTGATCGCCGTATTTGCCGGAATGGCGGATGTGTTCGGCATGGGCGCGCAGACCCTGCCTGACAATCCATACTTTGGTCCCCTGCAGGCGAGCGGGGTATTCATCGGTCAGTGTTTTATTGCCGTCGGGCTGCTGATGCTGATCCCCTATCATTTGCACTTAAGCAAAACGACTGACTAACGCCTCCAGGGTATAAGGGGATTTTTGTGTTTCCGGCTGGGCGGCTCTAGGCTTCCAAAACCACTTGATCAGAGTTGTGTTTGCTGCCAGCAATCTGTTTCCAATGTAAATCGCGATCCTGCGGAGCCACCGGAAGATAAAGGGCTCCCGCACGCCGATCAGCGCGAAGGGGAACAGGATCAGGAATACGCCGAAAAGCAATGCCCTTAGAACGAAAATGAAAGTGAAAAAAACGACGAAAAGCGGCAGTGTAATCGGTGCCAGAACGACCGCCAGAGGGTGGAAGTCCCGTTTTTTTGGATCGTCATCTGCGCGGCGTGCGTTGACAGACTGAGCATATCCTGCACAGGCCGCGGTCAAGAACACGAACAGGAGAGACCCGTAGCATAAGTAATTGATGTGATAGAGCAGCATTGTTTACCCCAGTCATTGATTTCTATTTATGTAGTTTGGATTGGTTTTGATGTTCCTGATGCAGGTAACAAACATCCTGCATCATCATGACGCAGGATGTCCGGAATGGGATACAAGACCTATCATTTTTGTTGGAGGAATCTCCTTGCAGCTTCCACCAGCATGGCCGTGCCAATTGGCAGGGCGCGCTCATCCAGGTCGAACCTGGGATGGTGAAGCAGGTAGTCTTCGTGACCCTTTTTCTGCGTGCCTAGGGTGAACATTGCACCGGGAGCATGTTTCATGAACTCGCCGAAATCCTCCGCACCGAGCGTCTTCTCGCTCTCGCGGACATTCTCTGCTCCGAGAAGGTCTTTGCCCACTTTTTCGATAACATCGGATACCCATTTGTCGTTGATCATCGGCGGTCCACCGACCTCGTAGCGCAGTTCATAGTCCCCGCCCAGAGTCTTTGTGATGTCGAAGGCACGCTTCATTTCCACCAGGATTTGCTGGTGGACCTTTTCATCGGTGAAGCGCAGAGTCCCGGCGATGTTAACGCTTTCGGGGATGACGTTCTCGGTGAACCCACCGTTGACCGCGCCGATGCTGACGACGGCCGGTTCGAATGGATCGATCCGGCGGGAGACGATCCCGTTCAATGCCAGGATGACGTGCGCCAGCAAATAGAAGGGATCGATCGTTTTGTTGGGATGCGCGCCGTGTCCGCCGATGCCTTTGATCACCGCAAACCAACTGTCGACGCCGCCCGAAGCGGGACCGGCGTTGATGCCGATCGTGCCGACCGGGCTGGCCGGGTCGACGTGCTGGGCGATGACGTAGTCCACGCCATCCATCGCGCCCTCGGCCGCCATGCGCTGCGCGCCGCTCTTGCCCTCTTCGTCTGTGGTTTCCTCGCAGGGCTGGAAAAGAAAACGGACGCGTCCCGGTAGTTTCTCTTTTGCCAGGAGCCGCGCGGCACCCAACGCCATCGCGGTATGCGAGTCGTGACCGCAGGCGTGCATCGCGCCCGGGGTCTGCGAGACATATTCGTGTTCATTCTGTTCGAGGATGGGGAGGGCGTCCATGTCCGCCCGGATGGCGATCAGCTTGCCGCCCTCACCGATCTCCGCGACCACGCCAGTCTTGCCAACGCCGCGCCGGACGCGGTAGCCCAGCTTCTCCAGTTGATCCGCGACGATCTTGGAGGTTCGGTAAAGTTCGAACCCGATCTCGGGGTGCATATGGAAGTCGCGCCGCCATTCGATCAGTTCTTCCGAAATTGCATGTGCTTGTTTGAGCATGGGTATCCTTCGGATGTAGTCAAGTAGACATGTACACAGGTAGATGTGTGCCGTGAATACTTGTGTACCTGTATACGTGTTTACCTTTGTAACTTATACCACAGCAGGTGATAACTCGTGTGACGGCAGGGCGTCCATGCCGGCTTGCTTGGCGAGATCCAGCACAAAGGCGTGGAGCTCCGCGACTTTAACAGGATCCAGCTCCGGTCTGGTGTAGGAGGCGAGCAGTTGATCGACGCGCATTTTGGCGCGCTCGAACGCGTCCAGCGATCCGCTTTCCTTCCAGCCGCGCATCGAGTCCCGGTCGATGACCGCGCCCGGCACGTGCTGTTCCTTTTGGAAAAGTTTCATGGTGATCCTTTGTTTCAGGAAATCACCGCCTTTGAAATCGATGCCTTCGTAAAAGCCGGTGGCGAGTGTCTCGGTATGGATCAGCATGCCCGCCAGCATGCGCTGCGCCATGGCAATGCTTTCGGCATCGATGACGAGTTTCTCGGGGCTCTGGCAGAGCAGCGAATCGAGCATGCCCGCGCCGGAGATCATGTTGATGCCGCTCAACGCGCCGACCAGTGCGCCCATCCCGCTTTCGAGACCCGCCTGCATGTCGAGCAGTTTCGATTCCGTCGCGCAGAGATAGGCATGCGTCGGCAGCCCAAGTGATTTCCCGATCTGGGCATAGGACGAGTCGATCATGGCAGTTTCCATGGAGCCAAAAGGTGTGCCGCCTTTGCGCATGTCGAAGATGGACGGGGCGCCGCCCCATACGATGGGCGAACCGGCCTGCGCGAGCTGGTGGATGGTGATGCCCGACAGGCATTCCGCGGCGTGCTGCGTGACCGCGCCAAGCAACGTGACAGGCGCCGCCGCGCCCGCCAGCGGCATGGAGACGATTTCTGCAGGGATGCCCGCGCGCGCCAATGAGATCAGATTATCTGCGCCGAAGTTACTCCAGATCAGCGGTGGGGAGGGGCAGACGTCGAAGACCGCACGCGGTTTCTGGCGCAGCGCCTCTCTTCCACCCGCGAAGATCGCCAGCATGTCGATCATCTGGTGGACGGTCTTGTTCGTGAACGCGCCGGTCACGATGGGCTTCCTGGAATAAAGCATGACCAGGTACAGACGATACAGGTCCTGGATTTCCTTCTTTACTTCTGTGCAAACGATCGCCGTAGATTGTGCATCGTATTGCGGGATCTGCTCGGCAACTTTCAGGACGCGGATCAGATCGGGTGTTTGTGCGTCGCGATGTTCGAGGGTGTCCGGGTCGAGGATGGCGACCCCGGAGGACCCCGGGTCGAAGTGGACCGCCTCGCCGCCGTACTGGACCCCGGGCTCCCCCTCGTAATCGTAGAGCTGAAACTGGCGAGGGACAGTCTCGAGCGCCTTGCGAACGACCGGCTCGGGGATTCGCACGACGAGCGTTTCTTCAGCGACTGCCGCGCCCGCGGATTTCAGTAGCGCGCGCGCCTCCGCATTCTGGACTTTGATGCCCGGCTTGAGCATCAGCTGAAAGGCTTCGTCGAGAATCCTTTGAATCAGATTATCCGTCAGCAGGGAAAGTTTGGGTTGCATGCCGGTCCTCTCCTTTCTATGTAGCATTTTGCTTATCGCATATCGCTTATCGCTTATCGGGTGTTGCCATCTGCGATATGCGCTATGCGATAAGCGATCCGCGATTTACTTTTCTACAGACTTGATGATCTTCCCCATCTCTGCACTGATTTTCGGATCGAGCGGCTCGGGACAATGCTCTGCCAGGGTCTTGCGTGCTTTGGCGGTTGCCCAATCACGCGCGTCATCCTTCTTTGTTTCCCATTCGCCGTAGGGACGCCTGTCCATGAATTGCGGGATGAAGAGATCACGCATGTGTCTACGGGTATGTTTCTGCGCCAGGAAGTGCCCGCCCGGGCCGACGTTCGCAATCGTCTCGAGAGCCAGTGTTTCTTCATCCACCACGATGCCCTGCATCATTTTGTGAATGATGGAGAAGATCTCGCAATCCATCAGCATCTCGGCATACGACCAGATGCGGCTGCCGTGCAGGAACCCGCACCCGAGCAGCATGTCGGACATCACAATGCTTGCCATGAACGTGGAGAGACTGCCTTCGAGTCCGGCCTGCCAGTTCGGTTCCTTCGCGCCGGTGGCAAACGCTCCCATCGAAAGTGGGATGTTGTAAAAGTCTGCGAGCACGTTCGTTGCGGCGCCGAAGAGGAAATCCTCCGGTCCGCCGCCCGTGTAGGCGCCGGTGCGTAAATCGGAGGCGGCCTGCGCCGCGGCATAGAAGACGGGTGCGCCGGGATATGCCAGCTGCAGTAAGGCGGTTGCAGCGATCACCTCCGCGTTGCCGACGGCCAGGTTCCCCGCCATCGTGGCGGGTCCTGTCGTCAGGCAGGCTGCCATCGTCATGAATCCGGTCGGGATGCCGTGCTCGGCTGCGATCAGGGCTGCATCCAGGCTGCCGCCATCGTGACCCAGCGGGGGAGCGCTGCATTCCATCAACGAGAGCACAGGTCGCTGGCGTAGTTTGTCCTTGCCGCCTGCAATTAATGCAGCCATTTCGAGCGCGGCGCTGGCTTCGTGCACGGTATAAATACTTTCCGTTTGCAGATGCTTCGTGGAGCTTTCCCAGATGGCTTTGATCTCGTGCAGACCACGCGATTCCGGAGGAGTATCCTGGGCAGAAACCGCGACCCAATGAAACGCGACTTCCTCCGTCGCATCAGCCACGCGGGCGATCTCCTGCACGTCGCGCAGGCACGAGGTCCGCTTTTGACCGGTTTGCAGGTCGATCACTTCCACGCCGCAGCCATCCGTCCCGAGATAGACGTGATTTCCATCCAGCGGCAGATCCTGCCCCGGGTCGCGTGCCGCGAGCGGATAGGCTGGCGGGCACTTTTGCAGCGCCTCTTCGATCACGTCGCCTTTGACGCGCACGATCTTCTTTTCATGGTCGACTGTGGCGCCGTTGGCTTCCCAGATCTCCAGCGCCCGCTGGGATGGGAAGCGTACGCCCACATGTTCGATGATCCACAACGTGGCTTCGTGGATTTTTTTGACTTCTTCCGCTGTTAAGACTTCAAGCTTCAGCTTCGGATTGCTGATCGACTTGATATTTTTCGACATAGTGGCATCCTGTCTTAACCACGAAGGACACTAAGGAATACGAAGGTCTTAATTTCCCTTTGTGCAACTTTGTGTTCTTTGTGGTGAGAAAATTCTTATTCTTTCCCAAGCAACTGTTTTGCCAGTTTGACCGCGCCGACGGCATCTTCAGAGGTGCCATCCGCTTTGATCTTTTCGGCCCAGTCTTTTGTGATCGGCGCGCCGCCTACAATCACTTTGATGCGCGGACGCAAACCCTCCTTATCCAGTTCCTCGATCACTTCACGCTGGCGCACCATGGTCGTTGTCAGCAATGCGCTCATGCCGATGAGATCGGCATTCACCTCAATTGCCTTGCCGATGATCTTCTCTGCGGAGGCGTCCACGCCGAGGTCGTACACTTCGAAGCCCGAGGCACTCAGCATGGTGCCGACCAGCGTCTTGCCGATCTCGTGGATATCGCCCTCGACCGTCGCCAGCACCACGCGTCCCAGCACCTCACGTGCCTGGCCAAGCTTGATCAATTCGGGTTCCAGCGTGGCGATCGCGGCTTTCATCGCTTCACCCGCCATGACCAGTTCCGGCAGGAATGCCTCTCCCTTACCGAACTGCTCGCCAATGTAGCTCACGCCAGTGACGAAGCCCTTGGTGATCGTGTCCAATGGGTTGATCTGCAGCTCGATGGATTTCTGAGCGAGTGCTACTGCCTGCTCGGCTTCACCGTCGATGATGCTTTGTGCCATTTGCTTGTATAGTTCTTCTGTTTCTGCCATGTTGCCGTCTCCTTGTGTTCATTTTTTCAACAGGGGCGAAACCTGCTGTTCTTTTTCATGTAACAATTTTGCGGGGATGTCCAGGTATTCCTCGAGCCATCTGCCTGACTCGATCACATGTGCAATGGATTTTTGTGCCGCCTGATCTCCATCCCTTTTTTTGAGCGCATTCACAATGGCAATGTGTCCCTTAAGAGTATTTGCCGTGCTATCGGCAAGCAGGTCGGGGTTTCGGAATAAGGCTTCATACAAAAGCCAGTCGGGAAATGCATTGGTCACGATCGCATACAACTTGATCAGCAGGTCATTCCGGGAGGCTTCCGCAATGGCTGCATGGAACTCGCGGCTCGATTTCTGTTCCGCCGACATTTCCTTCAGCGAATCGTGCTTCTTCATCTCCCCGAGCATTCTTTCGAGATCCTTAATCTGCTCATCCGTTACATTGCGGGCTGCCTCCTGGGCGATCAACGCTTCGAGGACCAGGCGCAAGCCATACGCTTCCACCACATCCTTTGGGGAGATTGTGCGGACGCGCACGCCGCGATAGGGGACTCGTTCTGCCAGTCCCGCAGAGACCAGCAGGTCCAAGCCCTCGCGCACCGGCGTCATGCTCACGCCGAGCTGGGTGGCAATATCCTCCTGCCGCAGCCAGTCACCGGGTTTGTAGATGCCCGAGATGATCTTCTCGTGCAGGACATCGAAAATATCCTCTTTGAGAGGCCTTTTTTGGATTAGTTCGGTTTCTTCGTTCGAACGGGAATTGACAAGCATTGACTACCTCAATGAATGCTTGTCATTATATATTATATATAATTTTCGGTGCGTAACTTTGTGGGGTGACAATCGTCACTTGTTTTGGACAGTTTACACTTCTTCCGGAACTTCCAGAACGGGAGCTACTTCGATGTTCTTTTCCTTTAACAGCCATGCCAGCGGGGAAAGGCATGATTCGATTTACGATTTGCGATTTGCGATTGGCGATTGGCGATTTACGAATGCGGATTGCTGGTATAGTTGATGCTGCTCGATGTATTCGTACACAGGATCGGGAAGATAGTAACGGAATGGCTTGCCCGTTGCGACGCGGCTTCTGATCTCGCGCGAGGCGATCTCGAGCAGCGGCGCATCCACATAATGGACCTTGGATTTGATCCCGGGCAGCTCGCGTTCCAGCTCCTCGAGGTTCATCTCTTCGCCCGGACGACGCATCACTCCCACCCAGTGGGCGGCGTACAAAATCTCTTTGGGTTGATGCCAGCTGGGAAGCTCCTGCAGCGAGTCGCCGCCGAGGACAGGCACGATTTCCGCACCAGGGTTTTGCTCCGCGACCAGCTTGATCGTGTCCACCGTGTAATGCGGACCGGGCCTCCCCAGTTCCGCATTGGAAAGTTCAAAAGATGGATCATCCCTGATTGCCAGTTTCACCATCGCCAGGCGGTGCTCCAGGGGTGTGATAAATTGACCTTGTTTATGGGGTGGATCGGGCGTAACCGTCCAGAGCAGACGGGTAAGCTCCAATTGAGTTCTTGCTTCGGAAGCGAGAATTAGATGACCCAGATGGGGAGGGTCAAATGTGCCGCCGAAAAGACCGATCCGCTCGTGTGACATGCTGGAAGTATAACGCGTTCTTTTTCCTGGCACTTGAAACAATCTTGAAGGAAGAGTAAAATGCT
Source organism: Anaerolineales bacterium (assembly GCA_016932715.1). Lineage (GTDB taxonomy): Bacteria > Chloroflexota > Anaerolineae > Anaerolineales > Villigracilaceae > Defluviilinea. The sequence continues at coordinate 46,439 of JAFGCG010000102.1, forward strand.
TAGCAGAATTAAGTTTTTGCTTAGCAAGGAGAAAGTATGACTGTTCCTTCTGTAAAAGTGAGTAATCGTTATCAAATTGCCGTTCCACAACATGCACGCAAACGACTCAAAATAAAAAGTGGAGATCGTTTGTTAGTGGATGTTCAGGACGGGATGATGATTCTTTTGCCCGAACCTCAGAACTATACTCAGTCGCTGGCAGGTTTGCACCGCGAGATTTGGGAAAAGTCAGGTGATTATATTGCTGGGGAGCGAAATGCATGGAACGACTCATCCAAAAGCTGACAAAGTTGGAGAATGTTGGTGTTGATACACCTGTCTTTATCTACCATCTTGAGGCGCATGAAAAATATGCGGCCTTAACGCAGAAGATTTTCTCAAGCATGGAAAATGGGAAGTGGCAGGGCATTACCTCAACCATTACACTGATGGAAATCAATGTTCACCCATGGCGGGTTGGTCGTGAAGACGTCGCTCGGAAGTATGAAGCGCTTCTCATGAACTTCCCTAATTTGAATATTGTCAATATTGATCGCGATGTTGCGCGCATTGCTGCGCAACTTCGAGCAAGGTTCGATATCCGACCTCCTGATGCTTTACAAGTTGCAGCCAGTCTGACAATGGGAGCGCGCGGCTTCTTGACGAACGATCGGCGTTTATCGGGTTTGCATTCTTTAATGGATATTATTGTATTGGATGATTATTCCATATCCTAAACATACTCTGTTAAAATCGGACGGGGAAGCAAATTCCGTAATCCTTCTATAGTTTAAAGGTGATTATGAATCCATCCTATGATGCAATCGTGATCGGCGCCGGGGTGATCGGCGCAAGCATTGCCCATAATCTCTCCCGGCGCGGACTGAAGGTATTGATCCTCGAACGGGGGGCCGTGGCGGCCGGGGCGACGGGCGCCTCGAGCGGACTGGTCCGGATGCACTACGATATTGAAGTGGATGCTGCCCTGGCATGGCAGAGTTTCCATTTTTTCAGGAACTGGCGCGAACGGGTCGGCGGGGCATGTGGTTTCCATCGCACCGGTTTCCTGCAGATCGTCCCGCCCGATAAAAACGATCAGCTGCGCGGCAATGTGGAGATGCAGAAAAGGATCGGCATCCTGACCGAGGTGGTCACTGCCGCGGACGTCAAAAAGCTCGCGCCCATGTTCAAGACCGAGGATTTCGAGCTGGCGGCCTACGAACCTGAATCGGGTTATGCAGACCCGGTGCTGACGACCAATTCATTTATCGCGAATGCAAAAGCCCGCGGCTGCGTGCTAATGCAGGATTGCGAGGTGACCGGAGTCCGCCTCAGTGGGGGAAGGGTGACGGGCGTGGAATCAAGCCGCGGCGCGTTCGACACGCCGATCCTCGTCAATTGCGCCGGCACGTTTGCGGATCGGATCGGAAGGATGGCAGGTCTGCACATCCCGCTCACGACTTGGACGCATGATGTGGCGTTCGTGAAGCGCCCGCCGAACGTTGGGATGCATCCAACGGTGATCGATGACCTGCTCTCCATGTATTTCCGCCCCGAAGGTGAACTGACGCTGATCGGCCTGGAAGATAACAACCGCCTGGGCGAAGCGCCCGAATCCGACCTGGGTCGTGTCGATCCTGAATTTGTGATGCGTGCGATTGACCGCATCTGCGAACGCGTGGACGGCATGGACGAAGGCGCGCTGCATTCCACGCACTTGGGGCGGGATGGGCTAACACCCGATCAGCGCGCGGTCATGGATAAAGCCGGACCGGATGGTTTCTACGTCGCCTGCGGCTTCAGCGGGACCGGCTTCAAGTTAGCGCCTGCGGTGGGCGTCTGCATGAGCGAATTGATTTTGGATGGCAGCGCGAAACTGGTGGATATTGCCTCCCTGAACCTCGGTCGTTTTGCGCGCGGCGAACTGCTGCACGGCGAACATTCCTATGGCAATATTTGGAAATAGTTCATTTGACAGGAAACTTTTATGAATACAAAATCCCGATACGAAGATCTCAAACAACAAATCCATTTCCACAATCACCGTTATCACGTCCTGGATGCTCCGGTCATCAGCGACCTGGAGTTCGACCGGCTGCTGAACGAACTCAAGGGGATCGAAGCCGAGCATCCGGACTGGGTCACGGACGATTCACCAACGCGGCGCGCGGGAGCCAAGCCTGCTGACCGTTTCGACAAGGTTACGCACCCCGCGCCGATCCTTTCGCTTGCGAACGCCTTCGGCGCCGACGATGCGCGCGGCTGGTTCGAGCGCGTCAGCAGAATCGATGACCGCGTGGAACGCGCCAGGTTCGTCGTCGAGCCGAAGATCGACGGTTTGTCCGTTGTCCTGCATTACCGCGACGGGGTCTTTGTGCAGGGCGCGACGCGCGGCAACGGAGAGATCGGCGAGGACATTACCGGGAATCTGCGAACGGTGCGTTCGATCCCGTTGCGCATCCCTGTCGATGAGAAGGTACCCAAGCCGCCAAAATACCTGGTCGTGCGTGGTGAAGCCTTCATGCCGATCAAAGAATTCGAAGAACTCAATCGCAGGCTTGAGGAAGCGGGGCAAAGGACCTATCTCAACCCGCGCAACACGGCAGCGGGTGCGCTGCGCCAGCTCGATCCCGCTCTGACCGCTTCGCGCCCACTGACCTTACTTGTTTATCAGATCATCCATTCGGAGGATGGAAAAGTGCCCACCTCACAATGGGAAGTGCTGAAGTATCTCAAGGACCTGGGTTTCCCGGTCACGGATATCGCCAGGCAGTTCGATGATTTTGAGAAGGCAACTGCTTATACCGAAAGCTGGGACAAGAAACGGGATGAGCTTCATTACGAAGCGGACGGCATGGTCATCAAGATCGATGACCTGAGGCTCGCGAGTGAGCTGGGTTTTGTCGGCAAGGACCCGCGCGGGGCAATTGCATTCAAGTTCCCGGCCCGCGAAGTGACCACAACCCTGCAGGACATCCGCGTGAACGTGGGGCGCACCGGCGTCCTGATCCCCAACGCGGTGCTCGAACCGGTGGAGATCGGCGGCGTGATCGTCGAACGTGCTACACTGCACAACTTCGACTACATCGCTGAAAAAGACATCCGCGTGGGCGACCGCGTCCTGGTGAAACGGGCGGGGGAGGTGATTCCCTATGTGATCGGTCCGGTGGTGGCTGCGCGCAAAGGTAAAGAGAAAAAATACAAGCCGCCGACGACCTGTCCCACCTGTGGGCAGCCCGTCGAGCGCTTCGAAGATGAAGTAGCCTGGTACTGCGTGAATGCTGCCTGTCCTGCTCAATTGATACGGAACGTGGAGCACTTTGTCTCGCGCGGCGCGATGGACATTGTTGGGCTGGGGATCAAGATTGTCCACAAACTGATCGAGACCGGCAAAGTGAAAGATGTGGCTGACATTTACACGTTGAAACGTGCCGATATCCTCGAGGCTGTCACGAAGAAGGAACGAAAAACGGAAAAGGAACCGCCTGGCAAGATCGCGGACAACCTGCTGGCTTCCATCGAAACGTCGAAGTCGCGTTCGCTGGCGCGGCTGATCACGGCACTGGGGATCCGCGGCGTGGGCGAGGTCAGCGCGGGGGATCTGGCGAGTCGCTTCGCGGATCTGGATGCGCTCTCGAAAGCGAAAGCGGCCGACCTGGAGCAGATCGATGGCATCGGTCCCAGCGTCGCCGAATCCGTGGCGGAGTGGTTCGCGCGCCCGGTCAATAAGAATGTGGTGAAGAAGCTGAAGGCGGCAGGCGTGTGGCCGCAGGGTGGGCAGTCGTCAGTCAGCAGTAAGCAGTCTGACAAGCTGGGTGGTCTCACCTTCGTGATCACCGGCACGCTTCCGACGTTCTCGCGCGACAATGCGAAGGAATTCATTGAGTCGCATGGCGGCAAAGTCACCGACAGCGTGAGCAAAAAGACAAGCTATCTTGTGCTCGGCGAAGCTCCCGGCTCGAAATATGAGAAGGCAAAGTCCCTGGGCGTGAAGATTATTGGTGAAGATGAGTTGAAGAAATTGGCAAGATAGTAATCCCGAAGTAAACTATCCGGTAAATTGGACATAAATCCCGAAGGGATGTCAAGATTGTAACTAAAGAACTGGATGTGAAACAAATCCCGAAGGGATGACATGATCACTGCAAATCATGACACCCCTTCAGGGTTGTGATAATTTCAAATTCACTATCAATAATCATTTCACCCCTGCGGGGTTACGGAGGAGCTATGGCGGGTACATACTCTCAGATATATATTCAAGTCGTCTTTGCCGTGAAGGGGAGGGAGAACCTTCTTTGCAGAGATTGGCGTGATGAGGTTTTCAAATATATGTGCGGGATCATCAGAAACAAAGGCCATAAACCGATCATCGTCAACGGTGTTTCTGACCATGTCCATGTGTTTGTTGGCTTGAAACCTTCGATGGCGTTATCTGACCTTGTTCGAGATGTAAAGAATAATTCCACCAATTTCATCAATGACCAGGCCTGGATCAAAGGCAAATTCTGCTGGCAGGGAGGCTATGGGGCGTTTTCGTACAGCCATTCGCAAATCGAGAATGTGTACAACTATATTTTGAATCAAGAAAACCATCACAACAAACAGACATTTCAGAATGAATATCTGGACTTTCTCAGGAGATTTGAAATCGAGCACAACGTGAAATATTTATTCGAGTGGATGGAATGAAGGACCTTTTTATAAAACTGTTCATGGGCATCAACGCCTTTCTCATCCGCCTCACGAATGGGCGGATCGGAAGCAAGCTCGGCACACAAACCGTCCTCCTCCTGGAAACTACCGGGCGGAAATCGGGACAGCCACGCCTGATCCCCATTGCCTATTTCATTCACGAAGGGAAATATCTGATCGTCGAATCCAACTGGGGAAAAGACAAACATGCCGACTGGTATTTGAACTTAAAGAAAAACCCGCGCGCGACACTGACGGTAAATGGACAAAGAATTTCTGTTGAATCCCATGAGGCGCAGGGCGACGAATACACCCGCCTGTGGAAATTTGCTGCCGAGCGTCACCCGCCTTATCTGCGCTACCAGGAAATGACCTCCCGGCACATTCCGATTGTGGTGTTTCAGCATCGTAATACATAAAAGAACTCGACAGTAAGTCAATAGGATAAAATAGCCCTGCAAGAGGCATAATCTTTCAGGGCTATTAAAAAGGATATAACCATGGCAGATAAAGTTCTCAATTGGGGATTGCTTTCCACGGCGCGCATCAACCGCGCCCTCATCCCGCCGTTACAGGTTTCCAGGCGAAATCACCTCCTGGCGGTTGCATCGCGGACGCAGGAGGCGGCCGACAACTATGCGCGTGAGCAGAACATTTCACGCGCGTATGGAACCTATGAAGCTCTGCTGGCTGACCCTGAAATCGACGTGATCTACAATCCGCTGCCGAATCATCTGCATGCCGAGTGGACGATCAAAGCCGTCGAGGCGGGCAAGCACGTGCTGTGCGAAAAGCCGCTGGCTTTGAGCGTGGAGGCAGTCGAGGCGATGAAGTCCGCGGCGCGCAAGCATGACCGCATCGTGGCGGAAGCCTTCATGTACCGGCATCATGCGCAGACGCTCAAAGTGCAGGAACTGGTGAAGAACGGTTCGCTTGGCAGCTTGAAGCTGATCCGCGGTTCCTTCAGCTTCGTCCTCGACCGCGAGGGGGATGTGCGTCTCGACCCGGCCATGGGCGGCGGCAGCATCTGGGATGTGGGCTGCTATCCCATCAGCTACGCGCGGACCGTTGTCGGGGGGAATCCGCTCGAGGTGTTTGGCTGGCAGGTCACAGGTCCGACCGGGATCGATGAGACGTTCGTCGGGCAGATGCGCTTCGAGCATGACGTCTACGCCCAATTCGGCTGCAGTTTTGCCATCCCCTTCCATAACTTTATGGAGATCGTCGGGAGTGAAGGCACGTTGAATATCCCCAGTCCCTTCAAGCCTGATACCGATGAAAAAATCTACCTGAGGCACGGCGAGAAGACAGAGACGATCAAGATCAAAGGGCAGGAAGTGTACCTCGGCGAAGTCGAGGACATGGCGGATGCGATCCTGCTTGGCCATGATCCGCGTATTTCGCTCGACGACAGCCGTGCCAATGTCGCGGTCATCTGTGCTTTACTCGAATCGGCACGTTCCGGAAAGCCTGTTTCCATCAGCTACTAACAGCTATTAGCTGGCAACTAGACAATCCCGCGTCCCTCGACTACACTTGCGTCATTCTTTTTCGGAGGCATTACATGGACGTACTTACCGCAAACGATGCTGTCACGCGTCGGATCAAAGCCATGACCGACCGTATCTCCGGTCTCAAAGAGCATGATTTGTACTTTTACAACCAGCCTGTCGAGGAAATGCTTGGCGACTCAAAGGTGCGTGTGGCTGGGCGGGTGATGGGCATGTATGCTTCTTACAGTTATCTTGGACTGGTGGGACACCCGAGAATTAATGAAGCTGCGAAGAAGGCGGTGGATCAGTTTGGCACAGGGACAAACGGCGTCCGCACGCTGGCTGGCACACTGACGATTCACGATGAGCTCGAAGAGACCGTCGCGAACTTCAAACATACCGAAGCCGCGATTACCTATACATCCGGTTATGCCACAAACTTATCGGTCATCTCAACGTTGATGGGGCGCGGCGATTACATATTTTCTGATAAATTGAATCACGCCTCCATTGTGGATGGCTGCCTGATGTCCGGCGCGGAGTTCAGGCGTTTCCGTCATAAGGACATGGCACATCTCGAAGGTTTGCTCAGGAACGCGCCTGCGGATGTTGCCAAAATGGTCATCGCGGACTCGGTCTTCAGCATGGATGGCGATATCATCGATCTGCCGAAAATGCTGGAACTGTGCAAAAAGTATAATGCCTGGCTGATGATCGACGAAGCGCACTCGGTGGGTATGCTGGGTGAAAAGGGGACGGGCATCGAAGAGTATTATGGCCTCGGCGATGTGATCGATATTAAGATGGGCACGTTGAGCAAGACCATCCCTTCGGTGGGCGGATATGTCGCTGCCAAGAAAGATATCATCACGTATCTGCGTCATGCCAGCCGCGCCTACATTTTCTCTGCGGCGCTTCCGCCCGCTCAGGCTGCTGCGGCGAGCGAAGCCTTCAAAGTCATTTTGGATGAACCCTGGCGGATCGAACGTCTCAACCAGAATACCAAACAGTTTATCAATGGGTTGAAAAGTATGGGCTTCGACACCATGTTGACGGAGACTGCCATTGTCCCGGTCCTGTGCGGCGAAGATGACACGGCTTTTGCCCTGACCCGCGAAGCCCAGCACAATGATGTCTTCGTGTTACCGGTCGTTTCACCCGCTGTGCCGGAGGGGCTCGCCCGCCTGCGCGCCACCGTCACTGCGGCGCATGAGCCGAGCGAGATCGAACGCGCCATGGACGTGATCGGTGAAGCGGGGAAGAAGCTGGGTATGATCAAGTAAGGCGCCAGACAAATCTTCATAAAAATCAAAGGAGAACAGGTACGTATTTGTTCTCTTTTTCGTTAAAATAGTTAACGAGTTGTTGCGGATAGGACAAGCCTGATAGGTACTGATAAGATTTTTATAACATTTTTCTTATAAATTCTGGGTACAATGCCCTTATTGTAAAAGGAGTTGATTTATGAGATGGCAATGGAAAGTAGGGACATTTGCTGGTATCGATGTATTCGTCCATGCAACCTTTCTGCTTCTGATCGGCTGGGTGGGTTACAGCCACTGGCTCCAGTATGAGTCCTGGGCAAAAGTTGCGGAGGGCATTCTTTTCATCCTGGTGCTCTTTCTTAGTGTCGTTCTGCATGAATACGGACACGCCCTGACCGCCCGCAAGTACGGGGTCAAAACCCGCGATATTACTCTCTACCCGATCGGCGGGGTAGCGCGCCTCGAACGCATGCCGGAGAGACCGATCGAGGAGCTTTGGGTTGCCTTGATGGGACCTGCCGTCAACGTGGTGATTGCGGCGCTGCTTTTTGTGTATCTCTTCGCGACGAATGGACTGGTCCCGATGAGTGAGTTGACCATCGCTTCAGGCTCTTTCCTCGAGCGTCTGATGCTGGTGAATATCACGCTGGTGTTATTCAACCTGCTCCCGGCGTTTCCCATGGATGGCGGCCGTGTGCTGCGTGCCCTGCTTGCCATGCGCATGGAATATGTCCGTGCGACGCAGGTCGCTGCCAACATCGGTCAGGGTATGGCATTCCTGTTTGGGCTGGTGGGGCTGTTCGGCAATCCGTTCCTGCTCTTCATCGCCTTCTTCGTCTGGATCGGCGCCTCGCAGGAAGCCAGCATGGTGCAGATGAAAAACTCCATCAGCGGAATCCCCGTCACGCGTGCCATGCTGACCGATTTCAAGACCCTCGCGCAGCGCGATACTCTCTCGCAGGTCGTGGGTCTGCTCCTGGCTGGCTCACAGCATGACTTCCCCGTATTGGATGCAAATGGGAACGTGATCGGCATCCTGGAACGTGATACCTTTATCAATGTGCTCTCTCAGCGTGGGCAAAGCGTTCCGGTGGTTGAGGTCATGCGCCGCAACGTTCCCAGTGTCGACTCCCATGAAATGGTCGAGACGGTGCTCACGCGTCTGCAGGAATCCGGGGCAAAGACATTACCTGTGATGCACGGCGGCCGCTTCGTTGGACTGATCAACTCTGAGAACATCACCGAATTTCTCATGATCCGCTCGGCGTTGAAAACAGCCAGCCGGCTCCCGCAGCCTCTTTGATAAGAGAATTCTTATCCGGAAGTTTCAAAGTCTGAAATCACTGTATAATCCGCAGACCCCTGATGGGGAGTAGCCGCCCGATTTGGGATGTGCAGCCGTCAATACGTGGCGCGAGGCGCCACCGGTTGCTCAGAGAAAGGCAAGACCATCGCCAATTCACTATGACGATGGTCTTTTTATTCATAAAGGAGAAAATATGCTCGATACCTTCGAACAAACAATTCTCTCCGCCCTGCAGGTGATCTTCGATAAATTTGGCTGGTTTGGCGTGTTTGGGCTGATGCTCTTCGAAAATGCGACCGGCATTACACCCAGCGAGATCATCCTGACCTTCGCGGGCTGGATGCTGATCGAGCGCCACAGCATGCCTGCCTCCTTTATTCCGCTCGCAGGTTTGTACGCGGGCCTGGGAAGCGCGATCGGTGCCTCCATTCCCTACTGGGTCGCGCGGGTGGGCGGCCGCCCGCTCGTGAATCGATTTGCGAAGTTTTTTCGCATCCATCTCGATTACATCGAAAAAATCGAGGACGAGTGCAGGAAATGGGGAGCAGGGATCGTCCTGGTCGGACGCCTCATTCCCGGCGTGCGAACGCTGATCAGCATACCGGCTGGGCTTGTGCGCATCCCTTTCCCTAAATTCTTCCTCGCCACGTTTGCAGGGGTATATGTCTGGTGTACGGTTCTGATCGGCGCGGGCTATGTTCTCGGGCACGAATGGCAGTTGATCAGTGACTACATCAAAACCCATGTGCCGCTTGTTCTCACCGCAGGTATTCTACTCGTCGCCGCGTATCTCGTGTACCGCTACCGCGCCTCCCTTTTGAACCTGGGCTGGACGCGCCAAAACAATAGAGAAGCAGACTGATGGACCTATAGCACCCGTTCCAAAATCGCGGTCAATTCTCCCTCATCCAGCATAATCGGATTCCCCTTGAAACTATTTGCCCTGCGTGTCTTTTCCACCGCTTCCGGAAATTTCTCTTCACTCAGCCCATATCTGGAAAGCCCTGGAATGTTCAACGCGCTGACCAATTCGCTGACCCACCTGACACCGTCGTGCGCGGTGGCATCTTTCTCGCCGGTCAGGATTTGCGCGATCTCCGTATAGCGCGCCAGCGCCGGGTGCCCGGGCTGGCGCGTTTCCAGCGCCCTGACATTGGCTTCCATCACCAGCGGCAGGAAGCGCGCACAAAGAATCCCGTGCGGCGCGTGCAGCATGCCGCCCAGCGGACCGGCGAACCCGTGCGCGGCTCCCAGCGCCGCGTTTGCTAAAGCCAACCCGCCGAAGAGGCTTGCCAGCGACATCCCGGCGCGGGCCTCTTTATCGGCGCCGTTCTCATAAGCGCGTCGCAGTGACCGCGCTGCGTGTGAGAGGCCCTCGCGGCAAATCGCGTCCGTCAGCGGGTTCGCCCTGGCGGAAACGAACGGCTCGATTAATTGGGTCAGCGCGTCCAGGCCGGAGCTGGCAGTGATCCCGGGCGGCAGGCTGTAGGTCAGTTCAGGGTCCACCAGTGCCAGGCGCGGCAGCATCAACGGGCTGCGCAGGCTGACTTTGACATTTTGCTCCGCTGATTCGAGTACGGCATTGCGTGTCACTTCTGAACCCGTGCCGGCAGTCGTCGGGATGGCAATACAGGGCAGTGGGGCGTTGACTAATGGCTGGCCCTTGCCGATCACTTCCAGATAATCGAATATCTCGCCGGGATTTGTCGCCAGCGCGGCAATCGCTTTACTCGCATCCAATACGCTTCCGCCGCCCAGCCCGATCACCATGTCGCAATCTGCGGCTGCCCTGACGCCCTCGCCCACCACTGCGATCGTCGGTTCGCCGCGGACCTCGAATTCGGTGAAGGGGATGCCTGAGGCAGACAGGATCTCCCTGCCGCGTGGGATCGCGTCCGACGAACCTCCGCGCACCCAAAGCAGACGCCGCGCAGCGCCCTCGATCTGTTTACCAAGCTCCTTCAGTTTCCCGGCCCCGAAAAGGATCCGGCCGGCTGTGGCGAATTCAAAAGAAACCATGCTTTACCAGCCTGAGTCATCAGGGAAAAGATTGATGTACTTGATGCCCTGCCTGGGTTCCGCCATCATTTTCATGACTGTCTCCCGCCAGCGCTTGTAATGAAGGGTCTCTTTATGCGCGCCGGAAGCCTCGGCGGTTTTATAGACTTCCACCAGGATGAATTTCGTGGGTTCATCTGTTTGTTGTATGACGTCGAAGCGTGCGATGCCTGCCTCTTTGACGCTGTGGGTGGCATTCTCAATAGTTGCCTGTCTGAAGGCTTCTACAAATTCAGGTTTGACATGCACATGAACGTGGACAATTTGCATTTTCTACTCCTGATCGTTTTGGGCTGAAAATATTCCAGATGCAGATTCTGATTGCCTTACAGAACGATTTTGGGACGCAGAAAAACGCTGATTTTCGCTGATTCAAGACAAAAAATCTGCGTTTTCAGCGTGA
>JAFGCG010000103.1 GCA_016932715.1 Anaerolineales bacterium
AACTCAAGAAAATTGGCGAAATTCGCCCACTCGCAGTATTCGCGTTCCAAAGCTGTCGGTTTGTCAAGCGACTTTGGTAAAACCATAAAGGTGCGACACTTGCGCCCGATTTGCTTACAAATCATGCGTTCGTTGCAGTGTGCTGAGCAATCTCCTAATTGTTTCGTCCAGCTGCTCCGAACTGTCCTCCCACACATTCACTGCGTCTTTCAATCCATCGGCAACATATTCGCCTTTGCCCTCGCTCACAGCAGATTCAGGAGGTAATACAACTTACTATCTCTATGGTCTCGGCGCGATTGGAGAAGAGACCGATAGCTGGAGCTATTCCCTCCCCGACGGAACAAATATGCCGCGGCAATTGTCTACTAGCAGTGGTGCGATTACGCTTTCGGCTCGCTATACACCCTGGGGCGACACGTTAGATACATATGGCACAGGCAATTTCACCTTCGGCTACCCTTCGATACGGCTTTGCCACTCAGGGCAGGTGTGGATGCCGCGACTTGCTGCTGGACATAGTGAGCGGTCTTGGGCAGGCGAAAATGAAAGTTTTTATACGGAAGGCAGTTAGCCAATCCACATAAAGAACAATCGTCCAGCATGGGGCGGTTAGCCCAAAGCTCAAGAATAGAGAGGAGTCTTTATAAGCATTGTGACGGAGACAACAGGGAGACAATGACAAAGTGTCAATGCACTCTGTTGGCAGTGTTCAAATCTTTTTCGCCAATTTGAACAAGCTTCACTTCCGAAAACAGATTTTCATTTCAGGCATGCTCCTGGAAGCCTCTATGAAACGAATGCGGGTACAATCGCGGCAGGACTTTGTCAGGTATGCAGCCTCGCCCCTCGTTCGACCGTGGACTTCCGATCCTTATTGCAATTGGCGCCGTTTCGATTCTTGGAATTGGGTGGATCGTTTTGACAAGCGATCTCGGCAAGTCACTCATCCCTCCGACGGCGATTCCATCCAGCTTTAGCTCCCTTGAGGCAGGGACGCCGACCGCTACGCAGTCTCCCTCCGCGCCCCCCACCCAGGACGATATCCCTCCCACCGCCACCGGGACCAGTCCCGATGCTTACCCCGGACCACCTGCTGAAACACTTCCTTCAACAAGCACCTTGATTACGGAAAGCCTGCCGACTCCTTCTGCTACGTACACACCAGATCAAATTCAGCCGCTCCGAGCCGGAAAATATGATGATACGGATCCCAATATTGCCTATGATCGGTTCTGGACTGTTTTGAAGAATCCGGGAACTGCAAATGCGTACAAAGGCACCATCCATATCTCAGCTGGCATTGGGAATGAAGCCTCCTTCCGTTTTACAGGGGAACGATTCCATTTGGGCTATCAGCGCGGGAAGAATTTCGGGATAGTGACGGTTATCATTGACGATCAGTCCTATAGCTTCCACGAGCAAGCCTTCGATCTCTTATGGCGTTCCCCGCAACTGTCTCCCGGCGATCATTTTGTGCGTATCATCCATGAAAGCGGAGAATCCATTAATTTGGATTATATAGTGATCCTGGACTGAAGTGGAAGTGTCTACAAGAGTGGGCTGATTGGCGGATTCTACTCAAGCCAGTGTAACTTTCCCGCGACGTTACGTTGTAATACTAAATAATGTCCGCATGAGTCATCGAAATTTAGCCTGGAATCGACACTCTTCGGAGGACATTAATATGTCAAAGCTCAGTAATTGTGTGAAAGGGAATCCAGTACCAAAGATCACTTGGCCTAATTCGATCTGCGACCTGTGTAAGAAAAAGGTGAGTTCGGATAAACAAAGACGGCGGGAAAGCCAAACGGACAAGGTTCTGACACCGAAGCATTCCAGCCAGCAGGAAGGAGCCGCGCAGCTTATGGACGGATTGATATCCGGGGGATAACCGTAAACTGCACCAAAATCGAAAAGGAGCCAAAAAAAAGACCCAAGATGTAGTTTGATCTTGGGTCTTTACGGGAAAAACTTCCGTAGACAGGCTCCTGGCCGAGGACTTGAACCTCGAACCTAGCGGTTAACAGCCGCCCGCTCTGCCGATTGAGCTAGCCAGGAAAGCGACCGAGATTATACGTGTAAGAGATGGCAATGTCAAGCATCGCATGTCGTTGCGAGCGAAGCGAAGCAGCCCTCTTATTATCAGGAGATTGCTTCGTCGCTCGCGCTTCGTCTACACCTCGGTCTCGACGGAATGTCTCGACCAATGGCTCCGCTCAGCGCGAGGGGGATTAATACTTCACCGCACTCAATTCACGCAGCTTATCGATGCGGTGTGTGGCTGTGATCTGCCGCACGGTGCCCGTTAATCCGCGCACGACAAGCGAGTCGGTGCTGGCGCTATCGCCGAAGTAGTGCACACCCTGGAGCAGTTCCCCATCGGTGATGCCGGTTGCGGCGAAGAAGACATCCTCCGAGGAGACAAGGTCTTCCATGGTGAGGATCTTGTCGAAGTCATAGCCGGCTTCGCGCCCGCGGCGCAGTTCATCTTCGTCACGCGCGTAGAGCTTGCCCTGGATCTCGCCACCCATGGCGCGCAAGGCACAAGCCGCGATCACGCCTTCGGGTGTGCCGCCGACACCCAGCAGCACATCCAAACCCGAGCCGGGCCAGGCCGTCATCAAGGCGGCCGCCACATCGCCATCCGGGATGAGCCGAATGCGCGCGCCGGCCTTGCGGATCTCGGCGATCATATCCTTGTGGCGGTCGCGGTCGAGGATGATCGTCGTCAGGTCCTCGACATCCTTATGCTTGGCTTTGGCAATTGCCTGTAGATTCTCGGTAATGGATTTCTCGATGTTGATCACGCCCTTGGCTTCAGGACCCACCGCGAGTTTGTTCATGTAAACAAACGGACCCGGGTTGAACATCGAGTCGCGCGGAGCCATCGCAACGGTGGCAATTGAGTTTGTGCGGCCAAATGCTAAGGGGCGAGTCCCCTCGATCGGGTCCACGGCCACATCCACATCCGGGGGCAGACCGTTCCCCACGTTCTCGCCGTTGTACAACATGGGAGCGTTGTCCTTCTCCCCTTCGCCGATGACGATAATCCCATTCATGTCCACCGTCTGGAGGACGATCCGCATCGCGTTGACCGCCGCCCCGTCTGCGGCTTCCTTGTCGCCGCGTCCCATGAAGCGCGCCGCCGCCAAGGCAGCCGCCTCCGTCACCCGCACCAGCTCGAGCGCAAGATTTCGAGTGGGATCACTACCACCCATAGAGCCTCCTTACAAAATAAAATATCGGATCACAAAATAACCGAGCGCCGCACCCCAGATCCACGAGTCGATCCGGTCCAAGAACCCTCCGTGCCCGGGAAAGATGTTGCTCGAGTCTTTGAGTCCACCCTGACGCTTGAACATGCTTTCTCCGAGATCACCGAGAGGCGCGAGCGCGCCGATCACCAAACCCAGAAAGCCTCCCTGCACTGCAGTGATCGAACCACCCAGGGGCTGGGGACCCAACGATGAGAAGGCATACGAAAAAAATGCTCCAACAGCAATGGATGTAATTAGTCCTGCAACATATCCCTCCCAGCTTTTCTTCGGGCTGAGACGCGGCGTCATTTTATGTTTTCCGTACGCCACGCCAATGGAGTAGGCGCCCGTATCGCCTCCCCAGACAATGGGCAGGACGATCATCAGCCACCAGCCTCCCTGGGGGAGCTGGCGCAGATCGAGCAGGTACGATCCAATCCAGCCGAGATAGACGATGCCTGCCACGGTCACGGCAAAATCGAGCGCAGCCTGGTCGCGGCCGCGCTCATAGGCAATGAGATGGGCACCCATCGCGGTGAAGATCAGCAGCACCAGCAACGGGATAGCTGCCCCTGGAAAAAAGAAACGCGCTGTGACAATACACAGCACGCTTCCGATCGTGACGATTTCACTTGGCTCGTATCGAACTGCCCGATACAAGCGGACGTATTCCCAGGCGCTGCCAGCCAGGATGACCATGATCAACAGGTAATAGAATATTCCCCCAAAAATGATGGCGGGCAGACCGACAAGCGCAAACCCCAGAGAGGTCAGCGTGCGCTTAAGCATTGCTGGCCTCATATTCGTTCGAGGAGACCTTGCCATAGCGGCGATCGCGTTGAGCAAATGTTTCCAGCGCACGACGGTATTCTTCCTTGTCGAAGTCGGGCCAGTACGTGGGTGTAACATACCATTCCGAATAGGCAGCCTGCCAGATGAGGAAATTGCTCACACGCAGTTCTCCCGAAGTGCGAATGATGAGGTCCGGGTCGGGCACGCCCGCGGTGTACAGATAGCGACTGACGAGCGCGTCGGTCACGTCGCCGGGGGCGATGCCGTCTTTCATGATGTTTTGGATCGCGTCGACGATCTCGGCGCGCCCGCCATAGTTGAAGGCGACGTTCAAGATCAGGCGATCATTGTCTTTTGTCAGCTCGACCGCGTCCAGCACCTTTTCCTGCAGGGCGGGAGCCAGTCGTTCGAGCCGGCCGATGTGGCGCAACTGCACGCCCTCCTGGTGCAACTCAGCCAGCTCCCGGTCGATGACATCCTCCAGGATGTACATGAGACCCTTCACTTCCTCCGGTGGGCGTCCCCAATTCTCGGTGGAAAAGGCATAGATGGTGAGATACTTTACCCCGAATTCAACTGTCGCACGAATCACGCGCCGGAGATTCTCGGTTCCTGCTTTATGACCGGCCAGCCGCGGCAGCCCGCGTGAAAGCGCCCAGCGTCCATTGCCATCCATGATGATGGCAACATGCTGGGGAAGTTTATCCGCAGGAATATTAAGAGACATCTCTGGCATAATCAGATAATCGCTGTCGCTGTGAGCAGGCTATAAACAAAACGTCGCCGTGGCGCCATAGCGACACAATCCCCGGCTCGTCAGGAGATTGCTCGCCACCGGCGCAGCCGTGGCGACACATGCTCTGCATTCATGGCGCGGCTGGCATCACTCACAACATATTTACACTTCCATGATCTCGGCTTCTTTTTTCTTGCCGTGTTCCGAGACCTCCTCGATAAAACGATCCGTCAGCTTCTGGAGTTCGGCTTCGCCGCGCTCCAGGTCATCCTCGGAGATCATTTTTTCCTTTTCGAAATCGCGCATATCGTTGTGCGAATCGCGCCGGATGTTGCGAATGGCAACCCGCGTCTCCTCCAGACGATGATGCACATGCTTGACCAGATCACGCCGACGTTCCTCGGTCAATTGAGGCAGGTTGAGGTGGATCACCTTGCCATCGTTGTTGGGATTCAACCCCAGGTCTGAAGTCTGGATCGCTTTTTCAATCGCCTTGAGCGTGGTCCCATCGAAAGGCTTAATGGTGAGCGTGCGCGGCTCAGGCACACTGATCGAAGCCAGCTGCATGAGAGGCGTGAGGGTCCCGTAATATTCGATTGGCAGTCTTTCCACAAGACTTGGATTAGCACGCCCCGTCCGAATAGCCGAGAGGTCATCATGCAGGACTTGAATAGCGCTGCGCATGCGGGATTCGGCGTCCTTGAGAATATCTTTTATCACCACAGCCTCCTGGTGTGCTGAAATCTGAAATTTGCTGGTTAAGGATACCCTAAAACGACAAAAAACGCTACACACGAGGAGCTTGATGAGAGGATTTGAAGAAATACGAGAGACTCTCATAAATATGATTCACCCCAAACTTAAGGATTCAGCCACAGATTACGCGGATAAGCACGGATTTTTAGTCCAATTTGCTGGAACTGAATCCTGATGGGTTAAAAAAGTAACCGACCCTCCGTCAGGCCCGCTCATTCTGAGCCAATCTGTGAAATCCGGGGCGAAAATGCTGAAAGATTAAATTCGGGGTGAGGCAGGAATGACCAAAAAATTAAGTGTGTACCAGGGTCCCAACCATCTGGCCCTTTAATGCAGCCACGAGGGCATGCGGATCCCAGAGATTGAGAACCAGGATCGGCAGATTGTTCTCCATACATAGCGTAACGGCTGTGCTATCCATCACGGCGATGCGGCGGTTCAGAAATTCCATATGGGTCATTTCGTTGAATTTCCTGGCGTCTTTGTTCTTCTTGGGATCCAAGTCATAGATCCCATCGACTTTGGTGGCTTTGATCACCACCTCGGCGCCAATTTCCATCGCCCGCAAGGCGGCTGCGGTATCCGTTGAAAAGTACGGATTGCCGGTCCCGGCGCCAAAGATGACGACGCGTCCCTTTTCGAGGTGACGGATGGCGCGGCGCCGGATGTACGGCTCCGCAACGGCGCGCATTTCCACCGCAGAGAGGACCCGGGTATAAACGCCCGCCCGCTCAAGAGCATCCATCAATACCATGGAATTCATCACGGTCGCAAGCATGCCCATATAATCGGCAGTGGCGCGATCCATGCCGCGCTCCAGACCCTGCTTGCCGCGCCACAGGTTCCCTGCGCCGATGACCACTGCCACTTCCACCCCCATGTCAGAGACTTCCTTGATCCTGCTGGCGATGGATTCAGCTTCATCCACATCGATACCGAAACCCGACTTGCCAGCCAGCGCCTCGCCACTGAGCTTAAGAAGAATACGTTTATATTTGATGTCGCTCATTATGCTCCTTTTCTTTCATCCCACTCTCCCGATGGAAAATGGGCGGGGTGAGGGGGTAGAAAAATGACCAACCTTCCGGTTGGTCATTTCAATACTAGTCGTTTAAGCGCTCACCCAGTTCCCAGCGCTGGAATCGACGCACGATCACATTCTCACCCAGGGCGGCCACCGTTTGAAGAATCAGCTTCTCCACGGTGATCGACTCATCACGAATGTACGCCTGCCGGGAAAGGACGACTTCATCCTGGAACTTCTCGAGACGGCCCTGTACGATCTTCTCGGCAACGTTGTCTGGTTTGCCTTCTTCCCTGGCGCGGGCGCGAGCGATCTCTGATTCATGTTCCAGCACATCGGCCGGAATATCATCAGCCTTGAGATAGCGCGGCGCCGCGGCTGCGATCTGCAAAGCCAGCTCATGAGCCAGTTCGCGGAACTTGTCCGAGCGGGCCACGAAATCGGTCTCGCAATTGACTTCCACCATCACGCCCACGCGTCCACCGCCGTGGGAATACAATTCCACAACGCCCTGGGAAGCTTCCCGGTCCGCACGCTTGGCGGCTGTCGCCATGCCTTTTTCGCGCAGCCAGTCCACCGCCTTTTGAAAGTCACCGTTGGCTTCCGTGAGCGCCTTGCGACAATCCAAAATACCGGCGTTAGTCGCCGCCCGCAGCTCCTTGATCATATCAGTCGTGATTTCCATCGATCTTATCCTTGTTTTGCTTCAAACGTTTATTCTTCCGTCTTGGTCTCATCCGCCTCATTTGCTTCTGCTGTATCAGCAGGTGCTTTCGTCTCTGTTTCTTCAACAACGGGCGTCTCCGCGCTATCAGCCGCCGCAGGGACCTTTGTCTCTGTTTCTTCAACAGCGGGCGTCTCCGCGCTATCAGCCGCCGCAGGGACCTTTGTCTCTGTTTGTTCGACAACAGGTGTTTCTGGAACATCTTCGCGCGCAGCACTCAATTTCGCCAGCGTGGCTTCGCCGAGCAGGGCATCATCTCCCAAATCCTCATCGACATCCACTACCTTCGGGATTCTGCGAGTGGATTTTTCAGGTCCGGCTTGTGCCTCTGCTACAGCTTTCTCCTCACCTTCCTCTTCCTTGCGCATCGCCTTGCCTTCCAAAACAGCCTCTGCAACCTTGGCAACCAGCAACTTGATCGCGCGGATGGCATCGTCATTGGAGGGGATCACATAGTCAATGTTCAGGGGGTTACAATTTGTATCCACCAGGGCAACAATGGGGATATTGAGCAAATTCGCTTCGTGCACCGCAGCTTCTTCACGGCCGATATCCACGATGAAGAGCAGGTCGGGACGACGTTTCATCGTGCGCGTGCCGGACAAGCGCGTGGTCAGACGCGTGATCTGACGACCGATCAGCAGGCCTTCCTTCTTGGTCAGGCGGTCCAGCTCATTGTTATCGCGCATCTTCTCGAGACGCTCGAGTTCCTGGATACGGGCATGCATGGTGGACCAGTTGGTCAACATACCGCCCATCCAGCGCTCGGTGACATAGGGCATGCCACAGCGCGTAGCTTCATCGGCCACAGTTTCCTGTGCCTGACGCTTCGTGCCGACGAACAAAACGGACCCGCCGTTTGCCACCAGGTCGCGAATCACATTATAGGCATTTTGCAACAGCTTGGAGGTCTGTTGCAGGTCAATGATATGAATACCGTTACGCTCCGTGAAGATGTACGGTTTCATGCGAGGATCCCACTTGTTGGTGCGGTGTCCGAAGTGAACGCCGCTCTCAAGCAGGGCTTTCATGGAAATGACTGCCATTTATTTCTCCTAACTTTGCCCGTTCTCCCACACGTGGCGCCCTGGCGCCAGCGCGGAACGGAATGAGTTTAGTGGGGATGAAGACCCACTCAAGGACGCTTATTGCCCGTCCCAGGCAAGATATGCGGCGCTTTTTGCGCCGGGGCGGGATTATATCACAAAATCGCGCTGGGTCTCTGATCCTCGCCATCCGAAGTCTTCGACCAGGAAAAGAACCGGTCTTTCAAGTTCAGGATGGGACGCTCCAGGAAGTGGTAACTCAGTGCAGACACAAGGATCGTGGCAAATAAAGCAATAGCAAACTTTATCCAGTAGTGTTCCATTCCCTCGTGCCCGTACTCCTCAAAAAGTTCCCACACAAACCAGATCAGGACCAAGTGGTATACGTACATGCCATAAGAGATCTTTCCCAGATAACGCAGCCAGGGCATCTCGAGGAACCTCACCCAAAACCTTTCGCGAACCACACAGTAGATCAACACAGCAAAGAAGTAGTTGAGTAACGTATACATCCAAACAAACTGATATCCGGGCCCTAAAGATAAGCTATATCCCAGCGCAGTAACCGCGCCCATACTGCCCGTAGTAAAGTAGGTTACTGTAAACCCAACCGTAGAAACAAGTAATGCCAGAACCAGCAATTGTGCCCTGGGACGCCAGATCGTATATCTCGATATGTATGCCCCAAAGGCAAATGCATCAAGATGGCTGAAGGGCAATGCGTAGACAACCAGCCCAAAAGGCTCACGAAAGAACCACAAGTTGTCCCCGGAGAGATACCACAGGTACAGCAGGACGCGGAAACCGGCTCCCAGGAAAATGAAAAAAATAAACAGCTTTTTCAGGTGTTCCTTGGGGAGAATCAGAAGCAGTAACGGCCAGAGGATGTAAAACTGCTCCTCCACAGACAGGGACCAGAAATGGTCAAGGAAGTGGGCCGGATGAAACCATTCTGCTCTGTAGAAAATGTCATAGACATAGAAAACCGCAGACCAAACCTGGTCAAAGAAGATTTGCACGGTACTCTTACGGAAACCTACCTGAAGAAGCCAGTACGCCACGACAGCCATTGCAGCCAGGTAAAAATAGTAGAGGGGGAAAATCCGCAGAAATCTCCTGCCATAGAACTTAGTGAAATATTTCCCCGCGGGCAGCGAGTCTTTCATATCCAGCAAAATACCTGTAATCAGGAAACCTGACAAAACGAAAAAGAGCTGAACTCCCACCCATCCAAACTCTGCAAGATCACTATGAGTTGCGAAAACCAGTAAAATGGCAATCGCGCGCAAACCATCCAGACCAGGGATCATTGGCAACTTTCCGGTAAAAACCTCCCCCATTCTATCAAAAAACGGCTCTCCCGTTTTGGGCGGGACGAAGCCAAGGCTCATAGTTTCTTTGCCACGAATTCACGCGAATTTTCGCGAAAAGTTTTAAAATTCGTGCCAATTCGCGAAACTTGTCCTGAGCCTGTCGAAGGATGCGCGGCTGAGGTCTTGAGGCTTCCCGTTAAAAACGGTAGAGCCCAAAAAACAAAAACCCCGGTTTCCCGGGGCAAATCCGCTAGATCACCGCCCCCTGACCATACAATTGCTGTTTGACACTGACAACACGTTTGCGCAAGTCTGTTTTGGTTTCGATATCGCCGGCAATTTTCTCAATGGCGTACATGACGGTGGTGTGATCGCGCCCGCCCAGGACTTCGCCAATTTGCGGAAGAGAGGCATCTGTCTCTTTGCGCAGGAGGTACATGGCAACCTGCCGGGGCTGGGCGATCTTTTGTGAGCGGTCACGGCCGAGCAGCGCTTCGACAGTTGTCTGCCATTCCCTGGCGACCAGTTCGATGATCTTTGTCGGTTCAACGTCGCTGCGCTGCGGCAGCAGGTCGGCGAGCGCCACTTCGACAAGCTGGGGGGTCAGGGGGGTTCCGCTCAGGTCTGCGAAAGCAAGAATGCGATTCAAGGCGCCTTCCAGTTCCCGGATGTTGGACTGCACGCGCCGCGCAATACTTTCCAGGATTTCATCCGGCACCTGGCGGCCCGTCCGTTCGGCTTTCGAGCGCAAAATGGCAAGGCGGGTCTCCAGGTCAGGCGGCTGGATGTCGGCAGTCAGGCCCCATTCGAAGCGGGAGCGCAGGCGCTCGTCCAGGGTATTCAAGGATTTCGGCGGACGATCGGAGGAAACGATGATCTGTTTGTCCTGCCCATGCAGGGTGTTGAATGTATGAAAGAATTCTTCCTGGGTGGACTCTTTTCCGGCAATAAATTGAATATCGTCGACTAACAACACATCGGCGGAACGATATTTCTCGCGGAACGCCTGATTGGTATGTGAACGGATGGCATTGATCATGTCATTGGTGAATTCTTCCGAGGAGACGTATAAAACATTCAACCCGCGCCCATGACAGGCATTCCCAATGGCATGCAGCAGATGGGTCTTGCCCAGCCCGACGCCGCCATACAGAAAAAGAGGATTGTAGGCGCGCGCCGGCTTTTCTGCGACCGCCAGACAAGCCGCGTGCGCAAGCCGGTTGCCCGAGCCAACCACAAACGTCTCGAACATGTAGCGCGGATTCATGTTCGAGCTGCGCGCCGGCTGATCGTCCGCCGCGACCGGCCTGTCCTGCGAAGTCCTCGCAGAGGGAGCAGGGTCGAAGGACTCCAGCTGGGCGCGCGGGGCTTCATCCACGATGACTTCCACGTCGCTGCCATGGACGATGAAATTGACCGCCACGCTGGCGTTCATAATCCCGACGAGCAGGCGGCTGACAGTACTCGCGAGACGGCTCTCCAGCCAGTCTCGTGCATAGGCATTGCTGACTCCAATGGTCAACGTCCCATCCTGATAGGAAACCGGCTTGGTATCACGCACCCAGGTATCGAAAGAGGCGCGCGGCATTTCCATCTGGAGTTGTCCGAGTACTGATTGCCATGCCTGCTCTGCATTCATAATTGCTCCATGGTAGAGAAATATAGTGCGTCGAATTAACCCGCCTTGTAGGCGGTTTGTTCAATGTATTCAGATTAGTTATGAGATCTATTGGGACTTGCGATGGGTAGCTTGCACCACATCCTCATCTCAGCGTGCACACATTCTAGCAGATATATGCAGAAAATAACAACACGTAAAGCCTACGCAAATTTTAAAACTTCTCGTTTTTTAAGGTCACTCAATGTTAAAGATTCAATGTGCAAATATCGTATTATTATGATATTTTATAGAACACACGTTTCAGCCAGTTACAACCCGTCTGGTTTTTCCACCCCCATATATGGGGTTTTTAATCCAGGATTCATCTTTACGCTGCAAACATGGAAATTCGTTCTTAAAGAACCGCGCGAGCAAAACTTTTTATTTCCTGATTTGTGAGACTCAAGATTCTGTGATTCAATCTCAAATAAATATTTGATTCGATGCTTTTAGCTGCGCGCGCGCCGCGGAACCCATGCAAGCACTGTAGTACCCTCACCAATCATCGATGAGATATCGACATCACCGCCTACAGAACGTGCGCGTGTTTGCATGTTTGCAAGGCCATGGCCAATGGTAACGCTCATCTTTTCCATCTCGAACCCTTTCCCATTGTCATGGATCTCCATCAACACGCGTTCATCCGTTGACCAGAGCGAAATATCCACCTGGCTTGCCTTGGCATGCTTGGCAATATTTGCCAGCGCTTCCTGACAGATATGAAATAACACCATCGAATTTGATTGCGGCAGGTCTTTTGGCTCGTTATCCACCCCGGAAAGCTGCACCTTTGCAAGTGTATTGGCTCGAAACTCGGCAATGAGACGATTCAAACCGCTGATTAAGCCCTCACTGCCCATCTGACGAGGTCTTAAGTCCAGGATATAGCCGCGCAAATCACGTATGGCTTGATTCAAACTCTCAATGGAGTTCATCACGCGTGTTTTTGCATCCCGAGGATCATCTTCAAAGGAGTGCAGCGCGCTTTCCAGGGACAATCCCACCCCATAAATGGACTGAATGATGCCGTCGTGCAGATCCATGCCAATCCGTTCGCGCTCTTCGAGCACTGCCAAGCGGCGGGCATTTTCATGCAGGCGGGCATTTTGGATGGCGGCTGCGGCATACGCCGCCAGCATTTGGATGATCTTCTCGTCATCGGCAGTAAATTCAGGCGCGTCGATCTTATCTGTAAGATAGATCTGCCCCAGTTGAACGTTTGCCGTCCGAATTGGCACCCCCAGGAACGAAGTCATATGCGGATGGTGCGCGGGAAACCCGGAAGAACGCGGGTGATCCTGAATGACAGGCACACGCAGGGGATCTTCCGTATTCATTAACTCGCCGATCAGCCCTCTCCCGACCGGTGGATGAGCCATATGCTTGATCTCTGCATCGGTCATTCCCACTGTAATGAACTTTACCAGCTTCCCGCCTTCATCCAAGACCCCCAGGGCAGCATAACGTGCATCTACCTGTTCGCACGCAACCTTGGCAATCCGTTCCAATAAATGATCCACTGAGACATCTTTTACCAATTCCAGGCTGGCTTTGTGCAGGGCGATCAGTCTTTCCTGTAGCTGCTCACGCGTTAATAGCATTCTTTGACACCTCAGTACTATTATCTCATAAAATGTGATAGATTTTGGTAGAAAGCAGGCATAAAATCATTTTTGAAAGGTGACTTGATGACATCCTCCCGCATCGCCGAATTTTACAAGATCGACCTCGAAGAACGCCGAGCCAGGCTGATGGAGGCTGCGCAGCTCGCGCCCGAAGACCTGACCCCGTTCACCACGGGTGGACTCGCCCCTGAAGCCGCTGATCACATGATCGAAAACGTCGTCGGTTTGTACAGCCTGCCTCTGGGGATCGCACTCAATTTTCAGGTGAATGGACGCGATGTCCTTGTGCCGATGGCGATCGAAGAACCATCTGTTGTTGCCGGCGCCTCCTTCATGGCAAAACTCGCCCGTGCTGGCGGCGGATTTCAGGCGACAACCACAGAGCCTCACATGATCGGACAATTGCAGGTACTGGACCTGGCAAACGTCCATGTGGCGCAGCTTTCCCTTTTGGAACATAAAGAGGAGCTCCTCGCGGAAGCGGATTCGGTTGACCCTGTGCTCAAGAAACTCGGCGGCGGGGCGCGCAATCTGGAGGTCCGTGTGATCAGCGAATCGCCCATCGGACCATTCCTGGTTGTTCACCTCATCTATGACGTCCGTGACGCGATGGGCGCAAATGCCGTGAACACTGCCTGCGAACGACTGGCTCACCACATCGAAATCATCACGGGTGGGCGTGTCCACCTCCGCATCCTCTCCAACCTTGCAGATCATCGTCTGGCACAGGCACGTTGTACCATCCCGGTGAGCGAACTGGCATTTGGCGATTTCTCGGGTGAAAAGGTCCGTGACGGGATCATTGAAGCCTGGGCATTCGCCGCCGCGGACCCCTACCGCGCCGCCACCCACAACAAGGGCATCATGAACGGCGTGGACGCGGTGGTCGTTGCCACAGGTAACGACTGGCGTGCCATCGAAGCGGGCGCGCATGCCTACGCCGCCCGGTCCGGCAGGTACACATCCCTCTCCACCTGGGGCAAGGATGCGGACGGGAACCTCGTCGGCACGCTCGAAATGCCGATGGCGGTGGGAATCGTCGGCGGCGCGACCAAGGTCCACCCGGCGGCACAGGCTGCGGTCAGGCTGATGGGCGTGAAGACCGCCAGTGAGCTGGCGGAGATCATCGTCTCTGCCGGTTTAGCTCAAAACATGGCGGCACTGCGCGCTCTCGCCACCGAAGGCATCCAGCGCGGACACATGTCGCTACACGCAAGGCAGGTCGCCATCGCCGCGGGTGCGACGGGTGAGTTGATCGAAAAGGTCGCCGCGCAGATGGTGACAGAGAAGGTCGTGAGGATCGATCGTGCAGAAGAATTGGTAAAAGAGTACACAGGGAAACAGGTAAACAAGTAGACAGGTTGCCTTATACTTACGCTATGGAAAAGAAACGCTCCCTCACTTCTGAAGAAATCTCTGCCATCGTGGATGGATTCGGCCCTATTGATAGGGTACAGATGGAGTTATTGGCAAAAATGCCGCCAGGCAAGCGGATTATCCCCATGTTACAAGCTTCAGAAATGCTACGCGCTGGTTTACGCGGCACATTTCGAAAGAAGTTTCCCAATCTTTCCATGTCTGAAATAAACATGAAAATTTTGGAATATTTGACTTACATGGACAAGAATTATGGGCATATCTGATTTTTATATTCGTGTCGTGAAGGCACTGGATGAAATCGGCGCACCATATATGATCGTGGGTGCGTATGGCGGCTCGGTATTCGGCATTGCCCGTTCCACCAACGACATTGACATGTTGGTAGACTTGCAAGAGAAAGACTGCTACGCCATTTCTGAAAAATTTCCTCTTCCACGCTATTACGCTGACCCTGAAATGATAAGGAATTCAATTGAAATGGGGATCATGTTCAACCTCATTGACACAGAAGAGGGTGCAAGAGCAGATCTGGTTCCTCTAAAACGCGAGCCCGCATATCAAATTGCCTTCAATCGCCGCGTGAAAGAAACCTTTCAGGGCTCAAGCGGAGAAACCTTTGAAGCATGGGTTGCCCAACCAACCGACATCATTGTCGGAAAATTGTACGCATGGGATGAAGGCAAATCAGATAAACACCCGAAGGATATTTATGCGATTCTTTATTTCTGCCTGCGTGGGTACAGCAACTATGATGTGAATCTGATTACCTTACAGAATGATTTTGGGGCGCAGAAAAACACTGATTTTCGCTGATTCAAGACAAAAAACTGCGTTTTCAGCGTGAG
>JAFGCG010000104.1 GCA_016932715.1 Anaerolineales bacterium
CAAATTTATCAAGCCACTTTGCTCAACAAAGAATTCACCTTTTCTATCAATATAGACTGGGTTCAATAGTCATTAAGATGTTTATCGGATGCAATGTCGAGGTAGCAGGAGTTGGAAGTGCATAAGCCTTTGATGTATAGCTGGCAAATAAATTGCCCCCAAAGTCCGTTCTAGCAATTTTCTGCGACTTTCGTTCAACCGAAGATCGCCAGCGCGTTATGACTTTTTCGACTTTTTCAAGAGTCATTTCCACTATTTCAGGGTTGAGTTCCTTCTTTATCTGTAAATCATGGAGAGATATTATTCTGGGCCCCGGCGTCGTAAAAAGTGCCGCCAGGAGTCCGTCTAGGGTGAGTAGTTTGGGAGAAGGCCTCTTTTTCTTGTCGAAATTTAGTAAACTACCACCGCCTATGGCGGTGGTAGTTTACTTGAGTAACGCACCTGCGGATTGCCCTCCAGCAGAATTGACCCGCATCACGGGGATGCGCTGGCCGGTGGAAACGGCTCTCGAAGAAGCCAAAGGGGAGGTGGGTCTCGATCATTATGAAACTCGTACTTGGCAGGGTTGGCATCATCACATGCTGCAATCCTTTCTGGCACATTTATTCCTGGTGCGCTTGCGACTCTTGTTTCAAAAAAAGCCCTGCCCTCACGACCGCACAAGCCCGTCAACTGGTGGCGGCTGCCTTGGAAGACGAAACCCAGCCCAGACCCGATCTCCTGGCCATCCTACACTATCGCCAATGCCGTAATCATGCCGCCTATTGGTCTCACCGCAAACAAACCCGTTCGCGCTCGCACAGTCCAAGCTCGAACCGCCGTAAACGCAAAGTCTCGTAGTACCAACCGAAATCTCGTAGTACCATGAAGTCTCGTTGTACTATTAGACATACCAGGAATTCTCGTGTGCCACCAGCCTCCCTTCGGCACTCGCAACGATCTGATCCAGGGAAACGTGCACGTTGGCAGTAAAGCAGTTCGTAAATTCATAGAACGCTATCAACCCTTGATCTGTTTTACCGGGCATATTCATGAAGGGACTGGAATTCATCAGATGGGAAACACCAGGATTATCAATCCAGGTCCACTGTCCGAAGGCAGTTATGCTTATGCAGATATCACTCCTGAAGGAATCCAGGCTTTGGAGGTTGTGCCTATTGATAAATAGCAGTATATTGCACCTATCTCACAAACATCGGTGAATCAATGGTGATAAATCAAATTCTCGAACGTTTTGAACAGATTTCTTCCATCCCGCGCGGCACCAAACGGGAGGAAATGATTTCGCGATGGTTGCAGGCCTGGGCAAAAGATCACGGATTTTCCAGCCGAGTAGATCAGACTGGCAACCTGGCCATTTACGTCCACGCAAGCCCTGGTCTTGAAAAAGCTCCAACTATTATCCTGCAGGGACATATGGACATGGTTTGTGAAAAGACGCCAGACTCCAATCATGATTTTATGCGTGACCCCATTCATTGCATTCGTGAAGGCGATTGGCTCAGAGCGGATCGAACAACTTTGGGTGCGGACAATGGGATTGCAATTGCAATGGCGCTGGTTCTGGCAGAGGACCGGACCATGCCTCACCCGCCCCTTGAGCTGCTCTTCACAGTGGAAGAGGAAATTGGCATCGGCGGCGCTTCCACCCTTGACCCCAACCTGATCTCTGGAAAAACGATGATCAATCTCGACTCGGAGGAGGAAGGAACTTTTATCCTCGGCTGTGCTGGTGGCAAGACCACCTTCATCCGTTTGCCATGCGCACAGGAGGCGCTCCCACCTGACCACGATATTTTTCATCTGTCCGTCAGCGGTTTGCAAGGCGGGCATTCGGGCGCGGACATTCACAAACATCTCGCCAGCGCCAACAAAATTCTGGCGCGCGCCCTGGATCGCATCGGACAAAATGTTCCAGTTCGTCTCGTCGCATTAAAAGGCGGCACAGCCCGCAACGCCATTGCACGCGATGCAGAATTGATCTTCGCCTGCCCGAAGGGAAACGAAATGGTTTTACGCGAACAGGTCACTGCGTTCGAGCAG
Source organism: Anaerolineales bacterium (assembly GCA_016932715.1). GTDB lineage: Bacteria > Chloroflexota > Anaerolineae > Anaerolineales > Villigracilaceae > Defluviilinea. Next base: position 2,044 of record JAFGCG010000104.1, read on the forward strand.
GAGGCGCGCGGCGAGTACGCCAAGTCAGACGCGGGCTTGTCCATTTCGTTTAGAGCAAGTCAGACAAAGTCTAATGCGAAGGCATTCGGGCAGGCAGACAGTGCGAACGTCATCCAGTTTTTGATGGCGCTTCCACACGGGGTCATTTACATGTCCGCCAGTGTGGAGGGCTTTGTCGAAACATCCACCAATCTGGCTGTCCTTGAGTTGAAGGATGACGGTCTGCATATCACGACCCTTCAACGCAGTAATATCATGTCGCGGCTCAATGAGATCGATCGGTACATCGAAGCGGTGGCGCGGCTGGCGGGAGCGGAGATCAATTTTGCGGAAGGGTATCCGGCCTGGCAGCCCAACATGGATTCGCCATTGTTGGAACGTTCGGTGAAAGTGTACGAGTCGTTATTCAACCATAAACCCGCAGTGAGCATCATCCACGCGGGATTAGAGTGCGGCATCATCGGTGACCGTTGTGCTGGGCTAGATATGATCTCATTCGGACCCACCATCAAGAATGCTCATTCGCCGGATGAAAAACTATATATCCCCTCAGTCCAACGCGTGTGGGATCTACTTGATGCTCTGCTCCGTTCCTTTTCTGGCAGGTAGGGGACGGTGGTATAATTTTTCTCACAATCAAATATTCAAAGGCGTACTGACGATGAGGCTCGTCAGTGTGCAAAACAAAAGCCTTCGTCACGTTTCTGACTGATAGCCTCTACCATCATCCTGCTGGTAGAGGCTTTTTTGTTGCTGCCGGCGAATTTACAGCAGATTGAGCGTTATGGACCCCACAAAAATCACAGAGTCCGATATTTCAACCAAAACTGCCCTGCGCTTCGTCGTCCTCGTTGGTATTGTCAGTCTTTTTGCAGACATGACTTACGAGGGCGCTCGCAGCATCAACGGACCGTTTTTGGCAATTCTTGGCGCAAGCGGCACTACTGTAGGTGTTGTTTCGGGACTGGGCGAATTAATCGGCTACGCCCTGCGTTTGGTTTCTGGTTACTTTAGCGACAAGACAAAAAGCTACTGGACAATCACGTTTCTCGGTTATGCAATAAACCTCATCGCTGTTCCATTGCTGGCATTGGCTGGCAATTGGCCGCTTGCCGCAACTCTTATGATGATCGAGCGGATTGGGAAAGCCATCCGTGTCCCACCGCGTGATGCCATGCTCTCTTATGCAACTCATCACATGGGTCGCGGCTGGGGCTTTGGTTTGCACGAAGCGCTGGATCAACTTGGAGCCATTCTTGGCCCGCTGATCATCGCTGCTGTTCTATATTTCCAGGATGGATACAAGACTGCGTATGGCTTGTTGTTCATTCCCGCATTGTTGGCATTGGGAGTCCTTGCAACCGCACGTTTTTTGTATCCACATCCACAGGATTTGGAAATCAGTCAGACAAAATTACAGGTTCAGGGTTTTTCGAAATCATTCTGGTTATACATTACAGCCGCGGCGCTTATTGCGGCCGGCTTTGCCGATTTCCCATTGATTGCCTATCACTTCCAAAAAACATCCGTTGCAGGCCCAACGATGATACCGATTTTGTACGCCGTCGCCATGGGTGTGGACGCTCTGGCTGCTCTGGCTTTTGGACGAATGTTTGATCGCATCGGTCTTTCGACTATGATGCTGGTCGCTGTACTATCTGCCTTTTTCGCGCCGTTGGTGTTTTTCGGCGGCTTGTCACTTGCAATTCCAGGGATGGCGCTCTGGGGAATCGGCATGGGTGCGCAAGAATCCATCATGCACGCCGCGGTTGCGGGAATGGTCGCTACCGAACAGCGAGGTCTGGCTTATGGTGTCTTCAACACTGTATATGGAATTTCCTGGTTCTTGGGCAGTGTGCTGATTGGCATCCTATATGATGTTTCAATTCCCTGGCTTGTCGTTTTTTCCGTGGCGGCCCAACTTGCTTCCATCCCAATTTTCTACCTCCTTCGCACAAGGATTCAATAGGCAAGCGCGTCATGCTTGAGAGAAACATCCATATGAATGATCTACTTAATCCCACCCAGAAAAATTTACTTCGGATCACTCTGCGCCGCTTTGAGGAAAATTTGCTTCATGCGCAGGCCTGGCTCGACGGTAACGAAGAAAAAGGAGCATTGTATCTGCGCAAGCTGACCCTTCCGGTAAAACGCAGGCAGCAAGCCGAAACGGAAATTAGAGCGGCACTGGATCTGATTGCAAAAGTTAGTCATGACTTTGACTTGCCAACCGAATCGGAAAACTCCGCCGCGCTGATACGCGCAGAAATGTCCATAAGCTGGGCAGATTTGCTGGACAGCCGCGCGGGTGAGTTAAAAAGATCTGGCGCTGTGCATCCGGAACTTTCCGACGTACTTGATCCAAGTATTCAGGGCCTGGCCAGGATTGCCCTGGCACTTACTGGGATCTTTAGTGAATAGCCAAGTTCATTGCTTCTTCGCTGTCTCAACCCGCCATTAGAGATCCAAAATACTGTGTAGAAGATCTGTATGAAAAACTTGCTGAATCATTATCAGAAAAATTCCCTGAGAATCTCTTTGCTGACGTTCGAGGAAAACCTGCGTCAAGTGCAAGAATGGTTGGACGGCCGGGCAGAAAATGGCATTTTATATCGACGCGAACTGACAATTTCGGCAGAGAAGAGAAAACAAGCCAGCCAGGCAATCAGAACTGCATTGAATTTGGTCGAAAAACTGAGGAACGTGTTCGGACTGGAAACAGTATATGAGAGCGCTGCATCCATGTTGCAGGGCGACCTGGCGATCAATTGGGCGAACTTGATTGACACTCAAGCCGGAAAATTAAGAAGGTATGGGAAGGTTCACCCGGAGTTAGCAGGTATACTTGATTCGGATATTCAAAATTTAGCCGGGATCGCGCTGAAGCTATCATCGATCCTCGGTGAATCACAACAGGAGAAAACATAATGTCCAAGATCGAATCTTTACACGCCCGCGAGATCCTCGATTCGCGTGGCAACCCCACCGTTGAGGTGGAAATCAAATTGAGCGATAGTGCTTTCGGACGCGCGGCCGTTCCCTCGGGGGCATCCACCGGCATTCATGAGGCCTTGGAACTGCGAGATGGCGACAAGAAACGCTATGGAGGCAAGGGGACTCTCAAAGCAGTGGAAAACGTCAATGGACAGATAGCGGGCGCCTTAGCAGGAAAAGAGGTGGGGAACCAGTCCGCAATCGATCAGATCATGCTGGATCTGGACGGGACACCCAACAAATCCAAGTTAGGTGCGAATGCCATTTTGGGTGTCAGCCTGGCGGTTGCCCGCGCGGCAGCGAATTCGAAGGGCGTTCCGCTGTACCGCTACCTGGGAGGGGATGAGGCACGTCTTCTGCCGGTGCCGATGTTCAATATCCTGAATGGCGGCGTGCATGCCAACTGGCAGGGTACGGATTTCCAGGAATTCATGATTGCCCCGGTCGGTGCTCCAAACTTCCGTGAGGCGCTGCGCTGGGGAAGTGAAGTGTATCAGGCGCTCAAGAGCGTATTGAAAGACAGCGGTTATTCCACCGGTGTTGGGGACGAGGGTGGTTTTGCTCCTGCTCTCAAGAAGAACTCCGACGCGGTCGAATTGATCGTGAAAGCCATTGAGAAGGCGGGATATAAACCCGGCGCAGATGTGGCGATCGCGCTCGACCCTGCCACGAGTGGTATTTATGAGGACGGTACCTACAACCTTCGTACCGAGGGGCGCAAGGTGACTGCAGCCGAACTGGTCGAGATTTGGAAATCCTGGACAGAGAAATATCCCATTGTTGTGATCGAGGATGGTCTGGCCGAAGATGACTGGGATGGTTGGAAACTTCTCAACAAGACATTGGGAGGCAAAATCGAATTGGTTGGCGACGATTTGTTCGTGACCAATGTGGAGCGTATCTCACGCGGCATCAAAGAAGATGTGGCAAATGCCGTCTTGATCAAACTCAACCAGATTGGTTCTTTGACCGAGACGATTGCTGCCATCGAAATGGCTCGGAAAGCCGGCTGGGGAGCGATGGTGTCGCACCGTTCCGGCGAGACCGTGGACAGCTTCATCGCCGACCTGACGGTTGCCATGCGCACGGGACACCTCAAGACCGGCGCGCCAGCCCGCGGCGAGCGCGTGGAGAAATACAATCAGCTCATGCGCATTGAAGAAGAACTGGGTAAGGATGCAGTGTACGCTGGACGTAAGGCGTTTGTCCGATAACTTCTGATTGGATCGATGCGATGTTCCTTCGATGTACATGAGGACATTGAAGGAACATCCATATGAAAATATGACATCCCTGATTGCCTTACAGAACGATTTTGGGACGCAGAAAAACGCTGATTTTCGCTGATTCAAGACAAAAAATCTGCGTTTTCAGCGTGAA
>JAFGCG010000105.1 GCA_016932715.1 Anaerolineales bacterium
CCTGCTTTTCAGGCTTGTTTATCCAACCTGAGATTGAAACCCGTTGTTATTCCAGTCACGCAAAATGCAATTGTGTAAGGTAATCAGCGCGAACCTTTAGTAATTTCGCGCGAATTCGCGAGATTCGTGGCAAAAATGCTTTTGTATCCACTTAATAGAATTGCAATTCAATTGCCCGCTTTCACCCGAAGGCGGGCTTTTTCTTTTGGTTATAATAGCCGGGTGGATTCCTTTTTCCCCGAAGATCATCTTCAACGGATGACACCCGAAGAGACGCGCATCACCTCGCTCAGCGCCGAACCGTATCCTGATGGCTACCGCCTGCGCGTCAACATCGAGATGACGCCATTCCAGAAACGTCCGCACCTGGAGGTGGCACTCAGGGATGCCAACGACGATGAAATTGCCTCTTCCAGCATTGTCGAACCACTGAGCTGGAAAATCGAATTCACGATGCACATCCGAGGTGAACTGAACAATCCCTATACATTGGAAGCCAGCCTTTTTTATCCTGATGGACCGGCTGCCGAACCTCGAACATTTCAATTCAATGTGGAACCGCCCCAGACAAACAAAGTCTGATTGTCATCCGACCATTCGACCACGCGACCATCTGACCACCTGACTATTCGACCACCTGACTATTCGACCACCAGACCATTCGACCACCCGACCATTCGACCACCCGACTATTGGACCACCCGACCATCTAACCCATGCCAAAAAGACTCTCCTCCCTCTCAAAGCTGACAGCGATTCTGGTTTTGCTGACTCTCTTCCTGTTAAGTTGTACAAGACAGACAACCCGCTCCACCGAAGCCGCGCTCACGGACGAACCCACGCCCACCAGGGAATTTATCCCGGTGGTTTCCAAAAACGCGCAAGAGCTGGTCATCTTCTCGTATGAAGAAGATGGCTATGCACATCTCTTCGCCTACATCCCGAATCAGATGCCGCTCACGCGCATCACCTCCGGCGACTGGGACGACATCACACCCTCAGCCAGTCCCAATGGGGAAACGATTGCATTTGCTTCCAATCGCGGCGGATTCTGGGATTTATATCTTTTAGACCTGGCCAGCGGCGATGTGACTCAGCTGACCGACACGCCTGCCTATGAGGGCGCGCCAACGTGGTCGCCGGATGGTTTATTCATGGCGTTCGAAGCCTATGAGAACGAAAATCTGAACGTCATTGTGGGTCCGGCAGACGACCCGCTCAATGATCCCATCCATTTGACGACTTCCCCGGCCTCCGATCATTCTCCAGCCTGGGCGCCGGACGGCCGCCAGATCGCGTTCATTTCGGATGGTGAGGTCCTGCTCGCGGACCTGGACAAGACCGATGACGATCGTTTTCAAAACTTGAGCAACACAGAGCTTGCCTCCGAATCACATCCCATCTGGTCATACGATGGGGATCGGCTGGCCTGGGCATCTGCCTCATCGACGATGGGACGCGGCGGCATCTACATTTGGAATGCATCCAACAATCTCCCGGCCTCGTGGGTCGGAGATGGGAACTGGCCCGCCTGGAATGCTTCCGGCGATCAGATCATCACAACAGTCGCTGCGCCAAACAATACGTATATCATCACCTACACCCCGGAAGGACAACTGCTCCAGGCTCTAACGCCCTTTCCCGCCCCCATCCTGCGCGGATTGACCTGGGCAAACCTGGTCATGCCGGACCCGTGGCCGCAAGCATTCCAGCGATCCGCGGAGTTAACCCCGGCTTCCCTCTGGGCGGCAAATGGAGAGCCGCTTTCTGAAGGCGTATCCAACCGGTGGTCGCTGGTCGATCTGGAAGGCGTGCAGGCGCCTCATCCGCAAATGCACGATCTTGCCGACGAAGCCTTTGCTGCATTGCGGGAACGGGTACAGAATGAAGTCGGTTGGGACGCGCTGGCGGGTCTGGAAAACGCCTTCGTCCCGCTCACCACCTCGCTCGACCCCGGCTTCGGCGAAGACTGGCTGTACACGGGTCGCGCCTTTGCGATCAATTCGCTGATGACCAATGCCGGCTGGATGGTTGCCGTGCGCGAAGATTTCGGCGCACAGACCTACTGGCGTTTGTATCTGCGCGCCCAGCTGCAGGACGGTTCGCAGGGCGAACCCCTGCGCGACACGCCCTGGGATTTAAGTGCCCGTTACAATCTCGACCCGAAAGACTATGAACAGGGCGGGTCCTACAGCGATGTGCCAGCCGGTTACTGGGTGGATGTCACTGCACTGGCGCTTCAATATGGCTGGGAACGTGTCCCGGCATTGCCAAACTGGCGTACGTTCTATCGCGGCGCCCGCTTTACGGAGTTCGCGCTGACCGACGGGCTGGATTGGTATTCCGCCATGCTGCAGCTCTATCCACCCGACGTGCTCATCACGCCGACGAAGTTGCTGCCGCCGACCCTCACGGCTACCAAGACACCTACTCCGACATTGACGCCTGTCCCCACGCGCACCCGGCGCCCGACGATCACGCCGGGTCCAAGCCCCACAGCGAGCAATACAGCCACGCCCTCGCGCACGCCCTTGCCGCCCCCACCCACCTCCACCCCACCGACGATCATCCCATGAAGAATTTACTCTTTCTTTTGGAGTCAGGAAGCTTACTTCCGTATAACAGCAGCAAGCTCCTGCACTCCAAAGTTCTGTTTATGGTCCTGATAATAACCATTCTTATCGGATGTACCCCTTCTGCGCCAACGCCGGAAACGGGACCTACTCAAACGGCGGTCATCGCCGGTGAGACGGCGACCGAGGTTCCGGCTGCGATCGCAGCGCAGGTCAAGTCCACGATCGTGCCGTTCCGGTTTGTCGTCCCGACTCCCGGCGCGGAACCGGTCACGGGGTGGCGCCCGCCTCTTTACCCGGTACCCTGGGCAGTTTCTGCTTACGATCATTTTTACTTCGCCCGCCCCATCGGAGCGGACAACGTCAACTGGCCCCTGGCGGAATATCGCTATGGAGGCGTGTTCTTCGCGAATGTGGTCCACACCGGCGTGGACATCGATGCGAATGAGGGGACAGAGATCCTGGCGGCCGGTCCCGGCACGGTCATTTCGGCAGACTGGGGCTTGTATACCGAAGTCCCCGGCAATACCAGCGATCCGTATGGACAGGCGGTCGTGATCCACCATGATTTTGGATACAAAGGCCAGGCGCTCTATACCGTCTATGCCCACATGAGCGAGATCATTGCCGTCGTGGGCCAGCACGTGGAAACCGGCGACGTGCTGGGTCTGGTCGGCGATACCGGCGCCACAACGGGCCCGCATTTGCACTTCGAGGTTCGTCTGGGTGACAAAACTTTTTATCGGACGTACAATCCCGAACTATGGATGGCTCCGCCGCAGGGCTGGGGGGTCCTGGTTGGACGGATCACAGATGACAAAGGCGATTTATTGCGTCAATATCCTGTCGACGTACGTCCCATGCCGTCCGGGGTGCCCTTACGCAAAGTGCTGACCTACGCCATGGGCGCAGCCAATGGTGACCCGTACTATCAGGAAAACCTGGTGTTGAGCGATCTGCCAGAAGGCTTGTATAAAATCAATTTCGACTATAAAGAGAAGAAGCAGCAATTCTGGGTAAATATCTATCCCGGTCAGATCACCTACTTCACCTTCACCGACAAGGATGGGTTTCAGATCGCCCTGCCGCCCGTGCCGACATTGGATTTCCTGCCCAGAACCGCTACGCCCACACGCACACCCAAGCCCAAATGATATAAGTGTCTCCTGGCAACCTCACACTTGACGTGCAGAACATCTGTGCTATACTTTCGCCATAATCAGACCTGTACACTAGTATTTGGAGAATAAACCATGTCCCCTCGAAAATCAAAAGCCGCCGCCGCTGAAGAGCATATCGAAACGCCATCCAGCAGCAGAAATACAGACGGTGCAAAACGCGCTGTGCTCGATAAAGCCGTCGGCGATATCCTCAAACGCTATGGCGACGGTTCGATTGTGCGCCTGGGCGAAGCCCACTTTATGCAGACCGAAGTCTTTTCCACAGGCTCGTTGTCGCTCGATATCGCGCTGGGCGCAGGCGGCATTCCGCGTGGACGTGTGACCGAGATCTACGGCCCCGAAGGCTCGGGGAAAACGACCGTCTGTCTGCACACGGTCGCCGAGGCGCAAAAATTGGGCGGCGTGGCGGCCTTCATTGATATGGAACATGCCCTCGACCCGGTCTATGCCGCGCGCGTCGGCGTGGATATCGACAACCTGCTCGTCTCGCAGCCTGATACCGGTGAACAGGCGCTCGAGATCACGGAAACCCTTGTCCGCTCCGGCGGCATCGATGTGGTCGTCATCGACTCGGTTGCCGCGCTGGTTCCGCGTTCTGAAATCGAAGGCGACATGGGCGACTCGACCATGGGTGTGCAGGCACGTTTGATGTCTCAGGCGTTGCGGAAGCTGTCGGGGGCGATCAATCAAACAAAAACCGCCGTTATTTTTACAAATCAACTGCGCCAAAAGATCGGCGTGATGTTCGGTAACCCCGAAACGACTACTGGCGGGCAAGCCCTCAAGTTCTATGCCTCCGTCCGCCTCGACGTGCGCCGCATTCAAGCCATCAAAGTCGGTGATGAAGTGATCGGCAACCGCACACGCGTCAAGGTCGTCAAGAACAAGATTGCGCCGCCCTTCCGCACGGCGGAGTTCGATATCATGTTCAATGAAGGCATCTCGAAAGCGGGCGATGTGCTTGACCTCGCTACGAAATTCGAAGTCGTTCAGAAGCGCGGTGCTTTCTTCTCCTATGGCGATATCCGCCTCGGCCAGGGACGCGAGAACGCCAAAGAGTATTTGCGCCAGAATCTGGATTTGATGGGTGAGATCGAGACCGTCATCCGACAAAAAGCCTTGAGCGGGGAGATCGCTCTCCCGCTCGAGATCGGCGGAGACGACTCCTCCGATGGCGGTGGTGTGACCGCTCTCGAGGAAGAAGTTTAAATAAATGCCCTGCTGGGGCGACCCAATGGGTCGCCCTTTTTTTATTACGATGAATACACGTCCCTCTCTCCGCCTCATCCCTTCGACCCTGCTCCCTCTGCGAGGGCTTCGCAGGGCAGGTGTCGCTACGGCGCCACAGCGACGCCTGCTCGCCGTTATTTTGACTCTGCTCTCGCTTTCGGCTGCCGCGTGTTCTCCCGCCTCCACCCCCGCGCCGTTCCGCCCGCCGACAGCACAAGCCCCGCTGATCGAACCAACGTTCATTATTTATCCTACCCGGGAAACGATCCTCATTCATTCCACTCCTTTGCCAACCATCGTTCCAACCGTCGATCCCAAAGAATGTTCCAACAACCTCACATTTGTCCAGGACCTGACCATCCCCGATGATACGGCGATAATGCTCGGCCTGGTCTTTGACAAGCAATGGCTCGTTCAAAACAGCGGCACCTGTCACTGGAACTCTGATTATCGCTTGAAACATATTGGGGGAGGCGTCCTTGGCGCGCCCGAGGAGATCGCTCTCTATCCCGCCCGCGCCGGGACGCAGGCAACGATCCAGATCCGGTTCACCGCGCCGTTCACGCAAGGCGTCTACGAAAGTTCCTGGCAGGCCGTCGACGCGGAGGGAGTTGTGTTTGGCGATCCGGTTTATATCCGAATCATCGTTCAATAAGTCTGAGTAATTCATCGAAAATATAGGACCATGAAAAACAATCAGGATATTCCGTCCACAATCATTGCCATGGAATGCGCCGCCCTCGACCGCTGGATCCGCGGCGACCCCTCCGGCTTTCTCGAAATTACAGCACCCGACGTCGTTTACTTCGATCCCTATCGCGCCAAGCGGGTCGATGGCCTGGAGGCTCTCACCGCACTGTACAAGGAAATTTGGGGGCAGGTGCTGCTCGACCGGTACGAACTCCTCAATCCATGGGTACAGGTCATTGGCGATGCCGCCGTGCTCACATTCAATTATGTCTCATACAAAGGAGACACTGAATCACGCTGGAACTGCACCGAGGTCTATCGCAGGGCCGGCGAGCGCTGGCAGATCATCCAGACGCACTGGTCGTACACACAGAAGGTCTGATCCGATGACAAAGATCGATGACTACCGCCAGACGCTCAAAAAACTGGACGATTGGATTCCTTTCCTGTTGAAAGAGTCGTGCCTGCCAGGTCCGCGTGGGAATCTGGAACTGGCACATGCAGTCGCCCAAGAAGGAAAGAAGCAGAAATTCGAGCAGTTCCTATCCTTCCAGGCTGAAGAAAACACGCCGGAAGTATTCCTGGTCTTTTGCGGCGTGCTTGGACTAGGGAAACTGGCAGCGAACGAGCCCGGGTTGTTTGACTGCCTACGCCCCTACGCATCAGATACGCGCTGGCGCGTCCGCGAAGCGGTCGCCACTGGTTTACAGCTGGCTGGCGATCAGGATATGGACGTATTGTTGAAAGAGATGAAAAAGTGGGGCAAAGGAAATTGGTACGAAAGACGCGCCGTCGCAGCTGGCCTGGCTGAACCGCGTCTGTTGAAAAATCCAAAGCACGTGAAGCAGGTATTGCAGGTTTTGAATGAGATCACAGCCGCCATGGAAAGCGCGCAGGATACAAAGCACGAGTCTTTCAGGGTGCTGCGGCAGGGAATGAGCTTCTGTTGGAGCGTTGTCGTCTCGGCATTCCCTGAAATGGGGAAACCAATCTTCGAGAAATGGTTGAACAGTCCGAATAAGGACATCCGCTGGATGATGAAGGAAAACCTGAAAAAGAATCGCCTGATCAAAATGGACCCGGGTTGGGTCAAGGCATGTAACAGAAAATTGGATTAGATTACTTAGGGTCTGTATGCAAATTAAGATCATATCACTCTGAGCGAAGCGAAGAGTCTCATTTCTTGGGTGTTTTGGAGGCAAAATCCGAGATTCTTCGTCGCTTCGCTCCTCAGAATGACA
>JAFGCG010000003.1 GCA_016932715.1 Anaerolineales bacterium
AGGACTTAAAGATCGAGAAGCAGTCCCAAAAACCTGCGTGAATCTGCGTTCATCAGCGTCCAAAATCCAAAGTGTCAGGTGACTAGATCATTTACAGGGCAAGACATTTATAGCGAGGAGAGAGAATGCTTACCAGGCAAGTTTCGCTGAAGCGCGGGGTAACCGTCACAGCAGTCAATATCACAGAAAACAAAGACATCCCGGAAGCGCTGGCACAACTCGATATCCCTCATCCCAAACCGGTGATCGTCCTGGTCGGCGGCGCGGGTGGGATCGGCTTCCTGGACAAGTTCCCGATGCGCAAAGCAATCGGGATTGTTGCAGGATTGGCGGAAGAGACTGGAGCCGCGGTCGTCGACGGCGGCACGCAGGCTGGCATCATGACGGAAATCGGCAAACAGCGCCAGCAGAACAAGTTCTCCTTTCCACTCATTGGCGTTGTCTTCGACAACCTATTGATGAAGGAAGAACCGGAGTCGATCCTGGACCCGAATCACACACATTTCGTCCTGATCCCAGGCGATGACTGGGGCGACGAATCGGCCTGGATCTCGAAGATCGCCACTGCCCTGGCTGGAGATCAAAAATCGATCACGGTCCTGGTCAACGGGGGGAACATCTCACGGACCGATGTCGAATACAGCCTGCTGGAAAATCGCACTACGTTTGTCATGCGCGGCACGGGGCGTATGGCAGATGAAATCACGGTGACCGGGAAGGTTATTGCAGTGGATATCTCCAAAAAGCCCGAGGAAATATTGGAATTTCTGAAAACAAAGCTTGTGTAGGATTGCCAGGCAGGGCTTGAGAAGCAGGAAGATGGGGAGTGAATAACATCCAAAGAATAATGTCATTCTCCCGAAGGACACCGGGACGGTGTGAACGACCCCTTCGACAAGCTCAGAGTGACATAGAAACCAGAAAAGAGGAAAATACACATCCCATGCAGTTCTATTTCATCCGGCACGGACAATCGATAAACAACGCAAATTGGGGCAACCCCGACTACCAGGAAAGTTCTGACCCAGCGCTGACAGCGATCGGAAAGGAACAAGCCCGCCGCGTGGCAGAGTTTCTAAAGAAAAACCAAACCATCACCAGTGACAAAGATTGGAATGTTCAAAATCGTTATGGCTTTGGTCTGACCCACGTCTATACCAGCCTGATGGAGCGCGCCGCGTTCACGGCTGCCCCGATCGCCCAGGCGCTGGGTATCCCTCTGATCGCCTGGAAGGAGATCCATGAGGAGGGCGGCATTTACAGTCGCGGGGACCAGTCTAACATCCGCGGCTTGCCGGGGAAGCCGCGTTCCTTTTTCATGGAAAACTTCCGCACGTTGACGCTTCCGGATGACCTGGACGAAACCGGCTGGTGGAATCGCCCGTTCGAGGCTGAAGACGAGCGCCAGCCGCGCGCCGACCAGGTGTTCGCCGACCTGCTCACCCGTCACCGCGACCAGGAGGGCCAGCCTGAACAGCGCGTCGTGCTGGTCAGCCATGGAGGCTTTTTCATGCGCCTGATGTCCGCCATCCTCGAACTTCCCTGGCGGCAGGCATCTCACGGCTTGAAATCATGGTTCCTGCTCAATAACTGTTCCATCAGCCGATTCGACATTCATGGAGACGAGTTCACCGTTGCCTACCTCAATCGCACGAACCATCTACCCGATCATTTGATCACGTGACCGGCACATCGCCGAAAACAGTGGAATACCCCCTGCATTCGGAGAGGTCATCGGGCTGGTATAATTCTCTCCATGAATCCTAACATTATCGGTGTACGTTTTACCAAAGTTGGCAAAATTTACCATTTCGACTCCACCACCGTCCCGGATGTGGGCGTTGGCGAGCATGTGATTGTGGATACTTCACGCGGCCGGCACCTGGGTGAGGTCGTTCAACTGGTCAAGGAGGTGCCTGCGAAGCCGGATGGCGGCTGGAGGTCGGTGGAACGACGCGCCACCCCGCGCGATCTGCTGCTGCTCCAGTCCTGGCAGGCCAAACAGACCGAAGCTATGATCAACTGCCGCGCCCGCGCCGCCGAACTGGGGCTGGGCGAAGTCAAGATCGCGGCGGCTGAATACAATTACGATGGTTCACGCCTCACGTTCCTCTTCCACACGGAAAGTGAGGAAAAGGTCGACCTCAAGTCCCTGAAAAAGGATATGCACGAGCTCTATCCCAACACGCACATCGAGATGCGGCAAATCGGTCCGCGCGACGTGGCGAAGATCATCGGCGGCATGGGCGCCTGTGGGCTGGAGACGCGCTGCTGCTCCAAATTCCTGACGGACTTCTCCCCCATCTCCATCAAGATGGCAAAAGAACAAGGCATCTCGCTCACACCCAATGAGATCACTGGCATGTGCGGACGTCTGCGCTGCTGCCTCATTTATGAATACGAGCAGTACGTGGAAGCACGCAAGCAATTGCCGAAACGCAACAAACGCGTTGTGACGCCCAAAGGCGAAGGCAAGGTCACAGATGTCCTGCCGATGAGCAACAAGGTCGTCGTGCTGCTCGAGAACGAGGAAGGCAAACGCTTCACGGAGACCTTCGACAATACAGAACTTCAGCCCTGGGACGAACTCGAAGCCTTGCGGCGCAAAGCCGAGGCGCCGTGTGACCGTCACAACAGCGGCGGATGCACTTGCGGAAAAAGCAGCAATCGAAAATCGGAAGGCGATAGCCGGAAATCGGAGAATGGTCATCGCAAATCGGAAAGCGGCAACCGCAAATCGTAAATCACCTGACACATGGAACTTGAAACCTGGAACTCTCCCCAGAATATTCTGGTGATCCTCGCGCACCCCGACGACCCTGAGTTCTTCTGCGGCGCGACCCTGGCGCGTTGGGCGCGCGCGGGGCATCGCATCACCTATCAGCTCCTCACCTGCGGAGACAAAGGCTTCAACGACTCCACCCCCGCGGACATGACCCCCGAGGCGCTCTGCGCCATCCGCCACGAAGAACAGATCGCCGCGGCAAAGGTCATCGGTGTGGAGGCGGATGCGGTCCATTTCGGGGATTGCCCCGATGGCTACCTGATTCCGGACCTCAACACGCGCCGGGACGTTGTCCGGGTCATCCGCAAATTCAAGCCGGATATCCTGGTCACCTGCGACCCCCAAACCTTGTTTGCCACTTACGGGATCAACCACCCCGATCATCGCGCCGCCGGGCAAGTCGTCCTCGACGCGGTCTTTCCAGCCGCAGGCAGCCCCGTCTTTTTTCCTGAGCTGCTGAGGGAAGGTTACCAGCCCCACATGCCAAAGGAAGTCTGGTGCTCGCTGACCATGCAGCCCACTGTGGTCCTGGACATCACCGAGACCTGGCCGATCAAAATGGAAGCGCTGCTGCATCACAAAACGCAGATCGGCGATACCGAGAAGTTCAAGGAACGGATGAAGTCCCGCCGGGCAGAAGACAGCACAGACGAAAACCCGCGCTACGAAGAAAAATTCCGTGTGGTGAAGTACAAGTAGCACCCGTCATTGCGAGGAGTGGCGCCTCTGGCGCCACGACGAAGCAATCTCCGTATTGAGTGGAGACTTGCGCCCTATGAACATCGTCAACGTCGGTTACGACTCGAAGCCAGAAGGCAGCGCGAATTGGTTAAAAATTTCGTGTGAATGCACGGAATCGTGGCTGAGGTTTTGAACCACCCTGTTAAAAACGGTAGATCCTGAAAGAATTCATCCATGATCGATTTTCTGAAGGAGGCCAGGGAACTCTTCCCCTACACACAATCCCTGCGCCGCGACTTTCATATGCACCCCGAGCTTGGATACCGTGAATTTCGCACCGGCGGGATCGTCGCGCAGGAGCTCGAAGCCCTCGGCATCGAAGTGACGAAAGGCGTCGGAAAGACCGGCGTTGTTGGCCTGCTGGAAGGGTCGAAGCCGGGGACCACACTCCTGCTGCGCTTCGACATGGACGCTCTCCCCATCACCGAGGAGACCGGCGCAGAATACGCGTCGCAAAACCCAGGCATCATGCATGCCTGCGGACACGACGGCCACACTGCCATCGGTCTCACCGTGGCGAAAATCCTCCACGCCCACCGCGACCAGCTGGCGGGCACGCTCAAGTTCTGTTTCCAGCCCTCCGAGGAAGGCACCAATGGAGAGGAAATCGGCGGCGCAGTCATGATGATGCGTGACGGCGTACTCGACGATCCCAAAGTCGATATGAGTCTTGCGCTTCATCTTTGGAATGAAAAACCGCTTGGCTGGCTGGGTGTCACAAAGGGTCCCATCATGGCAGGTGCGGACCTGTTCACGGTCCGGGTCAGCGGCAGAGGCGGACACGGCGCGATCCCCGATCGTGCGATCGATCCTGTGGTCGCGGCGACCAGCATCGTGAATGCCCTGCAGACCATCGTCTCGCGCAACGTCGCGCCACTGGAGACCGCCGTGGTGAGCGTCACGAGCATCCATGGCGGGACGACCTTCAACGTCATCCCGCAGGAGGTCAGGCTCGAGGGGACGCTCCGCTCCTTCGATAACGGAGTCAGGCAAAGGGTGCTGGAACGCTTTGAGCAGATCGTGCACGGCGTCGGGGAAGGAATGGGTTGCCAGGTGGAAGTCGATTTCAAACGCGTCACACCCGCGCTGGTCAACAACGCGCCGCTGGCGTCCAAGGTGCAGGAAACCGCGCGGCGCGTTCTTCCCGAATCCGATCTTGATTCAGGGTATCAGACCATGACCGCCGAGGACATGGCATACTTGCAGGAAAAAGTGCCCGGTTGTTTTTTCTTTGTCGGCTCCAACAACAAGTCACGCCATCTTGATCACGGGCATCACCATCCCAGGTTTGATTTCGATGAAGAGGCACTGGTGCACGCCGCGGCGCTGATGGCTGCGGCAGCGATCGATGTGCTTGACCAGCCGCAGGGATAGGAACGCGGAATATGCGCGGATAAGATTCCGTGAATCGAGCAGGGAGTCTTTTTGCAAAAGATTTTCGCCTCGTCTCTTTCCTGGACCCTGATCCTGTGCGCGTGTTCGACAAGCGTCCCTTCCCCTTCGGCTGTTCCTCCATCCCCTACCGCAGCGCCTCTCGCTCTCCCGACGACAGCCGGTCCACCCACTTCCCAGGGCTGCGCGTTTCAGTGGGCATACCAGGACCTGCCGGAATTATCAGGCAGCTTCGAACAATCGATCCAGGCGCTTCAGCCGGAAGCACAAGCCAGTGCTTCGGCATACGGGGAAAACTGCATTCGCCCGGATGGAAGCGTTGCCAACTTCTTCGCCAAGGAAACGGATTTCAGCCTTACATTGCAAGTGGATGACCTGGCGGATGAAGCCAACCTGGACAAGTGGATCGTGCAGGTCATGCAGGTGATCGAGAATATTTCGGCCGAACAGATCGCCGGTAGAGGCCCGGGACGGGTACATATCATCTTCCAGTCCGGTACAGCCCAAAGCAAGATCAAATTCGAATTTTACAGGTATCTGGTGCTGCCTTCCGGTTTGAGCAACGCTGAGGTTTACAAAGCATTGAAATCCCCACAGTAAAACAATCTCGAAAAGAGCGGCGCACCCTGCTTTTTGATTCTTGACAAATCTGCTCCACAATCGTATACTGCGTTTAGTAGTTACTAAACGCTCATAACGAGATATCCATATGCCCACATCACTCAGCAAAATCAAGGAAGACTTCACCCAGGGACTAAGCCAGATCAGCCGCTTTTGGGGCTTCCCAAAAGGGATGGGCGCCATTTTCGCGGTCCTGTATCTCTCCCCCACCCCCCTCTCCCTGGATGAAATCGTCCGGGAGACCGGACTGACCAAAGGCGCGATCAGCACCGAGATCCGCGCCCTGGCACGGATGGGGCTTGTCCATCGCTCCACCAAACTTGGCGATCGCAAGGATTATTACGAAGCCGAGACCGATTTCTACGCGGCGATCCGCTCCATTTTGAAGGAGAGGCAGAACAGTGAATTCGACCGCGCCATCCGCTCTGTGAAAGAAACACTTGCAGCGCTGGATGAAAACTGGGTCGAGAACGAAGAGTGGCAATTCGTCTATGCGCGTGTACAGGCATTGCAGGACTTCTTCGACGCGATCGACAGCCTGGGAAAGGCTGTCATCCGGCTGGAAAGCCTGGGGGTTGTGAACGTCCAAAAGATCCTGAGTGTTCTGAAATAAATATTATTGTTATTCGAAGGAGGCAAAGTGAAAGTTGCAGTTACAGGTGCATTTAGTTATTCAGGCAAGTACATCACCAGGCGCTTACTGGCGCGCAATGAAGAGGTCATCACACTGACAGGTCATCCGAATCGCCCCGATCCCTTTGGCGGGAAGGTCAAAGCCTATCCGCTGGATTTCGACCCTTCGGCTCCGCTCAGGGCAGGCTCCGCCAACATGGTACGCAGTTTGCAGGGCGTCGACGTGCTGGTCAACACGTACTGGGTACGATTCGATAAAGGCGCAAACACACAACCGCGCGCCGTGGAAAATACCCGCAGGCTGGTCAACGCGGCAAAAGCCGCGGGCGTGAAGCGGATCGTCCATATCAGCATCACGAACCCCTCGGCCGAATCGCATTTGCCGTACTTTTGGGGAAAAGCCGCCAATGAAAAGGCAGTGATCGAATCGGGGCTGGGCTATGCCATCCTGCGTCCCACTGTCCTGGTTGGGGACGAGGATATCCTGATCAACAACATCGCCTGGCTGCTCAGGCGCTTCCCGATCTTCTTCCTGCCCGGCGACGGCTCCTACAAGTTACAGCCTGTCTATGTGGATGATGTCGCAGAACTTGCCGTCGAAGGGGTTTACCGCACGGACAACTACGTGATCGACGCGGTCGGTCCTGATATCTTCACATTCAGGGAAATGGTGGAACTGATCGGCGAAAAGATCGGCGCAAAGCGGCTGTTGATCCCGGTCCCGCCGCGGCTGGCATTGCTGGCAGCACAATTCCTCAGCCTCTTTGTGGGCGACGTGATCCTCACCCCCGAAGAAGTGGAGGGTCTCATGGCTGGTCTATTGGTCTCGAAGGAACCGCCGCGCGGCAGGACCCGCCTGGCGGACTGGCTGGAAAAGAACCAGGATCGTGTCGGCGGGCAGTATGCTTCGGAAATAAAGAAACATTACGAGTGAGGTGGGGTTATTCGCCTCGGATCAATTCCAGGACCCTGGGCTTGAGCGCGGCATTACAAGCCAGTCCCTCCCCGTGAGTATGACCCTCTGCGCCGCCCCATGACCCAAAGAAACCTCCCGCCTCCCGAAAGATGGGTGGGAAGGGAGCCACATCCCAAATACTCACAGCCGGGTCGAGCATCACTTCGGCGCGTCCGGTTGCCACCATGTGATAGCCGTACGCGTCGCCCCAGCCGCGCCCGAAGAAGCATTCCTTGTGCAGGTTCTCGAATACATCCAGTCGTTGCCGCGTGCGGAACCCTGACCAACTCGTGTAGATAAAAATGGACTGCTTGAATTCACTCACATCCGAGACACGGGTCTGCTTGTCATTCCACCAGCAGCCGAGGCCATCGGCCGCGGAAAGGACTTCATTCAATGCCGGGAAACAGACCGCGCCGACGCGTGAGATTCCCTCGATCTCCAGAGCGATCAGGACCGAATAAAACGGGACGCCTTTCAGAAACGACTTAGTCCCATCGATCGGGTCAACGATCCAGCGGAAGGGATTGCCCTCCCCTGCTTTCTCCCCGTATTCCTCCCCGACGATCGCGTGAGTCGGATACGTCTTCTCGATCTCGCGGCGGATGAATTCCTCCGTCGCCTGGTCCGCGGCAGTGACGGGGGTCTCATCAGGCTTCAGGTCATGCTGGATTCCCTTGTTGTAATAGCCGAGTGTGATCTGCCCGGCACGGTGGGCAAGCTGACGTGCAAAGGTGAGGTAGGGTTGAAGGTTCATGGCATGAATTATATAATTTTGCGAAAGAGATCCTTCGGCTCCGCCTCAGGACAGGCCTTCGCAAGGTTCGATTATTTCAGTAGATTTTCAAGCAGAACTTTTTCTTCTTCCGCCGTCTTCACTTCCCCATCCAGCCAGGCGGCGCGCAGGCGACGCAGAATCTCGGCGTACCTGGGCCCGGGTGGGATGCCGCGTTTCTTCAGGTCATGGCCCGTCGTTTTGGGTCGGACACGCCACCACTCGGAGTGATACCTGGTCAAAATATTTCTGATCTTCTCATCCTGCACCGCACACGAAACGACTTCCAGGGCTTTGATCGAATAGCCTTCCAGGAACTCCACAACCTGGCTGGGCTTCAAGCCGAGGAGAGCGGTCAGGTTCGCGTTGAGCAGGGAGGCAGAACGCAATATTTTCAACAGGCTCGCAGTAAAGTGCAGGCGCTCATGCAGCGACTCGATCTCCTGGTCACTGAGATGCATCAGCCATAGAACCCAGCGCGAATCCCGGTTTTGCAGCGAGGCGTCATCCGACTCCAGGGTCGCAAACTTGGACCGGTTGAAGTCGGCAAGAACCGGATGGATGGCAGCCAGCAAATCCAGCGCAGCGAGCCGCCTCAGCATGGAGACCGCATCTGACTCATCGAGGATCAAATCCAGTTCATGGCGAATCCGCTGAGCAGAGAGCTTCGCCACAAAGGGCCGCGCTTCGGGAATCAGCGCCAGCGTAGCCTCTGCAATCCTGAACGCATAACGCGCTTCGTAGCGAACGAGGCGGTACGGACGCGTGGGATCGTCAATAAATGAACGCGGATGCAACACGCGCAGGATCCCATTTTGCAGGTCAGCCATGCCGTTCAGGTCATCGCGCAGCTCGCCGAAGTGAGACCCGTCCAGCCGGATTGCCAGGGCGTTGACCGTGAAATCGCGGCGGCGCAGGTCGTCGGCGATGCTCCCTGGCTTGACCGTGGGTAACGCGGCGGGATGCTTGTATGTTTCGGAGCGGGCAGAAATCAGGTCTAAGGTGTTGGGGGTTTGGGTGTCAGTTATCAGGTTTTGGGGCAGGAACCATTTCGCGGTGCCGAATTTTGAGTGGGCTGTCACTCTGCCTCCGTGTTTGGAGGCAAGCGCCCGCGCCAGCCTGAGCGCGTCTCCCTCCACGGTGAGGTCAAAGTCATTTAAACGGCGACCCAGCACCAGGTCCCGCACAGAACCGCCGACGATATAAAGCGGCAGCCCGCCTCGCGTGGCTGTCTCGCGGACAAGCTGAAGCAGTCTCCAGCGGTCCTCCGGCAGGGATCCTTCTGTCAATGCAATCGGATTATGTTTTGTCACGGTTCAATTATATGTCGAAATAGAGGAGCAACCGGTTTACTACATCAACTTGCGGGCCTGATCATAGGATTGGGCCGCATGCTCCGCGTCGCCCGCACAAGCCAGTGCATCTCCCAAGGTCCGCCAGACCTGTGGGTCGCGCGGGAACTTTTTTACTAGCCGCGCGAGATCGAGCAGGACATCCTCGATTGACCTGTTGTGTCGGATCAAGTGTTCGTATGCATACAGGGCACGCGCCAGGTCGCCGCGCGACACACCCGCGCGTGCCATGCCCAGAACGGGATCGGCTCCATCAGAGGACACAGCTTTCCTGACCTGCGAACTCACAACGGCAGGCGCGGCGGAAGTTAAGACCGGTGGAGCGGACTCCGCTTCAGGCGAGGGCTGCACCTCCTCCTTCCTGCTTTTCCGGGCGCGAAATGTGTACCTGAAGGCAGGCACGAGCATATCGTTGAGACTATCGCCGAATAAATTCCAGGCAATCCCAAAGGACATGACCGCCAGCGTAGGCGGAAGGAATGCCCACCAGTACGTCAGCAGATTGCCTCCGGGACCGAGAATCCAATTGCGTCCCTGTGCCAGCATCGTACCCCAAACGGAATCTCCGCCAATGTTGATGAAGGTGAAGGTAGCTTGCAAAAGGACAACGCCGCCCACATCGCGGGCAGCCAGCACCAGGGCGGGACCTGTGGAGTTTCGCAGAAGATGCTTGCGGATGATCCAGAAGAAAGTTCCCCCCAGTGCGCGCGACGCCTGGACAAATTCCGTCTGCTTCAAAGTAAGGACGATGGAATGGACAAGCCGGGCGTAGGGCATCCAGGAGAATAGGATCAGACTTAACATCAGCGGGTTGACGCGTTCGAGCAGGGATTGGATCAGGGTACCCGAGACTGACGTATCTGTAAACGAAAACACCTCCCCGGAGGAAGCATGATAGAACCCGCCCAGCGCGAAGATCGTGGTGATGAAAAGTTGTTGAATGAAAACTACACCGGCAATGGGAGGAAATGCCAGGAACGAATCGGCTATCCTCAGCAATAGACCACCGAGGCGTCCCCCCGCAAGCCCTGAGACTGAACCATACAAGATGCCAAACAGGGAAGTGGTGATCGTTACGATCAAACCGAACTGAAGCGCGTCGCGCGAACCCCAAACCAGCGCATGGAAGACGTCAATGCCAAATGGCAACTGCCCGAGGAAGGCTTTTTCGTCAGGAGGCACCGGGCTGGCCTCAAACGCGTTTCCCACCCGCATGAACGGTCCCGGATTCTTAGGATTGTGGGGAGAAAGAAAAGGTGCAGCAATGGCCACGAAAAAGAAGCCAAGGATCAGAATCACGCTCAGCCAGTTTTGCCAGTGGCTGAAAAATGCACGGGTGCGGCTCATGTCTTGAGGACCCCCTCGCGCACGCGCGGATCGAGGATCGCCTGCGCCACATCCAGGAAGAACATCAGGAGCAGCACCATGATCACGCTGTAGACCGCAAACCCCAGCGCGGCAGGGGCATCTGGAATCCCACTCATGGAGCGTACGATCACCCCGGAAATCCCCTTGATATCAAAAATAATCTCTGCCACGAACACACCTGTGACGATGGAGGTCGCAGAGAGCGTCATGCTCGTCAGCGAAGGGGTTAGGGTGTTGCGGAAGACGTGCTTCCAAACGACCTTCCGTTCGACAATGCCACGCGCCTTGGCAGCAATGACATACTCTTTTTTTTCCTCTCCCAAGATGGAGACGCGCGTCACTCTTCCGAGCGTAGCCCAGTGATAAATGCTGAGCGTAAAGACCGGCATGACAAGATGGCGGACGGCACTTCCGAGAATATCCGGGCGACCATTGAGAAGGCTATCGATCGTCAGCATGCCGGTAAAGGAAACAAACGCCCCATCAGAAATCTCGAACCGGTAACCCATGTCGATCCGCCCGGGAGCAAACCAATTCAGGTTAATATAAAAAATGGAAAGCAGGATGATGGCAAGAATGAACGGTGGTGTGGAGGTGCTCAGGAAAGCAAGCAACCGGAAGCCCCGGTCAAAGGTCCCGCTTCTTCTCCAGCCTGCCGTCACCCCGCTGACCAAGCCAAGTGGGATCAGAACTGAAAGGGAATAAAAAGCCAGCTCAAGGGTGGCAGGGGTTCGCCGGAGGAGAGAGGGCAGGACATATTCATTCAAAGATGGGCTGTATCCCCAGGTCCCCTCAAAGAGGGACCGTACCCAAAAAAAGTATTGGATCGGATAGGGATCACGCAGATGGTAGCTTCTGATGATCTTTTCTTCAATTTGTTTGTATTGCTTATCGGTCAGCCGCGGAGGCATGTTGTCGGGCATGTATAGTGTGGCGCGTGCCTCGGGCGGCGTTAACATCACCCCCCCATACAACAGCATCGTAATAACAAGCAACGATATGGGAATCACCAAAAAGCGGCGGATCACAAATTGCAGAAATGGCGGCATGCTGGGGCTCCGTTTTGATTTTACTCCCAAACTGTTCGCTCTTAAACATAAATTCAGGTATAATGCGCTCATCCCGCCAAAAGCATGCGGGACAATAGTCATGCTGAACCCGCTGCCGTCCCCCGTCATGTGTAAACCTGCCTGGTCTGGATAAGGTTCAGTTCATCACGCCCCGAACGACTCCCAGACTCTGGTGAGTCGTTTTTTGTTGTACCCTCTCCATTCACCGCGAAAGAACGGAGTTCGCGAGAATGAGCGAGGCAAGAGGAGAGAAGAAAGAGGAAAGAACCTTCGCGGTGAAAAAATGGATATCAAAGAACTGACCGAAGAGATGCACCGTTTCGTCCGCTCGAAAGGCTGGTACGCGGCCGATAGCAAGCGCCCCCAAACGCCGCGCAACCTGGCAATTTCACTGGCTGTGGAAGCGGCTGAGATTTTAGAACATTTCCAGTTCCGTGAAACGGCAAAAGACAGGCAGGAACTGGCTGACGAACTCGCAGACGTGGGATTATATTTATTACAGCTCGCGTCTGTGACGGAAATCGATCTGGAAAAGGCAATTTTGGATAAAATCGAGATCAACAAAACACGAGAATGGGACCAGGAATGAGAGTATCTGTATTTGGCGGTTCACAACCCAGGGAAGGCGAGGCGGCGTATACCGAGGCGCTGCAACTCGGCAAGCTCTTAGCCGTGCGCGGACATACTGTGCTGACAGGCGGGTACATCGGCACGATGGAAGCCGTCTCGCGCGGCGCGCGGGAAGCAGGCGGGCATGTCATTGGGGTGACGTGCGAGGATATCGAAGCCTGGCGGCCCATCAAGGCGAATGCCTGGGTCGTGGAAGAGATCCGGAAGAAAACGCTGATGGAACGGCTGCACGCCCTCATCCACGAATCGGACGCGGCGCTCGCCCTCCCCGGCGGTCCCGGCACCCTGGCTGAAATCTCCCTGATGTGGAACCTGATGATCGTGGAGTCCCTGCACCGGAGGCCGCTCATACTGATCGGAGACGGCTGGCAGTCTGTCTTTGATCAGTTCATCCAAAGGTTCGATACCTATGTCCCTGCACGCCAGCGCGAGATCTTAGGCTTCGCGAAAGATGTGCAAACTGCTGTGAAGTTATTAGAGAACAGAGACTAGAGAATAGTCGTCCTCATTACTTCACTACTCTCTTATAACGAATCATCTGCTCTCTGGAGAAAAAATGGCTGAAGATAAATTACCAACCCGCGCCGAAGACTTTGCCGAATGGTATAACCAACTCGTGGTCAAGGCAGACCTTGCAGATTACGCGCCCGTGCGCGGCTGCATGGTCGTGAAACCCTATGGCTGGGCGCTGTGGGAAAACATCACCTCCTGGCTGGACGCCGAGTTCAAGAAGACGGGCCACGTCAACGCGGCGTTCCCAACCCTGATCCCGCTTTCCTTCTTTGAAAAGGAAAAGGAACATGTGGAGGGGTTTTCGCCCCAACTGGCGGTCGTGACTCACGGCGGCGGCGAGGAACTCGAAGAAAAGCTGGTCGTCCGTCCCACCTCCGAGACCATCATCGGTTACATGTACTCGAAATGGATCAAGTCCTGGCGCGACCTGCCCGTGCTGATCGTGCAATGGGGCTCGGTCCTGCGCTGGGAAATCCGTACCAAGTTGTTCCTGCGCACGGCCGAGTTCTACTGGCACGAAGGTCATACCGCCCATGTTTCTGCCGAAGAAGCCACGGAAGAGATGTACCGCATCCTGGATATCTACGAGGAGTTCTGTCACAAGGAAGCCGCGGTCCCGGTCTTCAAGGGACCCAAGAGCGAATCCGAGCGTTTCCCCGGGGCGCAGATCACAACATCCATCGAAGCCATGATGTACGACAAGCGCGCCCTGCAGTCCGGCACTTCGCATTACTTCGGGCAGAACTTTGCCAGGGCGTTCGACATCAAGTATCTCGATCAGAACAATACCCTGCAATATTGCGAAACCACCTCCTGGGCAATCTCCAGCCGCATCATCGGCGCGATCATCATGGTCCACGGCGACGACCAGGGATTGATCCTGCCTCCCCGCCTGGCGCCCATCCAGGCAGTCATCGTTCCCATTTACAAGAACGATGAGGAGAAAAGCAAAGTGATGGAAGTGGCAGAGCGCGTCTTCCAGGAGCTCAAGGAGGCGGGCATTCGCATCAAAATGGACGATCGTGACAATGTCAGCTCGGGCTTCAAGTTCAATGACTGGGAGATGCGCGGCGTCCCCCTCCGTGTGGAGATCGGACCCAGGGATGTGCAGAAAGGCAGCGTCGCCCTCGCCCGGCGTGACAAGCCCGGCAGGGAAGGCAAATCCTTTGTCCCACAGGCGGGTCTCGCCTCGGCTGTAAGCGGACTCCTCGCCGAGATCCAGGCTGCCCTCCTCAAGCGCGCGACCGGGTTCCGCGATGCAAACATCCACGAACCCAAAGATTATGAAGACCTGAAACGCATCGTGGCTGACGGCTGGGCGTTCGCTTACTGGTGCGAATCATTGGAGTGTGAAGCCAAGGTCAAGGAAGACACCAAAGCCACCACGCGCAACATCCCAATGAATCAGCCTGACGGGGAAGGCACGTGCATCGTCTGCGGCCGACCTGCGAAGCGCAAAGTATACTTTGCAAGAGCGTATTAGAACTAGAAAACAGTGATCAGTATTCAGTGTTCAGTTTTCCACTATTGATCACTGACAACTGACAACTGGTAACTGTCCCATGCCCGCGATTGACCTGGCCCGCCTCAAAAAACAGACTGCTCACCTGGCCGATATTTTCGGCGAGCCGTCCGCTTTTTTGCGTGAGCTGCGAGAAGTGCTGGAGTTCTACGTGAACCGGAGCCTGCGCAGCCAGAGTGTGGCTCCCTCTTCCGTCCTGCCCACGTATCGAACGCCCGTTGTTGTCCTGGGGCAGATCGAAAAGGAGCTGGGTCCGGTTGCCGAACAGCAGCCGATTCTGGCACTCGAATTGGCAGATGCCTTGTGGGACGAGGGTTGGCTCGAAACAAGATTGCTGGCAGCCTTCCTGCTGGGACGCATCCCGCCCCAGGAGGAGAGGCTGCTGGCGCGCCTGACCGCCTGGACGCAAGCCGTACGCGACCCCGAGGTCCGCGCCGCGCTGCTGACGACCAGCCTGACCCGTCTGCGCAAAGAAACACCCGACCTGTTTTTGGTCCTGGTCAAGGAGTGGCTGCACCCGGCGCGCCAACGCATGTGGTCAAACGGAGTGCAGGCGCTTGTCCCGCTGGTTTCCTCCCCTGATTTCGATAACATTCCTCCGATCCTGGAAATCGTGGAACCCATTATCAAGGTTTCGCCGGCAGGGTTACAATTCGATTTACAGGAATTGATCGTGACATTATTCGAAGCCTCACCCGATGAGACCATTTATTTTCTTCAGCAAATCCTGAAGGAGACCAGGAGTCCCTTGCCGGCGGCGGCTTTGCGGCGCATGTTACCGGACCTGCCGCAGGAACTCCAGTCCAGCCTGCGCGAGATGTTGCGCAAGATCAAAACAAGATAGCGGTTGAAGCCCAGCGCGACGTTTTAAATTCGATCGACCAGAAAGGAAGCCACGATGCAAATTGCAAGAGTTGTGATTGGAGCGATAATGCTGTTTCTGGGGCGGGAAATGAACTTTCTTTTCGCAGCCGGAATGGGCGCGCTGATTGGTTTTCGGCTGACACCCATCCTGCCGGCCCACTGGCCCGGGCTCTACGATTACATATTTATTGGTGTTCTGGCTCTGATCGCGGCGGGGATCGCAGTGATCAATGAGCGCTTTGGTTACTTTTTCTCCGGCTTTCTGGCAGGGGGATACGTCCTCGTTGAATATTATGCGCCTGGCGTGCTCACATTGCCTCTTCTGCCATTCCTCATGGGCGGAGTAGTCGGCTCCCTCATTATCGGCTTCCTCACCGAATGGGCGCTGCTGATCATCTCCTCCAGCATTGGGGCATACTATGTAGCCAGTTACTTTACGCTGCCTTCCAACCTGCAGATCCTGCTCACTGCCGGCCTGTTCGTCGTCGGCGCGCTGACGCAGGCGATCCTTTGGTACATGCAAAGAAAATAGGAGGCGAAATGCTCGACACCAGCCGGCTCATTTACCTGCACGGGAGCGACAGCGACAGCAACAGCGGCAAAGCCCGCCTGTTCCGTGAATGGTTTCCCGGGATGCTCACGCCGGATTTCACAGGTTCATTCGACGAACGGATGAGCCAGCTCTATTCCATCCTCGCAGATAAAACCGGTTGGACGCTGATCGGTTCATCGTATGGCGGTCTGATGGGCGCAGTCTTCACACTGGACCATCCAGATCAGGTGCGCAAACTCGTCCTGCTCGCCCCCGCCCTGATGCTCGACCCAATCGCCTCTCTTCCTCAGCCGGAGCCCGCTTCCGTTCCGACAATCGTGGTCCACGGGACGCTGGATACCGTTGTGCCGCTCGAACCTGTCCGTGAGGTGGTACAAAAACTGTTTACAAACGTTAAATATTATGTCGTGGAAGATGACCACCGTTTGGGTAAATCGGTTCACGAGTTGGATTGGAATTCGATCCTGGCATAAGAGGGCTTGGCTCACCTGAGGAGGATGAGATGCTCAATGTGATCAATTTAATCCTTGGCGGCGCCTTGCTGGTTGCTGGGCGTAAACTCTTCTGGCTCTTCGTGGGCGCGGCAGGATTTGTGACCGGGATCCAGGTGGCGACGCGCTTCTGGCAGGGATCTGACGTGCTGGCAATTGTTGCCGGTCTCGTTGTCGGCGTGATCTTCGCGCTGCTGGCAATTTTCCTGCAAACCGTTGCCATTGGAGCCGCAGGCTTCTTTGCAGGCGGCTATATTTTAACTGTGCTGGCAGGAATGCTCGGGGTCGACGGAGGCGCATTTTCCTGGATCGTCTATATTGTCGGTGGGATTCTGGGTGTGATCCTGGTGATTTTTCTCTTCGATTGGGCACTCATCACTTTATCTTCGCTGGCAGGCGCCTCGCTGATCATTCAGGCGTTTTTCACCCGAGGCGCAACGGGCGGAGTATTCTTTTTCATCCTCTTTATCGCGGGTGTTTTGATCCAGGGTTCCATCCTGCGCCGCGAAAGAGCCGCAGCTGCCGCGGGCTGATGAGCTGCGATTTACTGAACGCCGCGCTCAACTTCAAATCTCCTGCAATCTGAAATGCAGGAGATTTTATTTACTCAGACCTTACCCTGGTTTTAGTTGCCAGGGTCCATTTTGAAAACAATGCCATCCAGGGATCTGCGACAAATTCCGCGCGGAGAACCAAAAAATCTTACAAACAGGAGTAAAATAGCCTAGTTTATTTAAATTTGGAGGAGGAGAGGTGTTATGGCTAGGAATAACGGACAAAGCCTGGATGGCGAGGTTTATTATCCGTCCGAGGAGGTCGTTGCCCAGGCGATCTTGCAGGATTGGGACGCTGTGTCGGCAAGGGCACTCAAGGACCCGCAGGCTTTTTGGGCTGAGGAAGCCGAGGAATTGGAATGGTTCCAAAAATGGGACAAGGTCCTGGATGATTCCAACAAACCATTCTTTAAATGGTTTGTTGGGGCAAAAACCAACATCGTTCATAACGCGGTCGACCGTCACCTCAAGACGTATCGCAAAAACAAACTGGCGCTGATTTGGGAAAGCGAAGACGGCAAACTGCATCAGACCTATTCCTACTATGCCATAAACCGGGAAGTGAACCGCATGGCAAACATCATCAAGGCAATGGGGATTAGAAAAGGCGACCGCGTGACCATCTACATGGGCCGTGTGCCTGAGATCGTCTTTGCCATGCTGGCTTGTGCCAAGATCGGCGCGATCCATTCGGTGGTGTTCGGCGGCTTCTCCGTGGATGCCTTGCAGGGCCGCATCGAAGACAGCCACTCCAAGCTGGTCATCACGATGGACGGGAGTTACAACAACGGGAAAGTCGTCGAACTCAAACGCACGGTCGATGAGGCGCTCAAGCGCTGCCCCTCGGTCGAGAATGTGATCGTTGTCAAACGGGTCGGGCACGATGTCCCGATGGAGTCGAGCCGCGATCACTGGTATCACGACATGCTGGCATTGCCCATCGCCAACGGCAAATGTCCCACGGAAGTGATGGATGCGGAAGATCCACTTTACATCCTTTACACCTCCGGCTCCACCGGCAAGCCAAAAGCCATTGTCCATACGCATGGCGGATACATGGTGGGCACATACACCACGCTCAAATATGTCTTCGACATCAAGGACGAAGATCGCTGGTGGTGCGCCGCAGATCCCGGCTGGGTCACGGGTCACTCCTACATCGTCTATGGTCCCCTCTTGAACGGCGCGACCTCCTTCATGTTCGAAGGCGGACCGATGTATCCTTATCCCAATCGCTGGTGGCAGTGCGTTGAACGCTACGGGATCACGATCCTGTATACCGCGCCGACCGCCATTCGGGGACTGATGCGCTTCGGCGAAGCCTGGCCCAACAAGCACGATCTGTCCTCGCTCCGGCTGCTGGGTTCCGTTGGTGAGCCGATCAACCCCGAAGCGTGGAAGTGGTATCACCGCGTGATCGGCAAGGAAAAATGCCCCATCATGGATACCTGGTGGCAGACCGAGACGGGTATGTTCATGATCACACCGACTCCCACCACTCCACTCAAGCCAGGCTCGGGCACGCGTCCGTTCTTCGGGCAGGAAGCCGAGATCGTGGACGAACATGGGAATCCCGTCCCGGACGATACCGAGGGGTATCTCGTGCTGAAGAATCCGTGGCCCGCGATGCTGCGCACCATTTACGGCGACCCGGATCGTTACGTCAGTCAATATTGGTCGAAGAACCCCGGCAAATACACGACCGGTGACTCTGCCAAACGCGACAAGGACGGTTACTTCTGGATCATCGGGCGGGTGGACGACGTGATCAAAGTCTCCGGGCACCGGCTCGGGACCGCGGAAGTGGAGTCGGCGCTCGTCAGTCATCCGGCCGTCGCCGAAGCCGCGGCGATCGGACTTCCCCATGAACTCAAAGGACAGGGCATTCACGCGTTTGTCCTTTTGCGGGCGGGCTTTGCGCCTTCCCCTGAACTTGCTGAAGATCTGCGCCAGCATGTCGCCACGCACATGGGACCGATTGCGCGCCCGGAGGATGTCCAGTTCGTGGACAAACTCCCCAAGACCCGTTCAGGCAAGATCATGCGGCGCGTGCTGAAAGCCAGAGCCCAGGGACTGCCAGAGGGCGATGTGAGCACGCTGGAAGAATGAGTGCGTAAGAAGTACAGCGTAAAAATCAGACTCAGGAGCTTTTCCCTGGCCTGACACGTGAAGCAGACCTGACCCTTTGGTCAGGTCTGTTTCGCTTATAATTCTCCCTATGGGAAGTAATGAATACGAGAGCCAGATCCTTCTGTGGCAGGCAAAGAAATATGATGAACGCGTCGGTGAAAACGGCTGGATGTCGCTGGCAGGCTTGTTCTGGCTGAATCAGGGCCGGAATCTCGTCGGTTCGAATCCCATGTGCGAGGTCACGTTACCGGAACACGCCCCTACATTCCTCGGCATCATCGAATGGGAGGGAAAGACCGTCCGCCTGCAAGTGGCCGAGGGAGTCCAGGTGCAGGTCAACGGCAGGTTGGCGCAGAGAGCAGTTCTCAGGTCCGATCGCGAGGCGACACCCAGCTTCATCACATGGAATCAGATTTGCCTGGTCCTGCACGAATACGCAGACAAATACGGCGTCCGCATTTGGGACAATCAAAGAAGAAACCACTTCACGCTGCCGCTGCTCAAATGGTTTCCAATCAACAAGCAGTTCCGCTTCAGCGCACACTATACACGCTACCCTGAACCAAAAGTGTCCAGCCAGCTCGATACGTTTGGCGAGATGGTCGAAGACCGCCTGGACGGATATATCACGTTTAAGTTCGACGGCAAAACGTATAAGCTGGACGTCACGGAAGAAAAGGATCACAGGCTGTTCATAAAATTCAGGGACCTCACGAACAGCAAGGAGACCTATCCACCAAGCCGCTACTGCTACACGGAGCGCGTAAAAGGCGGCAAAGTCACCCTGGACTTCAACTATGCCTACAGCCCTCCCTGTGCATTCACAGAGTATGCCACCTGCATCTTCGCGCCTCAGCAAAATTATCTGCCCTTCCGGGTCGAGGCGGGAGAAATCTATAGAGGCTAAACGGAGCACATAGCTGCCTTATGACAAATGACGAGTATGTACAAAGCATCACTGCCTGGCGTCAGGAAGTAGACCGTAACCTGCGTCGCGAGAATGGCTGGCTTGCCCTGGCCGGTTTGTTCTGGCTGCGCAAAGGCACCAACCTCATCGGCTCCAGCCCCGAAAGCGACATCCTTCTGCCGGCACGGGCGCCGGTGCAGCTGGGTACGTTTGAATTCGATGGGAACAACGTCATGCTGAACGTTGAAGCAGATCTGCCGGTGGAGGTCAATGGCGTCACGAGCACGTCGGCGCTGCTCGATGCAGACCAGGAAGACGTACCCAGCTTCATTACCTTCGCCGACATGCGCATGGTGGTCCTCCGCCGTTCGAAGGGAGTGGGGATTCGTTTGTGGGATAACACCAGAGAGGCGCGCCGCCTCTTCCCCACCCGGCAGTGGTATCCCGTTAAAGAAGAGTATCGCGTGTCTGCCACCTACACCCGTTATGAGACCCCCAGGATCGTGAAGATGCCCGATATCCTTGGCGCCATCCTGGATGAACCCATGCAGGGCTTTGTCTCCTTCGAATTGCATGGAAAGAGATACAAACTGGAGGCTGAGGAACTGCCTGACCGCCGCCTTTTCATCCAATTCATGGACTTGACCAACGGGGACCCGACGTATCCCTCCGGGCGCTATCATTACACCGACGCGCACGAGAACGGCAGGCTCTTCATCGATTTCAACAAGGCGTACAGTCCGCCCTGCGCCTTTACGGAGTATGCCACCTGTACCTTTCCGCCCCAGGAGAATCACCTGCAGGTCGCGATCGAAGCGGGAGAGATCTATCCGGGACAGCACGACTAACAGAGGTGACACAAAACAAAAGCCGGCTCTGATGAGTCGGCTTTTTCAATGAACAGAAACAACTAGGTGACAAGCCTGGTGAAGAACTCGGGCACAAAAAACCCGCCAATGCCGAAGCCCCACTTCAAAACACAGCAAGTGATGAAGATCGCCACCCCCAGCGCTATCATGAAGTAATCGCGTGCGGCATAGCGCAGTTCCTTCAGCCACGAACGAGGCGCCGTGCCAAAGGCCCGCAGGTCCATCGCGTCGATCACTTCCTCGCCGGTCACTGTGGATTGCATGACAACCGGGATGATCAACGGCGCAAGCCGCTGAATGCGAGCGACCAACCCGCCCTTGAGTTTCTCTACTTCGTAGCCGCGAGCGCGTTGCGCGTCGACAGTGATGGTCAGATCCCGCGCAAAGGTTGGCAGAAAACGGAACGCCAGATCTATCGTAAAGGAAACCTTGTCCGAAACCCCCATGCGCTTGAATGCCGTTCCATAGATGTTGGGGTCCATCGTATAGGGAATGGGAATGGCAAGCAATGCCATGGTTAGCATACGCGTCACTTGCGTGATGGCAAACCAGGCTTTTGATACTGTAACCCCAAAAAACAATACAGGAGATGAGGGGTCTAGCACCGAGGAAGGACCGCCCCTGCCAAAGAACAATGCATTCAAACCGACGATGAAGAACACCAGAATGAAGATGTAGATGAAGGCTCGCCGCACATCCTTCCACTCGATCCGTGCCATAAAAAACAGGGTCAGCGACAAAACGAAGAGCGGAAAGACGATGCGGTAATCCCAGATTTCCGGAATGGTCAATGCCAGAATAATGGAGAACAGGAAGATCCATCTGGTGCGAGGATCCAATCGCTGGATGAAGGTGTTACGAGGGCGGTACTTCCAGGTGACAAGCATTTGCTAACGGCCTCTGCGTGCAGCAACTCCGGCAAAGGCGATCATCAAGATCGGC
Source organism: Anaerolineales bacterium (assembly GCA_016932715.1). GTDB lineage: Bacteria > Chloroflexota > Anaerolineae > Anaerolineales > Villigracilaceae > Defluviilinea. The sequence goes on from JAFGCG010000003.1 coordinate 21,668, forward strand.
AGAAGGATCACGGTCACAACGAGATTGCCGAGGAAGGCGGGTGTGAAATAACCAACCAGGGCAGTATTAAGATCAATGCCGCCCACAAACATCTCAGTCAGCGAGGCAAACAACATGCCGACGATGATGCCGAGTGTACCCCAGCCAACCGCCTTCAGGATGGTAGAACGGGCGCGGAAATCGCTGATCGTGGCGACGATCAGACCGGGAATCATACCCATCAAGCCATTGCCCAGGCTCCAGTTCCAGTAGAAACCCCATCCGGAAAGGCCATCGCCAATCATGTTGCCGATGAAGCCAGCCAGCAAGCCGACCCACGGGCCATACGCAACCGCGAAGAAGATCAGCACAGCCACTGCAGGACGAAATGTCACATTGCCCGCCGCCGGGAGTGGGAAGAGGATGTTTGTCGCCCACGAGAACACGCCATAGAGCGCCGCGCCGATGGCGCCATACACGACCTGCCGTGTACCGAACTCCCAAGTTGATTTGTCGTTCATTTCTTCTCTCCTTTTCAGAAATTTGGATACGGGCTGACCCATTCTTGATAACCCTGCACGAGTTTATCCGTTACAGGGCAAAAGCCATTAATCATACGCAGCCAAAGCTTCCGCTGTAAGAAATCTTCCCGTACGTGAGAGCAGTTCCAAGTTTAGGCGCAAAAGCGAAGTCGGGCGGACGCGATAACGCCTCAACAGGTCAAAATCCTTGAGCACTTCCTCCGGCGGACCATCTGCAACAACGTGTCTGTCACCGACCAGCAAAACGCGGTTTGCGTATGTCACAGCCAGATCGAGGTCATGCGTGATAAACATTGTTGCTGCGAAATTCGCCGCAACCAGCGACTGCGCCCCCTCTGCAGGCGGACGGCACATTGCATCCATGAAGTGTGTGTAATTTGCGTAATCCTGCCCGGCGGTCGGCTCATCCATGATCATGATCTTCGAGCGCATGGCAAGCACCGCGGCGATCGTCGTACGTTTTTGCTGCCCGAACGAAAGACCCAGCGGCGGATATTCTTCCAGCCCGTTCAAGTTCACAGTGGAAATGCTTTCTTTCACCGCCTGCTGCATCACTTCTTTTTTGAATTCCAGATTCCTGGGACCGAACTCCAGCTCCTCACGCACGGTCGGCGCAAAAAGCATATGTGTGGGACTCTGAAATACATAACCGAGCACCCGCGCGATCTGTGCTACGCTCATCGTACGCGTGTCCTTGCCTTCGACCAGCACATGTCCCCGGGTCGGCTTTAGCAGCCCGATCGCGTGCTTAACCAGTGTGGACTTTCCCGCGCCATTCGGACCCAACACCGCGATCAGGTCACCGCGATTAATTGTGAGATTGACATCCTGCAAGACGAGCGGCGTCTCATCACCGTAACGAAAATCGACATTCTCAAAGACAACAAGCGATTCGCCTCTTTCGACATTTTGGATTGATTCCGTTTTATCCGCAGGACTGCTGCGCTTGTCAATCTTCTCGCCCATTTGCCGGACTCGTTTCACCACCCACTCTGCCGGGAGTTTTACCTCACGGTGATTGATCTCGGTTGGCAAATCTTTAATGGAACCAAAATATTTTACCTGCCCCGTTTCCATGTAAAGCAGACGGTCCGGGCGGGCTGTGATCGCGTCCTCCACGCGGTGCTCGATCAATACTACTGTCTTGCCCTCGTCCGTTAGACTGCGGAACACCTCTAATGCCTCATAGGCAGAAGCCGGATCAAGCGACGCGAGCGGTTCATCCAGCAGCAAAATGGACGGGTTCATTGCCAGCAACCCGGCCAGCGCCACTTTCTGCTTTTCGCCCCCTGAAATATTGAACGTCTCACGATCGCGCAGATGTTCGATGCGCAGGCGTTTCATGGCTTGCTCCACCCGCGCAATGATCTCGGCGCGCGGGAAGCCTAAGTTTTCCGGACCAAAGGCAATCTCGTTATAGACATTGCTGGCAACAATCTGGCGTTCGGGATCCTGCAGTAAGGTCCCCACAATCTGCGCCATGTCGGCAATCTGCATTTCAGCGACATCTTTTCCATGGAGCAAGACCCTGCCGTTCCGTTTCCCACGGTAGGAGCGTGGAATCAATCCATTAATGCAGCGCGCCAGGGTAGTCTTGCCACAGCCACTAGAGCCTGCGATCAGCAGCATTTCCCCGGGCTTGAGTTCAAACGAAATATTTTCGATGGCTGGTTCAGGTCGGGTGCGATATTGGAACGACAGGTTTTCGATCACCAACGGGGATTCAGGCATACGGTTTCCTAGGAGGCTAAGTTGTGCACATTATAAAACAAATCATCGATAAACCACTTCCACGCTATCCCCCACTGCTGCACCGAGCTTCTGCGCGGCGCTGCCATTGACGACCGCGATCTCAAGATAGTCTTCGCTGTCCACCAGAGCGATCAGGTCGCCGGGCTGTTTATGCCCGTAGGACTCCGTAAGCCCGATTATTTCGACACCGCGGAGATGAACCCGGATATCGCTCCAGCCCCGAAGCAGCGCAGCGGGCAGGTTGGTCGCCAGGTTGCCAAAGGTGTCGATCACGGTGATGTGTGCGGTCCAGCCATGCTCCGTTTTTATGGGGCGAGGCAATTCCAGGAGGACCGGATCAGTGATTCGGGGACCGAATGCGTTCAACGAAACGCCGCTTGCCAGATAGGCGCTCACGGGGGCAAAGACATCACGTCCGTGAAATGTGCGGCTGACCTTCGGCAGCCAGTATTTTGGGTTGTTCAAATGAACAAACTCAACTGACTTTTTATTTTGTTCGGCCTCTTCGATGAACGGAGTCAACATTCCGTTATCCGGACCGACGAAATAATGATCGCCCAATCGCGCCGCGAGCGGACGTCGCTGTGTGCCAACACCAGGATCGACCACATAGACATGAATGCTGCCGGCAGGAAAGAAAGGCACGGCGCGCTGGAGGGTGAACGCGCCCTCCCGAATGTCCTGCGGCGCGACTGCATGGCTGATGTCGACGATTTTGACCTGGGGGGCAATACCGTAGATCACCCCCTTCATGATGCCCACAAACCCACTGCGGAGTCCGAAGTCAGTGGTGAGGGTAATGACGGTCATGGGGTCTCGCTCGCAGATCGATGAATGAGTGCAGTGGACATGTGTAAGATTATAAAACAAGATGCGCGCGGTAAGGAGATCAATAAGGATGCTATACTTCAGAAATTCCCAGTGCAAGGTATTTTGAAATGAAAACCAACGACTACGATCCCATCGCCAATCTCTATGATATTTATGTCCCAGCCACCTTCGATATCGACTTCTTTCTCAATGAGGCAGCGAAATCAGGAGGCGAAGTCCTGGAATTGATGTCGGGCACAGGTCGGGTATCGATCCCCCTGCTGGAGGCAGGCGTCAAGCTGACCTGCGTGGATATCTCCGCCGAATCGAATACCATTTTGCGAGAAAAACTCGCGCAAAAGGGACTGCAGGCAGATGTTTACCAGATGGATGTCTGCGAACTCGATCTCCCCAGGAAGTTCGACATGATCATCATCCCATTCCACTCTTTTGCGCACATCACCTCCCCGCAGGACCAGCGCAAGGCGCTCGGGCGCATCCACAAACACCTGTCTCCGGGCGGTACGTTCATCTGTACGTTGGGCAACCCTGCGGCGAGAAAACAAGCAGTCAACGGCCAACTGCGGCTTATTCGCACCTATTCACTTGCGGATGGATGTATTTTACTCCTCTGGACGCTGGAAGATTTCAGTGCCGAGGATCCCCAGGTTGTCGAGGCGATGCAATTCTACGAAGAATATGATGCCGGCGGAGTTATGAGATCGAAGAAACTCATGGAACTTCATTTTCGTCTCTCAGGCAGAGACGAATTCGAAGAATTGGCCGCAGCCGCAGGCTTCAAGGTTAAATCTTTTTACGGAGATTACGCCTGGGCAGAATTCAATGAAGAAAGCAGCCCGTTCATGATCTGGGTGCTGGAGGCTGCGGGATAGAGTCAACAAGTCTCCGCAGCTGCTTTGACTGCGGAGACCCTGCTATTGCACATATTGCGCAAACACTTCTTCGAACTGCTCTTCCGTTGTAAACCCCACCCATTTTTGCAGGACCCTGCCATCGGCATCGAGCAGGTAGACTTCAGGTTGGTAAACAAAGCCAAGCTCTCGCCGGAATTCAAGTGTACGCGGGTCATCGGCATCCAGGTAGGTAAACTGGATCCTGCCAAAATATTTTGCTTCGAGCCCATGGACCATGGGCGCCATCGCACGGCAGGTGCTTCAGGTGAAGCGGAAGAATTCGACGAAGTGCAGCCCGCCCGAAGCCAGGCTGACTGTAGTGGGATCGGTAGCATGAAGCTCGGGTCCGCGCGAGGTGGCAACGGGAAGCGCTGTCGCTTCGCTTGCCGCGGGCTGGGTGGCAGATTCAAGGGTTGGTGCGGCGAGAGTGGGGGTCGACGCAAGAACGGTTGCAGGGTGAGTCACTGCGTCTGGAGGAGTAGTGGAGGCAGCGCCCGGGGCGCACGCAGCCAATAAAACGGCGACCAGGCTTGCCCTGAGTAAGATCGAAGGGACCAGGCTTGTCCTGGCGTCCCTGTGGGAAGGGCTTGGGAAGAGGTGGATTTTCATCATGTGAATATGAAAGCTTCTGGCAGGGAATCCTTACCTGCGTATCCAAAAACCGCACTCCGACTACCTTCAAAATGAAAGAATCCAACCTGGGAATTCGTCTGATCAAGTAACGATCCTCTTCTTTGACGCTGGTGAAATCCTACGCTATACTAGCTTTGCTAATATAGCTTTGTGTGCTAGTGCTTAGTCTCTTAATCAAATCGTCGGACTAAGAGACCAGTGACTATCAGACTATAAGACTAATTTTGGAGGTTGTATGGCTGATTTTAGACTGACCTATTCAACGATGTTTAATCCCCCCGAGGAACTTCATAGAGGCTTCGATAAGGCGGTTGCAAAACTCAAGGAAAATCTCGGTAAGGAAGTCGGGATGATCATTGACGGCAGGGATGTTTTTGCCGACGACAAATACGAGGACCGTTCGCCGGTAAATACCGACTGGGTACTGGCAGTCGTCCAGAAAGGCAACGCCACGCAAGCGGACACGGCAATGAAGGCAGCCCGCAAGGCATTCCCCGGCTGGAGCCGCACCCCCTGGCAGAAGCGTGTGCAACTTGTGCGCAAGGCAGCTTCGCTCATCGAAAAACGCATTTTCGAACTCGGCGCAGCCATGGCGCTCGAGGTCGGCAAGAACCGCATGGAATCACTTGGCGATGTGCAGGAGACTGCCGACCTGATGTACTATTCCGCAAAAATGATGGAGGAGCACGACGGATTCGTCAAGCAGATGGGTAAAGACCCGCTGGTCGGATACGACTCGACCAATGTTTCGATCCTGCGCCCCTACGGCGTGTGGGTGATCATCAGCCCGTTCAACTTCCCCTTCGCGCTGACGGGCGGACCCACCGGCGCGGCGCTCGTGGCGGGAAATACGGTCGTGATCAAGCCGGCCACGGACACGGCCTGGATCGTCCGACTCTACGCTGAATGTTTGCGCGATGCCGGCTTCCCGGATGGGGTCGTGAACTTTGTCACCGGTCCGGGCTCCACCCTGGGGCAAGCGCTCGTGACATGCTCAGACGTGGATGGCGTCACCTTTACCGGCTCCTTCGATGTGGGCATGAAGCTGCATCGCGATTTTAGCGAATGCAACTATATTCGTCCCCTCATTCTCGAACTGGGAGGCAAGAATCCCACCATCGTTTCACGGCATGCCAACCTGGAAGACGCCGCCACCGGCATTGTCCGCTCTGCATTCGGCTTGCAGGGTCAGAAATGCTCGGCCGGCTCGCGCGTGCTGATCGAAGAACCCGTTTACGATGAGCTGGTCGGCAAACTCAAAGCCAAAACCGAGGCGCTGGTCATCGGCGACCCGACCGAACGCGCCACGTATCTGGGTCCGGTTATCAACCAGAGCTCTTACAATGACTTCAAGAACTTCACGGAAGAGATCCACCAGGCAGGTGGGAACTTCCTGACCGGTGGGCATGTCAAAACCGGCGGCATCTTCGACAAGGGCTATTACTGTGAACCGACCTTCGTCACGGACCTGCCCTACGAGCAGCGCCTGTGGCAATATGAGATGTTCCTGCCCATTACCACGATCGGCAAGGTAGGCAGCCTCGAGGAGGCAATGAAGATTGCCAACAATGTCAACTACGGGTTGACCGCCGGCTTCTATGGCTCCGCCAGGGAAGTCGAATGGTTCTTCGATAACATCGAAGCAGGCGTGACCTATGCCAACCGTCCACAGGGCGCGACGACCGGCGCCTGGCCCGGCTTTCAGCCCTTTGGCGGCTGGAAAGGCTCCGGCTCGAGCGGCAAGAACGGCGGCGGATTATACTATCTCCCGCTGTACATGCACGAACAGATCCACACGCTGGTCAAGCCGGCTAAAGCGAAGAAGGCGGTTAAGAAGGCTGCTCCAAAGAAGAAAATTACGCCAAAGAAAACAGCCACCGTGAGGAAGAAAGTACGCAGATAAACAGATACAAAGGTAACAAGTACACAGGCAAACAAGTAGACAGGCAAACAAGTAGACAGGTACACAACAATGAACTTGTGTACCTGTTTACGTGTGTACCTGATACCATAGGATATCGCCATGCCCTGGGATCCAACGCAATATCATAGATTTCAAGCCGAACGTTCCGCGCCGTTTTTCGATTTGCTCGCGCTGGTGGAAAGACGCCCAAATTTGAAAGCGATCGATCTGGGCTGCGGCACCGGTGAATTGACGCGCCAGCTTGCAGATGCCCTGCCGAACAGCGCGGTGACCGGACTCGACTCCTCCGCGCAGATGCTGGAAAAAGCCGCAGCCTTCGCAAGCCCAGGCATGCACTTCGAGCAGGGAGATCAATCCCAGCTGACGGGTGAATGGGACCTCATCTTCAGCAACGCCGCGCTGCAGTGGTCGGAAAACCACCCGGACCTGATTCCGCGTCTATACCGGAGTCTGGCTCCGGGGGGCCAGATCGCCGTGCAGGTGCCATCCAACCACAATCACGTCTCGCATCAAATCTATCGAGAGACGGCGAGCGCAGAGCCGTTCCAATCCATTTTGAAGGGATTCCAGCGGTACGCGCCGGTCCTGTCCATCGATGAGTATGCAAGCCTGTTATTCGAGTGTGGCGCAGAAGACATCATCGTTTTCGAAAAGATCTATCCTCACATCCTGGAGGACTCAGACGCAGTAGTGGAATGGATTTCAGGAACCGCGCTCGTCCCCTATTTTGAACGATTGGGTGAACAGAAAGAGGATCTCGTAAAGGCAATCCGTGAAAAGATGCGCGACGCGCTGCCTGGTCAGCCGGTCTTCTATCCATTCCGAAGAATCCTGTTTTCCGCAAGGAAACCAAACTAACAAGCGAGGACATTATGGGCGCACCACAGGGCTTCGACCGCAAGGAAGTTCTTTCCCGCATTGGCACATTCTTCCTGCTCATCGGGATTGGGCTGCTCGTGTTCTTTTTTCTGTCCGAAGCCGCGCAGCAGGCGACATTCGAATATTTTTGCTGGAGTCTCATCCTGATCGTCCTCGGCTTTGTCTTTCGCAACCAGTACAAAAAGGCAACTCCGGCCAGTGGGAGATTCAGCCTCGTAAAAAGGTTTACGCCAAAATCCAAACAAGACCAGGCAAAGAAGTAATGACTAAACTCATTCCCCTTTCAGAAGCCATTGCAAACTATGTGAACGATGGTGATATTGTCTACGCGGCGGGATTCACGCACCTCATCCCGTTCGCGACGGGCCACGAAATGATCCGCCAGGGGAAAAAGGACCTGACCCTCGCCCGCGCCACCCCGGATCTGATCTACGACCAGATGGTCGCGGCTGGCTGCGCGCGCAAAGTGATCTTTTCCTACATGGGCAATCCCGGTGTGGGTTCGCTGCGGATCGTGCGCTCCGCCATCGAACAGGGCCGGCTGGAGTGGGAGGAATACTCCCATTTTGGGATGATCACGCGTTTGCAGGCCGGGGCCGCGGGACTGCCCTTCCTGCCAATGAAACAAACGGGTGCAACCGACCTGGAGAACGCCAACCCAAACATCAAACGCGTCCCTGATCCTTTTGGCGGAAAGGATGTCGTTGTGGTGTCTGCGCTGAATCCAGATGTGGCCATTGTCCATGTGCAGCGCGCCGATGCAGATGGCAATGCGCATTTGTGGGGCATCATCGGCGAGCAAAAGGAAGCCGCCTTCGCCGCACACAAGGTCATTCTGACCGCCGAAGAGATCGTGGATGAGTCGATCATCCGCTCCGACCCGAACCGTACGATGATCCCGGGGATTGTCGTCAGCGCGGTATGCCATGTCCCGTTCGCGTGCCATCCGAGCTACGCGCAGGGCTACTATGACCGCGACAACGAGTTCTACCTGGCGTGGGACAAAGTCAGCGAATCCGCCGAAGCGACAAAGGAATATTTGGATGAATGGGTGTATGGGGTGAAAGATAGAAACGCGTATTGGGAGAAGCTGGGTTTGGAGGTGCACAAGAGGTTAGAGGTGAACCCACGATACAGTGAGAAGATCAATTATGGAAGTTATTAAGGGATAGGGGAAAGGGGTTAGAGGTATGGGTAACTATCAAGAATTGATTTTCTACCAGAAAGCTCGCCAGGTTGTGAAGAAGGTCAATGCTCTGGTCAAGAGTTGGCCAAAAACAATGCAAGCACAGGAAATCTCCCGCCAGCTGTTTCGTTCGGCCTCATCCGTTGGCGCAAACATTGCAGAAGGACATGGAAGGCATCAAGGCACAGAGTATATTCACTATTTGATTATCGCCCAGGGATCAGCGAACGAAACAGAACATTGGCTTCATACTGCTCAAGATTGCAGTCTTGACGTCAATGAAGAAATTAATGAAATTTTGAAGTTGAATAATGAAGTTGTGAGGATGATAACAGCCACCATAAATACCATCCGGGCTAAGCAAGGAACAAAAAACATTAGGGAAGAGCAAGAAAAATACGGTGTTGATCCTGCTTACTGAAATAATGACCAATTTCCCTGTCCCCTCCTCCCCTATCCCCTCTTTTGACCTTGGCGGCATCGGTCAGCCATTGCACTTCCTCCACGCCAACGGCTATCCACCCGCATGCTACAAGCCATTGCTCGGGCTTCTGCAAACCCAATATCGTGTGTTTGGGATGCTGCTGCGCCCGTTGTGGCCCGATTCGCGTCCAGAGGATATTCGGGATTGGAGCCCCTTTTCGGATGACCTGCTGCGTTTCCTCGCTTCGACTACGCCTACGGCTCCGCTCAGCGCGAGCTCTCAGCCCTTCGACGCCGCTCAGGACATGCCTGTTCCCGTCATCGGAGTGGGACATTCCATCGGAGCGATCGTCACCCTGCGCGCTGCGCTGCGGGACCCGGACAAATTCAAAGCGCTGGTTTTGATCGATCCCGTGCTATTCGTTCCGAGATTCCTGATCATGTGGCAGGTCATCCGCATGTTGGGGCTGGGAAACAAATTCCATCCTTTGATCCCGGGCGCGCAGAAGCGCAGGCGCACATTCGATGATCTGGAAACGGTCTTCCGCGGCTACCGCAGCCGGACCGTTTTTCGATATATGAGCGACGAAAACCTGAGGATTTACGTAGAAGGAATGACGCGTAAAACGGATCAGGGCTATGAGCTGGTCTATTCGCCGGAATGGGAAGCACACATCTACCTAACAGGCATGCGTGACTTCGACATCTGGCGTGACCTGCCAAAACTCCGGGTGCCGACTCTCTTCCTGCGCGGCGCGGAGACGGACACATTCCTCAAAGAGGCTGCCCAGCTTGTGAAACGGAAGCAGCCCGCGGCGCGGGTCGAAACGCTGAGCAGGTCCACACACATCCTTCCGCTTGAACGCCCGCAGGAAGTCTTCGATAGGGTGCAGGCATTTCTCAAAACTTTGGAGTCAGGGAGCTCGTTCCCGCCTTTTCGGCAGCAAGCTGCCTGAGTCCATAATAGGAGTTCTATGACTGAAATCAAATATTCCTCCGCTGAACTCATGATCATCAACGCCGCGCGCCTGCTGCGTGACGGGGACGTGGTCTTCGTGGGGGTCGGTCAACCCAATCTCGCCTGCAACCTTGCCAAGCGGACCCACGCGCCGAACCTGGTGATGATCTATGAAGCGGGCGTGATCGGAGCAGAACCGGCCCGCCTGCCGTTATCCATCGGCGATCCAACGCTGGTGAGCGGGTCGCTTTCGGTGGTGAGCATGTACGATATTTTTGCGAACTACCTGCAGCGCGGCAACGTGGACGTGGGCTTCATGGGCGGCGCGCAGATCGATAAATATGGGAATATCAATGCAACCGTGATCGGCGGATATAATCAGCCGAAAGTGCGCCTGCCCGGCTCGGGCGGATCGCAGGAAATTGCCGCCTGGGCGAATCGCTGCTACATCATGACACCGCATCAAAAGCGGCGCTTCCCCGCAAAAGTGGAGTTCATGACCTCGGCCGGGTTCATCGGCGGCAAAGGCGACCGCGAAAAAGCGGGTCTGCGCGGCGGAGGCATGCTGGCTGTCGTCACAGACATTGGCGTGCTGGAGCCGGACGAAACAGGTGAAATGATCCTGACTGCCCTGCATCCCGGCAAGACGGCGGAACAGGCAAAGGAAAACACCGGCTGGAAGCTAAAGGTCGCGCCCCAGTTGAGAACCACCGGGCTTGTGACCGAAAACGAATTAAGAATTTTGCGCGCAGAGCTTGATCCAAAAGGGATCTATCTCAAAAGTGGAGGTTAACGTGTCCGAAATCCAACCTGTACGAGAGCGTTCCATCCTTGCTCGTATCTTCTTTTCCCCCGAGGAGCCGCGCCTGCGCGCCGGCTGGCGGCTTTTGATCCACACCATTCTGGTGTTCTTGTTTCTAGTCGTGGCTGGCATTGTAGTCACTCTTCTTGGGATCCCGCAGGAGGCACTTAATTCCATTTTGGGAAATACAGTCATTGTCTTTATTGCTTTTACAGGCTCGGTCTATATCGCCCGCCGCTGGCTGGACAAGCGCTCCTTCAAGAGCCTTGGTGTGGAGCTCGGTAATCATACTTTACGTGACATTCTGGCCGGCATCGGCATCACGTTCGTGCAGATGGGATTTATCTTCGCCGTCATGCTCGGTCTCGGCTGGCTGACGTTCGAAGGTTTTGCCTGGGAAGTCGATCCCGCCAGCGTAGTCATCACCAACCTGGTGATATTTTTCGTCGCCTACATTCTTGTGGGCTGGAGTGAGGAACTTTTCTCGCGCGGCTATCACTTGCAGACCATCGCCAGCGGGACCAACTTATTCTGGGGGGTGGTTATCTCCTCGGCTGTATTTGGTCTGCTTCACCTCGGCAATCCCAATGTGACCGGGATCAACGCGCTGGCCATTTCTGCCGGGATTTTCTTTGCCGGGGTTTATCTGGCTTATGCTTGTATCCGCACAAAGCAGCTCTGGCTCGCGATCGGGTTGCACATCGGCTGGAACTTCTTCCAGGGGATCGTGTTCGGGTTTCCTGTCTCGGGTACCGATGCTTATGCATTGACCCGCATCAACGTCCACGGGCCAGAACTCTGGACAGGCGGCGCGTTCGGTCCCGAAGCGGGGTTGATCGTCCTGCCGTCGCTGATTGTGGGAGGCATCCTGATTTATCTTTATACAATCAGGCGAGCAAAGTAATTCCAATGTCCACCTTCCGCACACCGCAGATCGTTCATCTCCCGCCGGAAGCCGTCGGGCGCGCCCGGTCCTTCGCCGACGCCGTGACGGATACTGTCGACTATCGCGATAGCCGCCAGACCTTGAAGGAGAAGATCCATGACGATCACTTCGTGAGCAAACTGGGCGAAGAGGCGGTGCGCCTGGTCTTCGAAAGGCGCAATTGTGTGGTCGAGGGTCCCGATTACACAATCTACGGCGGAAAGCAAAAATCCTGGGCAGCCGACTTGAAAATCAATGAACTGGAAGTGGCAGTCAAAACGCAGCGGCGCTCCGCCGCGAACCGCTACGGCCTTTCCTGGACATTCCAGGATTCACCCGAACGTCACGACCCGGTCCTCTCCATGCCCGAGGCGTGGGTCTGCCTGGTGGCGTATGAAGACCTGGAGCCCGATTTTACATGTGTGGTCTATCCGCTGCGAAAGATCAAGCAACTCATCTTCGAAGCCCCGCGTCTCAGCCGCCTCGTGGGCAAGAAGCAGGCAATCTATCTGGAGACGCTTCAAAAACACAAGGTGCTCTAAACGAACGTCCTCGTGGATACCAATCCACGAGGACGTTCGTTGTGTTCGCGCACTTACGTCATTTGATTCGCTTTGCCAAAAACCCTCCCGTCGCTGACGTCCCCATCCCTGCCACCTGCTCGGGCGTTCCCTCGGCAACGATCTCTCCGCCTGCCGCGCCACCCTCGGGGCCGAGGTCGATGATCCAGTCCGCGGAACGGATGATGTCCAGGTTGTGCTCGATCACCACCACCGAGTTATCTGCATCCACCAGGCGCTGCAGCACATCCAGTAAATGGATGGCGTCGTCGATGTGGAGGCCGGTCGTCGGCTCATCGAGCAGATAGAGGGTGTGGCCCGCGCCGCGCCGCCCGAGTTCCTTTGCCAGTTTGACGCGTTGCGCTTCCCCACCGGAAAATGTGGTGGCAGGCTGTCCAAGCTGAAGATATCCCAATCCCACGTCAACCATCAGGCTCAAACGCGAGACTGCATTGGGGACATCCCGAAAGAGCTGCAGTGCTTCCTCGATGGTCATGTCGAGCACCTGGGAAATGTCATAACCCTGGTATTTCACGTTCAGCACTTCGCGCTTGAACCGTCGCCCGTGACAGACCGGGCAGCGCACCTCCGCGTCGGGCAGGAAGTGCATCTCGACCATCAATACACCGGCGCCCTGACAGCGTTCGCAGCGTCCGCCCGGCACGTTGAAGGAAAAATGACGCGGTGTCAGCTTAAGGCGGCGCGCGTCCGCCGAAGATGCAAAGACTTCACGGATGGGTGTGAAAATGTCAGCATAGGTCGCGGCGTTGGAGCGCGAGGAGCGGCCGATCGCACTCTGGTCGATGGTGACGATCCGATCGACCTGCTCCCAGCCGAGGATCCCGTCGTGCTCGCCAGGTTCCTCGGATGCATTGTTGAAGCGCTGGCGGGCAGCCCGGTCGAGGATATCGAACAGCAGGGAGGATTTTCCCGACCCTGATGGACCGGTCACAGCAACCAGCAATCCCAATGGGATACGCGCCGTGATATTCTTCAAGTTATGAGCGCGCGCGCCCTCGATGACGAGAGAACGGTCGCTGATCGGACGGGAACGCGGAGTTGGGAAACTGAGTCGCCCCGAAAGATATCCGCCTGTGATCGACTCAGGGCAGGCGGCTACCGTTTCGGGACTCCCCGCCGCGACGATGGTGCCTCCGTTGCGTCCCGCGCCGGGACCGACATCCACAATGAAGTCGGCGGCGTGCAGCATTTCAAGATCGTGCTCGATCACGAGGACCGTATTGTCCTGGTCTCGCAATTGCCGCAGGACGCTGATCAGCCTGCCAGTGTCGCGCGGGTGCAAGCCGATGGTTGGCTCATCCAGCACGTACAGCACGCCGGTCAGGCCGGAACCGAGCAGGGCTGCCAGCCGCAGGCGCTGCGCTTCTCCCGCGGAGAGGGTCGGCGAGGAACGGTCGAGCGTCAGGTAGCCCACGCCCACATCGAGCAGGCGCCGCACGCGTTCGTTCAGGTCGTTCAGGATCGGTTCGGCAATGATCATCTCTTTGGAGGAGATCACCGTTGGAAGGCTCCCCAGCCATTCAGCCAGGGTACTCAACGGCATCTGCGCCACATCGATGACCGTCTGCCTGTTTACCGTCACGAGGCGACTCTCCCGCTTCAGGCGCGTGCCATTGCAATCCGGGCAGACCTGCAGGTGGAGCAGTTTTTCGATTTTCTCGCGGTAGGCCGCGTCGTTGGCATGCTCGTTGTAGCGGCGCAACAGATTGGTCAGCACCCCTTCGAAGCGACCCGAATTGACGGTCCTGGGCGGCTGCTTGTCCGGATAATGACGTTTGAACTGAGGACTGTCGACCCCATAAAGCAGAAAATCGTGCGCAGCCGGTTCATACTCGCGGATGGGCAGGTCCGGATCGAAGCGAAAACCGTAATATTTCGCCGCGATCTTGAAGATATTGCCATAGTAGTTGATATGGAACTCTTCCCAGGTGGAGATCGCCTCCTCTTTGATGCTGCGCGATTCGTCGATCACGCGTGACACGATGGGCTTGTGCACGGTTCCCAGGCCGGTGCAGGTTGGGCAGGCTCCATCCGGCTTGTTGAAGGAGAAGCTAGCCATGCTCATTTCGGGGAGCTTTTCACCACACGATGGACAGGCAACCATCTCACCATCCTCTGGTGACTCGTCGTCCCAGCTGGCATCGCTGCCCACGTCGTGGGAGGGCGGCACATCTGCGCCGCACTTCGGGCAGGGACGATGTCCCAGCCGGGCAAACAACACGCGCAAATACGTGAAGACTTCGGTCACGGTGCCCACCGTGGAGCGCGGGCTGTGGTTCGTCAGGTTTTGGTCGACGCTGATGGACGGGGAAAGCCCCGTGATCGAATCGACAGCCGGTTTGCTGACCCCGTGCCCCACCAACCCCAGGGATTCCATGTACTGACGCTGACCTTCCTGGTGCAGAGTGTCGAACGCCAGGGTGGACTTGCCCGAACCGGATAAACCGGTAAAAACGACCAGCTGGTTTTTGGGAATGCTGAGTGAAATATTTCTCAGATTGTGAAGACGGGCATTGTTAATTGTGATGTGGGTATGCATTCAATTTCCTTCTCTCGCGCTGAGCGGAGCGACGAGCAAAGCGAGGAGCGCAGACGAAGCGCACGTTGCCAGAAAACTCTAATTGTCCTGCTTATTTGCACTTCGTCTCCACTGCGTTCCGCTCAGCGCGATGTCTTGGTTTTATCTAAAAATCTCGACCAGTTCTTTCACCAGTGCAATGACTTCCTCCAGCCTGGCAGGGCTGACCTGCTCGAGGGTGTCGTCCACAGAATGTGCCAGGCCGCGCACGCCGGTCGAGCCGATGGGGATCGCCGGGATGCCGCGGAACGAAAATGTGGAGTGGTTGCTTTCGGGCCACGGGTCCACCCAGACAACGCCCGGGAATTTCGCAGCCACAGACTGGATCCTGGCTTCCAGTTCCGGCGGACAGGAAACGGCGGCGACATTATTCGTGCCGAGCGCCGCCGCGGCGCCGTCCATGTTGATGCAAGCCAGGATCTCACCAAAGTACTTCTCACCGCGCCGGATGTATTCGTCGTCGCCGATGGGCAGGTATTCCTCGCCGTTGAAGGCAATGAACTCCAGGCCAAATGGCAGGTCGCGCGGCAAGCTCTCCGCCAGGGAGAGCAGCGCCGCCACGCCGCCGGCATTATCCGTCCCGCCGGGCGTGTTGATCTTGGTGTCGAAGTGCGCACACAGGACCAGGCGTCGCTCCGGCATGTTTGGCGTGCGTGCCACGATGTTACGCGCCACGGCAGGGAGGCGCAGGGCATCGATGAACAGATGGACGGGTAACCGTGGCTCGCGCAGCAGGTAGAGAGCCACATCCGCCGGAACGGTGGCGGCAGGCAGGTCGAGTTCCCAATCTTCCGTGAGATGATTGAAATAGCCTGCTGAGGTGGGCGGCGCCAGGACCGCGGCGGGTTGTTTCGCCTCAAGCAGTTCGAAGAAGCGCGTGTCGCGCTCGTCCCGCAGGAACCAGGATTTGGCAGCCAGCGGGGCGCGGGTCAGGTCGCCGTAGAGCAGGAGAATCTTCCCTTTGGCGGGAGCAGCTTCCAGCTCCGCGAGCGAAGCGGCAGGGACGATGGACGCGGTCACGTCACAGGGCAGGGAAAAGGCGTTGGCG
>JAFGCG010000106.1 GCA_016932715.1 Anaerolineales bacterium
CAAGGTTTGATTTTACGGGCTTTTTTCCTTCGTGACCTTTGTGTACTTTGTGGTGAGAAAGGGTTTCCCGTTAAAAACGGTAGAGCCGTTTTTTTAAGTTGGCTTTTTCGAAAAGGATAAAAATGCGCAGATCAACCCTCTCTCTCCTCGTAGTCGTCCTGATCGTCTCCATCCTGGCGGTCCCCGTGCAAACCGTGTACGCGCAAATCTCTCTCCCGGCTGAAATGAACAAGAGTTTTTCGCCGATCTCCATTCCCTCGGGTGGAACCTCGCGTCTAAGTGTAACCATTTTCAACCCCAATCCATTTGTATTGACCGATGCTTCCTGGAGCGACAATTTGATCGGCGTCCAGCCGGGTCTCACGATTGCAAGCCCGGCAGGCTTGACCAACACCTGCGGCGGTTCGGTGGGTGCTCCGGCGGGCGGCACAACCCTGTCTCTGAGCGGAGGCACAGTCCCTGCGCAATCTGGAAACACGCCGGGGTCCTGTACGGTGTCCATCAATGTGACATCCGTGACCCCGGGGAATCTCATCAATACGATCCCGGCCGGCGCGTTGAGTTCCACAGGAGGCGGTGTCAGCATTTCCAACACGACTCCCGCCAGCGCCACTCTGAACGTGACCGGGAATCCGGCGCCGACTGTCAGCAAGAGCTTTAGTCCCGGCACGATCTGGGCAGGAGCGACCAGCCAGCTGTCCATTGTGATCAGAAATAACGATCCGGGCCGGAGTCTGACCCAGGCTTCCATTACCGACAATCTGCCTGCCAATGTTTTCCTTGCCGACCCGGTATCTGCCTCTTTGACAGGCTGCGGAGCTTCCGCATCCCTGACCGCTGTCAGCGGCGGCGCATCGGTGACTCTGAACAATGGCACGATTGCTCCCAATTCATCTTGTATGATCATGGTCGATGTCATATCTGATACACAAGGATCGTACACGAACCGGATTCCCGCCAACGCGCTGCAAACCCAGCAGGGAGTTACGAATCGTACTGCGGCAACCGCGCGCCTGCACGTGCAGGAGATCGATGTTACAAAACGGTTCTCGCCTGCCACATTTCCGGCAGGGGGGACCACGACGCTGATCATCACCCTGCAAAATCCCATGGATTTTCCATATACCGGTGTGAACTTTACAGATAATCTACCTGCTCCTTTGACCGTCCTGGGTGTGACTGGAAATACATGCGGCGGGACAACTTCTACAACAGCAAATAGCGTCAGCCTGAGCGGCGGCACGATCCCGGCCGGGAGCCCGACCTCTCTTGGAACTTGCAGGATCTCGGTTCAGGTCACTGCACCGGCAGGGACATCTTCCGGTACATTCACCAATACCATTCCTGAGGGGGCAGTGACCACGGATCAGGGCGTTGGTAATTTACGTCCTGCCAATGCGAATGTCACCGTTAGTGGAACCAGCGCGGCGGGAACAAAATCGTTTTCTCCTTCCGCGATCTCTGCCGGCAATAATTCCAGATTGCGAATTGACTTTTTCGCACCTGGCGATACGAACCTGACAAACTTCTCGATCACCGATAACCTGCCGTCGGGTGTGACCGTCAGCAATTCTTCGCCTGCAGCGGTCAGCGGCTGTGGAGGTGCAGCCGTGCTGAATGCCCCTACCGGCGCGACATCGATTTCCCTGACCAACGGGCTGATCCTGTCCGGGCAGCGCTGCCGGATCGAGGTTTATGTGACCAGCAGTACGATCGGCACTCATACGAATTCCATCCCGCCCACGAATATCACGAACAACGAAAACCGGATACCCACGGGCAGTCTTACCTCCACCCTGAGGGTCACCGGCGGCGGCACATTAGCAATCGAGCTGGTAAAAGGCTTCGACCCGTTGACGGTCTTTGGCGGCTCTGCCTCGACCATGAGCATCGAGTTGATCAACCCGGGTACTGTCCCCCTGACGGGCATTGCATTCACCGATAACATGCCGAACAGGATGATCCTTGCCACTCCCGTCAACTTCAATGTGGGAACTTGCGGTGGGACACTGAACGGCATCCCTGGCGCGAACTCCTTCTCCTTCAGCGGCGGCAGCCTTCCGCCACTGGGGAGGTGCACCTTGACTCTCAGCGCGACCATGACGGTCAACGGCAATCTTACGAACAGGATTCCGGCAGGTGCAGTGACAACTGCCAATGGGGTATCCAACGCAGATCCGGTCGAAGCCACATTGACAAACCTGCCGGGTGCGAGTGTCAGTAAGTTTTTCTCTCCCAACCCCATTTCTGCAGGTTCCCAATCCCTGCTCACCATCACGATCCAAAATACCGGCAACATCGAGTTGATCGGCATGGGATTGAACGATTCGCTTCCGGCCGGTCTGGTGATTGCCGGGGGATCGGTCCCGGTAAACAATTGCGGCGGGACGTTTACCGCAATCGCGGGAACACGGCTGATCCAGTTGACGAATGGGACCCTGGCTGGCAACTCATCCTGTACGATCGTTGTCGCCGTCACCGGCAGCAATCTCGGAGATTATATAAATACGATCCCGGCCGGTGCTCTGATCACGGACCCAAGCGTCGGTGCGACCAATAGCCAGCCGGCTACCGATACACTGACCATTACGGGGAGTTCTACCGGAGGGGGTGGAGGCGGAGGCAGGGGAAGAGCCAATGACGACCCGCCGGATGTCTCTGCACCAACCGGCGCTTTTCTCATCCCGGTGACGGGTTTTGCTCCCGGCCGAGCGACACAACGAGACAACCCTTCTCGTCCTGTTTATGAGGTGACGAGTCTGGCGATCGAGATCCCTGTGCTCAGGGTTAATGCCTCCATTGTCGGCGTGGAGTCAAAGAACGGGAGTTGGGATGTCGCCTGGCTGCAGGACCAGATCGGCTGGCTGAACGGAACGGCTTATCCCACCTGGCAAGGCAACAGCGTGCTCACGGCGCATGTCGTGAATGCAGATGGGAAGCCCGGCGTATTTTACAGGTTGAAGTCCCTGGGAGTCGGCGAATATATTTTTGTATACAACTCGGGTTATCGCTACACTTATAGAGTAGTATCGAATGCTTATGTACAGCCCGACGATATCACGGTGATGAGACATGAAGAGAAATCCTATCTGACCCTGATCACCTGTGACAGCTACGACGAAAAGACGGGCACCTATCTTCGGCGCGTCGCGGTGCGGGCTGTACTCGTGGACGTGCGTACGACGCGATAAGCTCTGCGCCATTGCCGGTATAAAAGCCCAGCCAGTCCGCCAGTTTGCTGGGACGGAGAAAGGATAGGACTACGATATAGTTACGATATAGCTATCTTATGGCTGTACCGAAAGACTGCCTGCAAACCTCAAGGGAGGCGCGGAACAGGAGTGCTCACTTTCCTGGCAGCTGACCCACTCGACGTGATAAATTCGGGTGGGCCAGTTTTTTTAATGCCCACCTGCCTCAACGACCCTTTCACCCCGGTTATCGCAACTAACCAATGTGAAATCTCTCACTATTGACAGGCACTATCTTAAGATTAGAATATCACTTACATATTAAGTCTGCCGGGGCCACTTTATTGCTCACAGGGAGGTATAGACAGAAACAGCAAAACTTGCCGCCGTCAGTTTTTTTGTATCATCGTTTCGAATACGGAGCAAGAAATGAAATCATTCTTTGTCGCTGCAAAGCGGTCCGGAAGGGTCACTTTGCTGTCGCTATTCACTGTAGTCTTTCTATTGGGTGGCAAGCCTTTTGTCTCCGCCCAAGCCGCCCCCGTCTCTGCCCCCGAACAAGAGATCGTACAAGCCCCATCTTTTGCACCCATTGCCTCGGTGGCTTTGAATGTGCCTGCCAATGTAGTCATCGGTGAAAACTTTACTTTCACCGCCACATTCGCCAACACTTCGCCCATCCCGAGCGACGTTGGTTACGGACCTTTCATCGATCTTATCTTTCCCGTGACTGGTATGGACGGCGCGGGCGCTGCTGCCGATGATGGGATTGATTTTGTGGGAGCAACCTACCTTGGCACAGCAGTGACGGCTGTGCAGATCACATTTGGCACAGCGAACACCGGCGGTTGTTCCGGCGGTTTGGGCCCGGTTATCCATCCTTACGCCGTTGCCCCGGTGACCGGCGAGTCCCTGATCGTCTGCGGCACACCCGGAGACAAACTGGTTGTGCTGCAGCTGCCTTTCGGTTCATTCGTCCCGGGCCAGCCGCCTGCGGCGATCGAGATCAATGCCAGTTTGAGCGACCTGGCGGATGTGGGAAATGCGCTCACGATCCGCGCTCGCGGCGGATATCAATATGGCGCGACACCGCTTATCGACTGGTGCTGCGGAATACACGACGCGACGATCCTCTCACATCCCAGCCCGAACAGCGGGACCTGGCCCGGCGAGCCGGTGACGCCGCGGCTCTTCACAGTGACCAAAGCCTACAATGGACCCGAGGACGAAACGGCAACCGGTCCGAACTTTCCCCGTCAATACACAGTCACCGTAGATATTGCCGACGGACAGACCCTCGTGAGCCTGGATGTGAGCGACATCCTGCCGGACAATATGCAGTTCGTTGCCCTTGTGAGTTCAAGTCCGGCAAGCACGCCGGTGAGCACGCCCAGCACCAGCACGCCGGGCGGCACGCTGACGCGCCATTTTGCCAGCGTGACAGGGGGACCAGGCACAGCCGATGCGACGATGACCTTTTCCTTCTATATTCCGCGTTTGGATTCGAGCAGTGGAGATGTGATCGACCCTGTCACCGGCGCGCCCGCGACCTCGGAGAACGAAGCCCAGGCGACCGCGGACTGGACGCCGATCGACCTTCGGGACGCTGCCGCTCCCGTGACCGGCATCTGTGGGACGCCCTGCCATACCCTCACGGACCGCTCCATCGCCACGCAAAAATCCGTTGCCATTGTCAACGATACGCCTCCAACCGGTTATAGTTCGGGGGATACCCTGGAATACACTCTTGATTTTCAGGTTTCGGACTTCTTTGCATTTGACGATGTTACTCTGACCGATGTCCTCTCTGATGGTCAACACCTTGACCTGACTTTCCCCCCAACGTTGGCGATCAATGGCAATGGCTATACACTCGCTGCCAGTGCGATGGGCGGTGCTAACTATACCGAAATTCGCCATTGGACCGGTGGTCCAGCCGTCCTGCCGGTGGATGGCACAACGGAACTTGTCTTCCGCGTCTCCGATGAACTTGTCGCTCGTGGTTATGCCGGTCGTCTGGTTGGCGGTTGTATCGATCCGGTGAATGGCAGCAACCCGCCGGATTGCACACATGACGACGGTCCTACGACCGGTACGATCCTGTTCCGCGCGGTGATCCAGCAAAACTTCACAGATGACTACCCCTCCGGCGATCCGTCAGTGGACCATGGCGATGTGCTCGAGGACGTGCTTACCGTGAGCGGCTCCGTTCTCGATCCGAGGACCTCTGCCTTCACACCAACCGGATCTGTTCCGACCGATGGCAGCGCGACCAGCTTCATCATTGCATTTGGCGTTCTGACCAAAAGCATTTATGCGATCAATAATGTGATCCCGGCTCCGACCGGCAGCGGCATGAATCCCGGCGACACGGTAACCTTCCGCCTTCGCTACACTCAGCCGGCCAGCAACTTTGAAGAAACGGTGATCACCGATTATCTGCCGCTGCCAATATTCGATGCGGCGGAAGTGACGAGTTTCGATAGCGGCACAATCTGTGGAGTGCCCGCGGCGGGACATGCCTGCCTGGGTCCGGCGGACAGCTTCCACTCATTGACAACGCCTGTTCCTCCAACTCCCACGCTTTCCACGGACCCGGTGGGAAACACGGTTTCGTTCGCCTATGTGGATTACGACAGCACCTTGGATGTCGAATCGGAGATCGACCTGCTTTTCACTGTGACTGTGACGAACGCCCCCTTCGCTGATGGTTTGTTCCTGACAAACCAGGCGCATGCCATGGAGGGCACTACGAATTCCATGCCCACGATCCAGGATGCCATCGTCCAGATCCGTCTCAACGAGCCAGCGTTGTACACGACGAAATCCGCGGTCTCCACGGATAACCCAAACGGTGTATTTACGCCGTCCATCAGCGCGCCGATTTCCTTCCATGCGCCGGGGACGGTAGGTCTCCCCTGGAGCGGCGGTACCTTAAACTCCACATATCTGGATGCTCATCCCATCGATGCCAATCTGGGTTTCGTGGACGCGGGCGATCTTGTCCGCTTTGCCATTGTGGTCCACAATGAGGGCCAAAGTGCCAAAGGTGCATTCGATATCAGTATTCGCGATACGCTCCAGCCGGGTTATGTGATCCCGGGCGGACCCGGATTGAACTTGCAGGTTTATCGCGGGGATGGGACGGCGCTCACGTATACAAATGTGGGCGGCGGCGCTGGCATCTTTGATCAGGGAATAAAGATCGACGACCCAGGCGCCCCCGGTGTCGGTGCGTGTCAGGCGCACGATGCGACCAACGGCCGGAATGTCATGGTCGTCACCTACGATCTGCAATTGGATAATGCCATCACGCTGGATCAAAGCATTATCAATACTGCCACGTTGTTCAATTATGCGGCTACGTCCGGCGGTCCTGATTTCACGAACCCATTGGACCTGAGCGATACTGCCATCGTGCAGCCTGTCACAACGCCGACAAAATCCATCTCACTCACTTCCGAAGCGCATACCAGTGAAAGCGGGACGGGCACGACTGGCGATCCGCGCCTTGTCGCGATCGGCGAGATCATCCGTTTCCGCATTGTGCAGAACATCCCGGAGGGAACGGTCGCAAACTTCCGCCTGCATGATGCGCTGCCGGCCGGTCTCATTTTCCTCAACGACGACACCACTCGAATAGTTTTTGTTTCCACCGGGGGAGCTGTCACCACTACTACTCTTGCAGGAGCCGGCCTCAATACGGTTGGCAATGAATCCACTGTCCCGGCGATCACGCCCGGGTTTACTCTGCCTGATAGTGCCGTATCGGAGGTCGACTCGACCAGCGCCGCCAATTATGCCGCCGATAATGTGGACGATTATGTGAGCGGTGACGACATCTTCTTTAAATTTGGCGCGGTCAACAATCCCGACCGTGACAGCGATAGTGAGTATATAATCGTCGAATTCAACGCCCTCGTCGCGAATATTTCCGGAAATCAGGCAGGAGTAAACAGGGATAACCGTGTTGCCCCGCGCTATGGTTCGTCGTCGGAGGACGGTGCCTTTTCGGATGCAGTTCGGGTGCGGGTGGTCGAACCAGCGATCACCTTCGGCAAGACCATTGTTTCCCTGCCGACTCCGCTGGACGCAGGCGGCGTGGTCCAATACCGGCTGTCCTTTGCCAACGGGAATGGAGGTAATGCCAGCGAGGCGTTCGACATTCGCCTGACAGATACGCTTCCCGCGCAGCTGCAGCTTGATCTTGCTTCGATCAGCGTGACCCTCGCCGGAGGCGCCGCGGGCATGACAGATGCATCTGCAGGAAATTCCCTGGATATCAGCATTGCATCGGTCCCGCGCGGAGGAAGTGTCACGATTGATTACAGCGCGACGATCCTCGATACGGTGACCGCAGGAGAGGTCATTACCAATACAAGCACCAGCACCTGGACTAGCCTGTCGGGGAACGGTACGAGTCCCAACGCGACGGGCTCTGTCACGCCCGGAGCAAGCGGGAGCACGACCGGTGAACGGGATGGCAGCGGCGGTGTCGTCAATGATTACCTGGCGAGCGGCGCAGCTTCCTTCCAGATCCTCTCTGACCCGCTCTTCAGTAAATCCATCGATTACACCGATGTCCTCGACACGCCTGATCCCGATACCGTGATCGGCGAGATCGTTACCTTTGGCTTACTGGTGACTCTGCCCGAAGGCACAACTCCTTCCCTGCGTCTGGTGGATGACCTGCCGGATGGCATGGCATATATTGATGGCTCGCACGTGCTTGTCACTACCTCTCCACCTGCGGCTTGTGGGTCGCTGCCAGAAGATTTCGGCGGGACGGTGCCTGCACCTGCGCTAACGGTTACCCCACCCGCCGGAGGGGACAGCGCCATATTGACGTTCGATTTTGGCGCGATCACGACCACTGGCGACAACAACGCGGACAACAATTCCTTCCTGGTCTGCTTCCAGGCCGTGGTCGAGAACCTTGCGGGGAATCAAAACGGGACCGTTCTTACGAACAGCGGATCGGGACAAATCGCGGGTGGGGGGATTGTGACGGAAGATGAAGTGGTCCATGTCGTCGAGCCCCTCCTGCGCATCGACAAGCAAGTAAATGAACTCTTCCCGATCCCCGGCCAGGTGCTGGACTTCACGCTGATGATCGATCATGCCGCCGTCAGCACCGCCGGCGCGTATGACGTGATCGTCTTTGACGACCTGCCAGCTAACTTGACTTTGGATCTTGCTTCCGTGTCGACAATTCCTGCCATAGGGACAGGCGGGATCACGAACCACTCGGCAGGCAATCGCGTGGAAGTGTGGGCGAGTGCCCTTGCAACGGGAGCCAGCCTGAGGATTACGTTCCAGGCGACGTACACCGGATCGCTCGGAGACAGCATATCGAATACCGGCAATGTCACATGGACATCCAAGCCGGGTGCAGATGCGAACGAGCGCCTCAGTGGCGGCGGTGTCAATGACTATGCTGCATCCGATCATGTGGGCCTGGCAAATACTCGCGAACTGGCGAAATCGCTCATTGCTACCAATCACGCCAATACGACCCTGCCCGATGTGGCAATCGGCGAGTTACTGACCTATCAGGTCGTGTTGACGATCCCTGCGGACAGCACAGACACTGCGATCGTGACCGACACACTCGATTCAGGTCTGGCGTTTGTGTCTTGCTCGCAGATCACCGCGGGACCCGGCGTAACCAGCTCGACCGTTGATTTCCTGGCAGTCGACAACTGCCACCCGGGCACCACACTTGCAGACAATCCACAGGTCTCGGATTCAGGCCGGATCGTCAGGTTTGATTTTGGCACCGTCAGAAATGCCAATCTCCTGAACACCGAGACGATCACAATCACGTATCAGGTCGCGGTCCTGGATGTAGTTGCCAACACCGGCGGCGTGCAGCTCGACAACGATGTCGAATGGAGATGGACTACAACGAGCCTGAGAGCCGCGGCTCCACAGGTGACGATCCGCGAATCGGACTTGAGCCTCGAGAAAACGGTCGACCCGCAGGTTGCTTTGCCGGGAGCTACCGTGACGTATACGCTGCTCGCCCAGCACACCGGACAGAGTGCAGCCGACGCCTTCGACTTGCTCCTGACCGATGTGCTCCCGGATGAGCTGGTATTTCCCGGTGGCACACCGACAGTTACCACTGCCAGCGGCCAGGCGCCTGATGTGGTGGACTACGATCCATTGACGCGTACTCTCACCGTACGATGGAATAATTTCCTGCTTGGCGCGCGCTCTGAGCTGCGGGTCCCCGCGCAGCTTTCTTCAGGGGTGGGCAGGGGAGTGAGCATCAGCAATGATGCCGCTCTCGAGTGGTCGAGCCTGCCCGGCGATATCAGTGCACCACAGTCTATCTTCAACGCTGCCTCGACAGAACGGCGGTACGACCCTCTGAATCCCGCTGATATTTATATTGTCGATAGTTCCGCCATGCTTCGAACTCCGACCCTGCCTCGAACCGGTTTTGCTCCGGGCAGGGTTACGCTCCTGCCGGAACAACCGGCTGACTTTTCCTATAGCGCGCTCGGGGACCTCTGGCTGGAAATCCCTCGTCTGGGAATCAAGGTAAACATCGTGGGTGTACCCTTCAAAAGTAAAGATTGGAATCTCACCTGGCTGGGGAGTCAGGCAGGATATCTGGCAGGCACCGCGTACCCAACGCATGCCGGCAACACAGGTCTCACCGCGCATGCCTACCTGGCGGATGGATCGCCCGGTCCCTTCGTCGACCTGGGCAAGCTCAGCTATGGAGACCAGGTCATCGTCCACATGAGTGGACAACGGTACATCTATGAGGTGCGTGAAAATAGACTTGTCCGTCCCAATGACCTGTCCGTTCTCAAGCACGAGGAATATCCCTGGCTGACGCTCCTCACCTGTAAGGGCTACAGCGACTCCGCGGATGCGTACCAGTATCGCGTGGCGGTGCGGGCAGTGCTCGTAAAAGTGGAAAACGAGTAGACGTCGTGGGGCGGGACGCGCAAAGCGTCCCGCCCCACTCGATCTAACAAGGCGGGAGCCCAGGTTATATCATTCCTTGTTTGTGTTCCGCCAGAGTGAGCGCATACTCGAAAATTTTCAGGCCCTCGTCCGCTTCCTTCCTGGTAAGACACAGCGGCGGCGCCAGCCGGATCACGGACCGGCCGCAGCCCAGCAGCAGCAAGCCATGCTGGAAACCGTACTTTTCGACCATATCACGCAGGGCTTCATTCGGTTCCTTGGTGGTTTTGTCCTTCACAAATTCCACGCCGATCATCAATCCCTTGCCGCGCACATCGCCAACGGAAGGGTGACAGGTCTGGATCTCCTGGAGGGCATCCAGCATATATTCGCCGACTTCCGTGGCATTCGTAAGGTACTGTTCTTCCAGCAATTCAATGGTGGCAATTGAAGCTGCACATGAAATAGGATTGCCGCCAAACGTGTTCCCGTGCGTCCCTTTGTGCCAGGTCATCACCGATTCGCGCGCGATGCACGCACCAAGCGGCATCCCTGAGGCAATACCTTTGGCGGAGGTGACGATGTCCGGTTCCACGCCGAAGTGTTCGATCGCCCACCACTTACCCGTGCGGCCCATGCCGCTCTGCACTTCGTCGGCGATCAACAAAATGCCATACTTGTCACACAGTTTGCGCAAAGCCGGGAAGAATCCATCCGGCGGGACGAGATAGCCGCCCTCGCCCTGGATGGGCTCGACCAGGACACCGGCGATCTCGTCGCCGGGGACGTTATGGTCGAAGATCTCCTCCTCGATGAAGCGCACGACGGTCTCGCCGTAATCCTCACCCGGTCTGCGTTCCAGGATCGGGCGGTACGGATTGGGAAACGGGACGTGCGTCACGCCCGGCATGAGCGGATAGAACCCGCGATGATAATGCGGTTTGCTGGCTGTGAAGGCGACCGATCCCATCGTCCGGCCGTGGAAGGCGCCGAAGAAACCGATGAAGTTGTGGCGCTTGGTGCGGAACTTGGCGAGTTTGATCGCGGTCTCGACGGCTTCCGTCCCGGAATTCGTCAAGAATGTTTTGGCAGTCTCTTCGAACGGCGCGATCTCATCGAGCTTTTCGCTCAGGCGGACCCAGCCTTCATGATAGAAGTCCGAGGAAATATGCAGGAATTTTTCGGCGGCATCCTGGACGGCTTTTACGACTCGCGGGTTGGCATGTCCGGTGGAGAGCACGGCGATCCCGGACATAAAATCGATAAACCGGTTGCCATCCGGGTCCCAGACTTCCACGCCTTTACCATGATCCATCACAAACGGATAGCCGCGCGGATAAGAGGCGGAGATCACCTTTTTATCCCGCTCGATCAACGCCCGGGCTTTGGGTCCCGGCACATTCAACTTGTTCATAAATACTCCTTGTTTTATTTCTAATTTCTGGATCTCGACACCTGCACTTGCGCCAGGTGCAAGTGTACGTTTCGTCACACCGGTTAAATAAATTCGAAAAAACACTCGACTTATTCGATCATCGGCGTTACGCGGCTTTCTCAGCCGGAAATTGATTCCGTTTAAATTGAATAGCTCAGTCTGACGTGAGACGATCCGCTGTCCACCACTTGGTCACCACCCAGCTGGGCGGCAGGAAATTCGTTGCCCGCTTCTTCATCTATGCGCTTTTCATCCGTGCTAGTGCCAGCGCGCCGAGCAGACCTGCATCATCGCCCAGCGCCGCTTTCGTGATCACAAGATCATCCAGATAATGCGGATGAAATGTATGTTTCCGTAAACTCTCTTCAAATGGATTGAAGAGCAGCTCTCCCACCTGTGAGACTCCACCGCCGAAGATCAAAATGGACGGGTCGAAGATTGCCAGATAATTTGCCACCGCGATGCCGAGGTAATGACCGGCGCGCTCGAAGGCGGAAATCGCAAGCGCGTCACCTGCCCGGGCCGCCTCCGCGATTTGCGCGGGAGACGGGTCCGGCTGGGTCTGAAGCGTCGAGGTTTGGCCTGCCTCGATCTGTTCCTTGACGTAGCGCGCGATGGAAGGTCCCGAACAAAATGATTCGACATGCCCCCATTTCCCGCAGCCACAGGGCGGTCCATCCGGATCGATCATCATGTGACCCAGTTCCGCGCCCATACCGTGAAAACCCTGGAGCAGACAGCCATGGCTGATGACGCCGCCGCCGATGCCCGTGCTGATGGTGAGATAAACGAGGTGTTCGTGGCCTTTGCCCGCGCCATATTGCCATTCTGCCAGCGCCGCCATGTTGGCGTCGTTGTCGAGATGGACGGGCACCCCAAAGTGCTGCGAAAGTTTGGGCGCTACCGGAAAATTCTTCCATTCAGGGATGTTCGGCGTGGCGAGGACCGTACCGGTGTGCGGGTCAAGTGGACCGGGGGAGGCAATCCCGATGGCTCGCACTTTCTCCTTGGGCCACACAGCTGCGATGGCTTGTTCCAGCCGGTCATAGACGCCGGGTTCAGTGGCAAGTGAGCGCGTGCGCTGATGAGCAATGGGCGTAATGCTGTCAGATTCATAGACAGCAACGCGAATGTGGGTTCCACCGATATCGACTGCTATTGTGTGGCTCATGGAGCTATTATACCAAGACAAAATTAAAGCATTGTGCGATATGCGATATGCTCATCGCGTATCGCGTATCGTAGATAGCTCCCAGATTGACGATTGCTCCCCTCCCTGCTACACTCTTTCATATGGACAACTTACGAAAGGCAGAGCGGGAACGTCTTCTCCAGAACATCAGGGATCTGGGACGCTGGCTGGCGCCCGGTCTGGGTATCAAACGCTGGTTCTTTGTTGTTTTAGCCGGTATCACCTTTCTGGGCCTGGGGCTGGCAATCCTCCTTCTCGATCTTTACCGCACGGAGTCGACGGACCCAACCCTGCTTACGATCCTGGCGTATGCCTCGCTGCGATTCCTGCCGCGCGTGCTGCGCGTCTTGATCTTTGGCGGGCTGGGAGTTGGAATGGTCGCGTTTGGGATCTACCGGCTGAACCGTTCGCTGCTGCGACCGTTCCTCCGGCCGGGGCACGCGGTGGTTGACGAACTGGAGAACTATCGCCGGCGCGAACGCGGACCGCGCATCGTCACGATCGGCGGCGGGCACGGACTGGCAACGCTCCTGCGCGGTTTGAAAACCTACACGCGCAACCTGACGGCGATCGTGACCGTTGCAGATGACGGCGGGTCTTCGGGGCGGCTGCGCGAGACGTACGGGATCCTGCCTCCCGGTGATATTCGTAATTGCCTCGCCGCCCTCTCCAACGACGAACAAATGCTCACGCAGTTGTTCCGCTATCGCTTCAGCGGCGCGGGCGAGCTGGATGGGCACTCCTTTGGCAATCTGTTCATCACCGCCCTGGCAGAGATCACCGGCAGCTTCGAGGAAGCCGTCGCCGAATCGGGCAGGGTATTGTCGGTGAGCGGACGAGTGCTGCCTTCTACATTGCACGATGTGAAACTCGTCGCAGATATGCAATTGCCCAATGTGCTGAACCAGGTCCGGGTGCAGGGAGAGAGCCGCATCCCACAAATGGCGGGCCGGGTCCGGCACGTCTGGCTCGAGCCCAATGACGCGCCAGCCTTCCCGCCGGCACTGAAAGCGGTCCTGAACGCCGATATGATCGTCGTGGGACCCGGCAGCTTGTACACGAGCCTTTTGCCGAATCTGCTGGTGGAGGATCTGCTGGGCGCGATCAAAGCCAGCCGGGCATTGAAGGTCTATGTCTCCAATATCGCGACACAGTCGGGCGAAACGGACCTGTATTCGTGTTATGATCATACGCGCGCCCTGGAGGAACATGTTGGGGATAATTTATTCGATGTCGTCGTGTGCAACGACAATTATGAAGGCGAACTCAACCCTGATTCCCAGTGGGTGCGCGCCGATGAAAAGACCCTGGCCGACTCACGGGTTCAGTGTTCCGATTTGTCCGACGCCAGCCATCCTTGGCGGCACGATTCCTCCAAACTGGCGCGGACGCTGATCGAGATCCTGGCTGAATATACGGGTCCCCTGACCTGATGACCACGGACGACGGACCGTGGACGGTGGTCTGCCGTCTATCGTCTATGGTCCATGAATATTACATTTGTCATTATTTTTCTGGAAACCCTGTGTGATAAAATCGTTTAATTCTACGTCGCAAAGACAATAATTCGGAGGTTTGAAATGGCTGTAAAAGTAGGAATCAACGGACTCGGACGCATCGGTCGTCAGGTGCTTAAGATCATCCACGATCAGTACCCGAAAGAACTCGAGGTGGTAGCCTTCAACGACATCGGCGATATGAAGACCATGGCACACCTGCTCAAATATGACTCGAACTATGGTCGCTTCGACGGAACTGTCGAAGTTGCTGATGATGGGCTTGTCATTGATGGGAAGAAGGTCAAGGCGTTCAAGGAAACGGATCCCGCTGCGATCCCGTGGGGCGACCTGGGTGTGGAGATCGTCCTTGAGTCCACCGGTCTGTTCACGATCAAGGAAGACGGCGTCAACAAAAAAGGCAAGAGCGTCAAGGGCGCGGTCAATCATATTACCAAGGGCGGCGCCAAGAAAGTCATCATTTCTGCGCCCGCGGAAGGCGAAGACCTGACCATCGTGCTGGGTGTCAATGAAGACAAGTATGATCCCAAGAAGCATCATGTGCTCTCGAATGCTTCCTGCACCACAAATGGTCTGGCTCCCGCGGTAAAAGTCGCTCACGATAATTACAAGATCGTGAAGGGCTTCATGACCACGATCCACGGCTATACTAACGATCAGAAGATCCTCGATCTGCCGCACTCGGACCTGCGGCGCGCCCGCGCGGCCGCCATGAACGTCATCCCGACCACAACTGGCGCGGCGAAGGCTTTGAAGCTGGTCATTCCCGACATGGCGGGCAAGCTCGATGGCTATGCCCTGCGCGTGCCCGTCTCCACGGTTTCCGTCATTGACCTGACCGTCGAATTGGAAACGGCGACCACAACCGAAGAACTGCGCCAGGCTTATCGAGATGCCGCCCAGCAGCCGCGTCTCAAGGGCATCCTTCAGGCTGTGGATGAACCGCTGGTCAGCATCGATTACAAGGGCGACTCACACTCCTCGTCGGTCGATCTGCCGTTCACACAGGTGCTTGGCAAGGAAAAGAATAATTTTGCTAAGATCGTCGCCTGGTATGATAATGAGTGGGGTTACTCCTGCCGCACAGCCGATCTGGCGGCATTGCTGGCGAAGAGTCTCTAGGAGTATAAAGTACACAGGTAGACAGGTACACAAGCAAAAATGACTGACTTGTGTACCTGTTTCCTTGTCTACGTGTCTACTTGTGTACTTACTGCGGAGCAACCATGAACAAGAAAACCGTAAAAGACATTGACCTCAAAGGCAAGCGCGTCCTGATGCGCGTGGACTTCAACGTGCCGATGGCAGATGGCAAAGTCACCGATGATAAGCGCATCAAAGCTGCCCTGCCGACGATCAAATATGTTTTGGAGCAGGGTGCCTCGTTGATCCTGATGAGCCATCTGGGAAGGCCGAAAGGCGGTCCGGACCCGGAGTTCAGCCTGCGCGCCGCTTCGGAGGTTTTAGCCTCGCATCTGGGCATTCCCGTCAAAATGGCGCCCGATACGATTGGTCCCGAAGTGGAAGCGCTGGCGAAAGCGCTGCAGCCCGGTGAAGTGCTGATGCTCGAGAATACCCGCTTTCACAAAGGCGAGGAGAAAAACGATCTCGATCTGGCGAAGCAAATGGCTGCGTTGGGGGAGGTCTATGTGAATGACGCCTTTGGGTCGGCACATCGTGCCCACTCCTCCACGGAGGGTGTGGCGCGTTTTTTGCCGGCCGTCTCCGGCTTTCTCATGGAGCAGGAGCTTGAATATCTCGGTCGCGCGGTCGGCAACCCCGAACATCCCTACATCGCGATCCTGGGCGGCGCGAAGATCAGCGACAAGATTCTCGTCGTCGAAACATTGCTCAGGCAAGCCGACAAGTTGATCATCGGCGGCGGCATGGCGAACACCTTCCTCGCCGCCAAGGGACTGGACATGCAGGACAGCCTCGTGGAAGAGGCTGCGCTGGATACAGCCAGATCCATCCTGGCGAAATCAGGCGACAAGATGATCCTGCCTGTGGACGCGGTCAGCGCGGATAAGTTCGACGCCGAAGCCAATACCCAGGTCGTTGACGTGGACAAGATTCCCGCGGGCTGGCGCATGCTGGACGTCGGCCCGAAGACGCTCGAGCTTTACAAAGGCGCGTTGAACGGAGCCAGGCTGATCGTCTGGAACGGACCGGTCGGTGTCTTCGAGATGCCCAGGTTTGCCGAAGGGACATTCGCGCTCGCAAAGCTGCTGGCGGAATCCGGCGCGACGACCGTGATCGGCGGCGGCGATTCAGCCAGCGCGGTCAAGAAGGCGGGAGTCGCCAAACAAATGACGCACGTTTCCACCGGCGGCGGCGCCTCGCTCGAATTCCTGGAAGGCAAGGAATTGCCCGGCGTTGCGGCATTGATGGATAGATAGCGGGTGACTGTCACCTTGTGTTTCCAACAGGATGAGCAGTCTTGCTCATCCTGTTATTCTGTGTAAGGTTTGTTATGTTCGCCGTATAGATTGTCATGTAAAATAGGCAAATCAATCATTCGTCGAGGTCTGGATGCCTTTCAACGTTGGTGAAAACGTAGGTGCCTATCGCATTATCGGGCAGTTGGGGCAGGGCGGCATGGCAACTGTCTTCAAAGCCTACCATGCTTCACTGGATCGTTATGTTGCCCTCAAGGTGCTTCATCCGGCTTTTGGTGAGGACCCGGCCTTCGAAGCTCGCTTTCGGCGTGAGGCGCGCGTGGTGGCGAAACTGGAACACCCGAATATCGTTCCCATTTACGATTATGCCGAACATGAGAAACGTCCGTACCTGGTGATGAAGTTCATCGAGGGGGATACGCTCAAAGCCAGGCTCGATCAAGGTCCCCTGACCTCCGAAGAAATTATAAAGATCGTCGATGCGCTTGGATCGGCCCTGGCGTACGCTCACAAGCGCGACGTCCTGCATCGCGATATCAAGCCTTCCAATGTGCTGGTGGCTGCGGATGGGCAGGTCTACCTTGCAGATTTTGGCCTGGCGCGCATCGCCCAATTGGGCGAATCGACTCTCTCCGGCGATATGATCATCGGCACGCCCCAATATATTTCGCCGGAACAGGCCATGGGTGTGAAGGACCTCGATGAACGCACCGACGTTTATTCCTTCGGTGTGATGCTTTACGAGATGGTGGTCGGCAAGGTCCCGTTCAATGCGGACACGCCTTTCTCGATCATCCACGACCATATTTATTCGCCTTTGCCGCTGCCGCACAAAGTCAATCCGGATGTCCCTGAGCAGGTCGAACGGGTGCTATTGAAAGCGCTTGCCAAGAATCGCCTCGACCGCTACGAAAATGTGGACCAGATGGTTTCGGCGTTCAGGGAAGCCTGGGATCAGCCAATCGTTCCAACCCAGGTTGCGGTGGCGACGCGTACAGCCGCCCGGCAGGCTGTGCAGGCTGCTGAGGAAGCGGGTGTAAGTGCGGCAGCCACGAAAGTGGAGGCGCAGCCCATTGCAACGGCAACACAGCCAAAGCCTGCGTCCAGCAGCGACATCCAGGCTGTTACGAAAAAGCGATCTCCCTGGGTCTGGGTCGGTCTGGGGTTAACCATACTGTGTTGCTTTACTGCTCTTGCGATTCGAAATCGTGCCCTTGTACCATTGGTTAAGAATTTGCGCGCAACGGACAGCGCCCCGACGGCATTGCCCGCCTCCCTGCCGCAGCGCGGCGAGAATGTTCCTCCAGCCCGCGAGGATGGACTTCCGCCCGAAGTCCTGGCAGCGCAAGACATTGCCAGAAGTAACCCGCAGGACCTCGGAGCTCAATTCGACCTGGCGCTCACATACTGGGTCTCGGATATGCCGGATGAAACGTACGCGACACTTGCGCGGATCATCGAACTGGTTGGACCGGAAAATGCACCGTTTTATATTGGGGCTGGGGATAAATTTTTGAACATGCAGGCCTGGCCGCCTGCCGCGCTCATGTATTTCCAGGCTGTGAAATTTCATGCAGCGAAGGGCAAAGTCCCTCCGGAACTTCTGACCGTGTTCCATGAGGCGGTGTACAAATCCGCAGACCGCCCGGATGCGCTCCCGGTGCTGCCGGTTGATGAAATCGCAAAAGTGGATGAACCCATCTCTTTGCTCTTTAGATCGCGCAGTGCGTTTTACGTAAAGGACGTCGATCGAGCCTATCGACAGCTGGACGAGTTAAAGAAGACGAAACCGAATATGCATGAAGCCTCGCTGCTGGAGGCTGAATTCAATTCGATGGACGGTAAACCCGAGCGGGCGCGGATCCTTTTGGATGCGCTGATCTCAGACCGGTCTGTGCCCGAGTGGATCCGAATCTTTGCTGAACAAATCATGAAGAGGTTACCCTAACATGTCCCGAATATCACTTGTTGCTGGAAACTGGAAAATGAACAGGACCGCCGCGGAAGCCCGCGAACTGGTCTCTACGATGAGCGCAAAATTGCGCGAGATCGCAAATGTCGAAAAAGTCGTATGCCCTCCTTTCATCGCCATCCCTGCGCTGGCTGCCCTGCTGGAAGGATCGGGTATTGGTCTTGGCGCGCAGAACCTGCACTGGGAGGCGAAGGGCGCGTTCACCGGTGAAGTTTCAACTGACATGATAAAGGAATTTTGCCAGTATGTGATCATCGGTCACTCGGAGCGCCGCGCCTATTTTGGCGAGACGGATGAGAGTGTGAACCGTAAACTGCACGCGGCGATGAAGGCCGGTCTCACCCCGATCGTTTGTGTGGGCGAGACTCTGGACCAGTACGAGTCAGGAAAAACGGCTGAGGTGGTTCGCCGTCAAATCAGCGCTGGCCTGGCTGGGATCGACTCCGCTGCCGCGGCACGCATCGTCGTGGCGTACGAACCCGTCTGGGCAATCGGGACGGGAAAAGCCTCCAGCGGCGAGAATGCCAACCATGTCCACCAGGATGTCATCCGCCCTGCGCTGGCTGAGCTGCTCGGCGCAGAAAATGCCCAGGCGATCCGCATCCTGTACGGCGGGTCGGTGACCGCCTCCAATGCAGCCGAGTTCTTTGCCTACCCTGACATCGATGGCGCTCTGGTCGGAGGCGCCAGCCTGAAACCCGATGAATTCGTGGCGATCACAAAAGCTGCCGTCAGATCCTAGACGATAGACCATGGACGATGGACCATGGTCAGTTGTCTGTGGTCCATCGTCTGCGCACGATGTCGTCAATTTCCGGTTTCCTCTGGTTCATCCTGATGCTTGTGCCGCTGATCGTGCTTCAGCGGCTTTTGCATCGTGAGATCCAGGCTGTCTTCCTGATCCTGACGCGCGACACCCGATTGACGATGGGCATCTTCTCGATGCTCTTCCTGCCCGGCGTATTCTTACATGAGCTGAGCCATTTTGTGATGGCGAAGGTGTTACGTGTGCGCACCGGAAGGTTTTCCATTTTCCCGCAATCCCTGCCCGACGGACGCCTGCAGCTTGGCTATGTGGAGACGGCCCGCTCGGATGTGGTGCGCGACTCGCTGATCGGCGCCGCGCCGCTGATCGTTGGGACGCTCGTCATTGCATACCTGGCAATTTATCCCCTGCAAATGCGCGTCCTGTGGGACGCCTTCCGCAACGGACAGTTTGACCTGTTCTGGATGGGTGTGCGCGCCCTGCCCAACGTCAGGGACTTTTATCTCTGGTTCTATCTGGCGTTCGCGGTCAGCAGCACGATGATGCCGTCCGAATCGGACCGCCATGCCTGGCTGGAGTTGGTGGTCGCCGTTGGGGTGCTGGTCGTGATCGCCCTCCTGGTCGGCGCGGGTCCCTGGATGTTAAGCAATGTCGCGCCCCGCATCAGCAACTTTCTCAGCTCCGTGGCAGTGATCTTCGGCTTGAGCGCATTTGTGCACGTCCTGTTGATCCTGCCCACTGCACTGATCCATAAACTGCTGGCGCGCCTCACCGGGGTGGATGTGGCATGATATCCCCTTTTTAGATAGCAGGTTTTTCGAGGAAGGATTACTTTAGAAGGAGGAAAACAATTTCAAGCCAGAAGCCACTTAAGGGCGGGGTCTTTCTCGTGGAATATCGAAAATTGAAATCCCTGGTTAACGCATACCGTCTCTAGAAATGTAAAATGCTTTTGATGCTCAGGCTTTATCACTTCCGCTATCTTAATCCCCAGGAGAACACCAATGATTTTAAATACTCTGGGACGTTCGTAGATGTCAATAATATGTCCGGTAACCGCTTCCAGGCCGCGATGATCGACCAACGCTTTGGTCGTTCTATTGCTCCTCATCGCATCTGTAATCGCATGTGCCATTTTAAGGGAGCTTTTTTCATCGGCTACCCCATGAGTAACAATTTCGATGTAGTTTTTATGAACCGTGATTTCCCATTCCATGATCGCATCCATTTGTGCTTATATAACCTTTGGTGCTAGTACCATATATGGCGTTTTTATGAAAGACATCTGCCTATATATGGTGGCCCGTTTACACGAATTTGCGCATA
>JAFGCG010000107.1 GCA_016932715.1 Anaerolineales bacterium
AACGCTGATTTTCGCTGATTCAAGACAAAAAATCTGCGTTTTCAGCGTGAATCAGCGTCCCGATTCTGAAAGTGTAAGGTAATCAATGGCTGGCATTGTATTGGCTATGCGCTAGCTGCGTTTAAAACGAGCGCTTTTAGCCTGGAACTCTTGTCTCATTTTCTGACCCAGAGGGATTATTCCATCAGGAAGATCGATGAGACCGATGGACGAGTCCCTCTCACGCGAAAGTATTACCTATCGAATGAAGCTCAGCAAGAACAGCAACATTTCCGAGATTTCTTCTGCTGAAGGAGCCTCGTTTGAGGGTCTTTTCCACGCGTATTGGGCTCCTATTTACCGCCTGCTGATGCGGCTCGTCATCGATCCTGCGGAAGCGGAAGACCTGGCGCTGGAAACGTTCTTCCGTCTCTACCAGAGGCGCCCTCGGCCCGCAGAGGAATTCAACACGCGCGGCTGGCTGCAGCGGGTAGCGACCAATCTCGGGCTGCAATCCATCAGAAGTTTCAGACGCCGCGAGCGCTATGAAATGAACGCCGGCAGGAACGCGCTCGAGGAAGCATCCGAAAACCGGCCTGCCGAGATTTTTGCCAGGGATGAAGATCACCGCTGCGCACGTCTCGCCCTGGCTCAAATGAAGCCTCGCCAAGCAGAGCTTTTGATCATGCGCTATTCGGGGATGGCGTACAAAGAGATCGCCGCGGCTTTGAACCTTTCCCCGACATCCATCGGTCCCTTGTTGTTGCGCGCGGAACGCGATTTCGAAAAGCATTACCGCGCCCTCGTGGAGGAGAAGAGATGAACAAACATTTGAGCGCAGGCCAGTTACGAGCTGCTCTCGACGGAGAGTTAAGTGTCGAGGCGCGCCAGCACCTGGAGGCGTGCCCTGCCTGCCAGACGCGGCAAAGAGCGCTGCGATCGCAGGCGCAGCGGACGGCCGATAAATTGGCTTTCCTCTCCTCCGCGCGGGAGCAGGCGCCTCTTCCCGCCGCGACAGCCTGGAGTCGTTTCCATCAACAAAAGCTTATCCAAAAGGAGTACCCCATGTTCAAGAAGTTATTTGCGGTCCCTCTCGCACGTTATGGCATTCCCGCATTGCTCGTATTGACTTTCATCCTCGCCTTCCCTGGCGCGCGCGCCCTGGCAAGTCAATTGCTCGATTTGTTCCGCGTCCAGCAGGTGACAGTTGTGCCCATCGATGTGACAGGCATGGAACAATTGAATGGCAATGATGCATTCGGCAAACAGATGAGCAAACTCATCTCCGATTCGATGACTATCACAAAAGAACCCGGAGAACCCGTTGTCGCAAGCGATGCCAATCAGGCGAGCCAATTGGCTGGCTTCGCGGTCCGCTTACCGGACGGGATGTCCCCCTCCCGCATCCGTGTGACGAACGGTTCCGCCTTCACCCTGACAGTGGATCGCGCCAAAGCGGAGGCTCTCCTGAAGGAGGCGGGCCGCAGCGATCTGATCCTGCCCGATGCGATCGACGGCGCTGAAATATCCGTGGACATTCCCGCCAGTGTGAGTGTTGCATATGGTACGTGTCCCTCTTCTGAGGCGGCTGGTCACGACCCTGACATGCAGGGATACAACCCACACAACCCGCTTTACGCAGACTGCATCATCTTTGCCCAGATTCCGAGTCCAACCGTGGCTGCTCCGCCAAGCGTCAATGTTCCGCAGCTCGCTCAAATTGCGCTAGAATTTACCGGCATGAGCAGCGAACAAGCCAAAGACTTCACAGAGACGGTGGACTGGACTTCCACGCTGGTGGTGCCCATCCCCAGGAACGCCGCCACCTATGAGCAGATTCCTGTCGATGGCGTAACCGGGACGCTCATTCAGCAATCCTCAGGCCGTGATCCTCAATATGTGCTGCTGTGGGTCAGGGATGGGATTATATACATGATCGCAGGCCTGGGCAGTGACGCGGACCAGGCCATCCAAATGGCAGACTCGCTGCGCTAAGGACCTTGCATGTCTCCTGTCCCTGCAATCGAGACCAATCAATTAAGAAAAGTCTTCGGCAATAATGCGGCGGTCAAGGGCCTCACCCTGCAAGTCAGGCAGGGTGAGGTGTTTGGTTTCCTGGGACCAAATGGCGCGGGAAAAACGACTTCGATAAAAATGCTGCTGGGGCTGACCGCACCTACATCCGGTGTTGCAGCTTTATTGGGAAAACCGATTGGGGACCGCCTCGCACTGGCACGCATTGGATTCCTGCCGGAGCATTTCAGGTTTCAGGAGTGGCTGACCGCCGACGAATTTCTCCTCCTGCACGGTCAGTTGCTGAATATGAAGGCCGGCGATCTGAACGCCCGCCTGGATGAATTGCTCGAACGAGTCGGTCTCGCGGATTATCGGAACAAGCAGCTCCGGACGTTCTCCAAGGGCATGCTACAGCGCATTGGACTGGCACAGGCATTGTTGAACAGACCGGCCCTGGTCTTCCTGGATGAACCGACCTCGGGCTTGGACCCGGTCGGGCGCCGCCTGGTGAGGGATATCATCCACGAGCTGCGCCAGCAGGGGACCTGCGTTTTCCTGAACTCACATCTGCTGAGCGAAATCGAAATCACCTGTGACCGGGTCGCATTCATTCGACACGGCGAAGTGGTGCGGGTTCTCGAAATGGCATCCCTTTCCGCAGGTCAATCGAAAGTAACCATTCGTGCAAATCCTCTTTCGGCAGAAATGCTCGCTGGGCTTTGCCGCTGGGGGCAGGATGTTCAAGCGAATCACGATCATGTGACAATGACCATTCAAGACGAATCGGCCTTGCCTGAAGTTACTCGCTATCTGGTAGAGCAGGGCGCGGATGTGTATGCCATCTCACCCAATCGTCTTTCCCTGGAAGAGGTCTTTATCGAAACAGTCGGCAGGGACGGTGGGTTGTGAGAGCGATTTTGATCCTCGCAAAACTAACCCTGCGCGAAGCCATGCGCAGGCGCATCCTGCTGGCCGGATTGCTTCTGGGAGTTAGCTTTCTCATTATATTTACGATCGGTTTCCATTACCTGCTCGTACAACTCGAGGCAGAGATTGCAGCCAGCGCGCCGAGTCAGGGAGTGGCTCGCATTGCGAATGCCGAGATCATGAATGGCTTTGTGATCATGGGATTATATGCAGTCACGTTCCTGTCCATCGCCATGGCAGCACTCCTGGGAGCGGATACGCTGGCTGGCGAGATCAATTCCGGCACGATCCAAACTGTCGTCACAAAACCCATTCGGCGTTCGGATGTGGTGCTTGGCAAATGGCTGGGCTTTGCCGGGCTGCTCGGCTTATATCTTTTGCTGATGGCTGGCGGCACGGTCTTGAGTGTGTTCCTGCAAACCGGTTACACCCCTGATCATTTACTAATCGGATTGTCCCTCATCTATCTGGAAGCTCTGCTGGTGATGACCATTACCCTGATGTGTTCGTCCGCATTTCCAGCCCTGGCAACCGGAGGGATCGTTTTCGGTCTGTATGGCCTGGCGTTCATCGGCGGCTGGATCGAGCAGTTCGGTGCATACTTCCAGAATCAGACTGCGGTGAAGATCGGCATCATCACCAGCCTGATCATTCCGAGCGAGGCGCTTTGGAGGCGGGCCGCTTTCGAAATGCAAACACCGTTCGCGAACGCCCTGGGTCTCTCACCCTTTGGAACCATCTCCGTCCCCAGTGGTTTGATGATTAACTACGCGGTCTTCTATCTCATTGCTGCCCTGATTCTGTCCATACGCATTTTCCAGAAGCGCGATCTCTAGCGCAGACACCTTTTCAACAAAGAGACCTCGGGAGTACATCCGAGGTCTCTTTATCTTTGTGTTTCAGTCCTGCTTGTTGCGCTAAGCCTTTTCCTCGCGGCTCATAACATCCATGACAGCCACGGAGGCCATCTGCACGATCGTGTTGACATCGTCACCGGTCTGCAGCACATGGACCGGCGCGCCCATCCCCAGCAGGATCGGGCCGATCGCTTTCGCTTTTCCCAGCCGAGCCAGCAGCTTGTAAGCGATATTTGCCGATTCCAGCGATGGGAAGACCAGCACATTCGCGTCTTTCACCGCGCTGAACGGGTAACGCTGCTCGATGATGTCCGCCACAACGGCTGTGTCAGCCTGCATCTCTCCATCCACCTGGATGTCGGGGCAGCGAGCTTTTGTCAACGCAACGGCGCGTCGCACCTTGTCCGAGAGTGGATGCGGCGTGGAGCCAAAGTTCGAGAAGGAGAGGAATGCCACGCGCGGGTCGAGCTCAAGGCGCTTCGCGAAGTCCGCCGCCAGGCAGGCGATCTCCACCAGGTCTTCGGCGCTCGGCTCGATGTTGACCGTCGCATCCGTAAAGAGATAGACCTGGTCCTCGACGATCATGATATAGACACCGGCCGTCCGCGTGACGCCTTTGGTGGTGTGATGGATCTGCAGGGATGGCCGGATCACCGCGGGATAGTCAGAGGTGAGACCCGAAATGAACGCGTCCGCATCGCCCATCCTGACCATCAAAGAACCAAGG
This sequence comes from Anaerolineales bacterium, assembly GCA_016932715.1. Classification (GTDB taxonomy): domain Bacteria; phylum Chloroflexota; class Anaerolineae; order Anaerolineales; family Villigracilaceae; genus Defluviilinea. The sequence continues at coordinate 4,507 of JAFGCG010000107.1, forward strand.
ATATTCGGATCATGCACAAACCTGGAGGCATCTGCGACGTTGACACCCTTGCGCTGGCGCAATTCATAATAAGCCTGAGTATACGATTCGAATTTGTCGAACGCATTCGGGTCTACGACCTGCGGCTTATACTCCAGACCAAGATTCTTCAACTGCTCATCGATCACATCCTTACGCCCGATCAACACAGGGGTGGCAATCCCTTCTTCCTGGATCTGATAGGCGGCGCGGATGATCTTCTGCGCCTCGCCTTCCGCAAAGGCAATGCGCTTCGTCCCGCCCGAGGAGCGCGCCTTGTTCTGGAAGAAGTAGCGCACCTGCTCGCCTTTCCCCTGGCGATAAGCAAGCTGTTCACGGTATTCATTGATATCGATCGGCTTGCGGGCAACACCTGTCTTCATCGCCTCGCCAGCGACGGCCGGCGCCTCCCACAGCAGCACGCGCGGATCAAGCGGCTTCGGGATAATATAGTCGCGCCCGAACTTGATGCTGTCACCGCCATAGGCACGGATGACCGAATCAGGCACATCCTCCTTGGCAAGCGCAGCCAGCGCCTTCGAAGCCGCGAACTTCATGTCATCGTTGATCGCTTTGGCGCGCACATCCAGCGCCCCGCGGAAGATGAACGGGAAGCCCAGCACATTGTTGATCTGGTTGGTGTAATCCGAACGGCCCGTGGCGATGATCAGGTCCTTGCGAGCCTCTTTTGCCAGGTCAGGATTGATTTCAGGGTCGGGATTCGCCATCGCAAAGATGATGGGGTCTTTCGCCATGGACTTGACCATCTCGGGCGTCATGACATTGGCGACCGAGAGGCCGTAGAACACGTCGGCGCCACGGATGGCATCGGCGAGCGTGCGGCAATCGGTCTCCACCATGAAGCGTTCCTTATATTTATTGATGCCCTCCTTGCGGCCTTTGTAGATCACGCCTTTGCTGTCACACATCATGATATTCTCGCGCTTCACGCCCCAGCGGATGGCAAGTTCCGCGCACGAAATCGCCGAGGCGCCTGCGCCCGAGATCACGATGCGGACCTCCCCATGCTTCTTGCCTACGATCTCGAGCGCGTTCGCCAGCCCGGCGGAGGAGATGATGGCGGTGCCATGCTGGTCATCATGGAAGACCGGAATATCGAGCATTTCCTTCAATTGCTCTTCGATATAGAAGCATTCCGGGGCTTTGATGTCCTCCAGGTTGATGCCGCCAAAGGTCGGCGCGATGGCGGCGGTCACCTTGATGATTTCATCCGGATCGTGACTGTTCACTTCGATGTCGAACACGTCCACGTCGGCAAACTTCTTGAAGAGGACGCCCTTCCCTTCCATCACGGGCTTGCTGGCCAGCGCGCCGCGATCCCCAAGACCTAAAATCGCCGTGCCATTCGAGACCACAGCGACCAGGTTGCCTTTCGAAGTATATTCATAAGCCAGTTCGGGGTCTTTCTCGATCTCCAGGACCGGCACCGCCACACCAGGTGTGTACGCCAGGCTCAGGTCGCGCTGGGTATCCATGGGCTTGGTCGGGACAACCGCAATCTTGCCGGGCTTGCCTTTCAGACGATGGTACTCAAGTGCATCTTCACGCGTAATTTTAGCCATACAGCCTCCTGTTGAGATTTGGACCTCTTAGATTATGGCACAAATTCCAGTGTTTTCCCTAGTTCCGTTTGTCATGACTTTTCGAGGGATCTGTGGTGCAACGAAAAAGCTATGTTAACAACTCTGAATTTTCATGTATAATTAAGGTACGGTAAGAACAAATACTAAATTTTCTGCCGCCCCTGCGGCCTGGCTGTCGAAGATCCCGCCTCGCGGGAAACAAACTCTGGATATTTCGAGCACGAACCTCCCCCATTTTTGGGAGTTACTTTGTGAAGTCAATTTAGGATTAAATTGAATAAGAACATGACTTCGCCCCTTCAACCCTTGTGTCGAACGTGACTTAAGACCCGGTCAGACGGGTTGATTGTGGTCCCGCACGCTTCTCGCGGGATTTGGACCTGCTCAACCTACCCAGACATTTTCCACCCCGCTACCGTGGGATCTGTGACAGCCGAGGCCGCTTTCCGGCAGTATTCTGCCGTGGCTCTCGGTTGTGTGTGTTTAATGAAGAAGATTACGGCGATCGAAGTGCAAAAGAGAACTCCAAATCGGGTAAATATTCACCTGGATGGAGAATTTGCCTTTGGGCTGGCACGCATTGTCGCTGCGTGGCTGAGAGTCGGGCAGGAGCTGAGCGCAGAGAAGATCGAGCAGCTGCAAGCCGAGGAGGCGCGTGAGCACGCCTTCCAGCAGGCGATGCTTTTTCTCAGTTATCGCGATCGCTCCGAATCCGAGATCCGGCAGAACCTGCGCAAGCACGAGATCCCTGAGCCGGTCATCGAGCAGACGCTCGAACGGCTGAGACAGGCTGGGCTTGCGAACGATCATCAATTTGCCCGGACGTGGGTGGAGAACCGAAGCGCTTTCCGCCCGCGCAGCCGCCGCCTGATGGCGATGGAACTTCGCCAGAAGGGCCTCGGCGATGAGGCGATCACATCCGCTACGGAAGGTATGGATGATGAAGCCCTCGCCTATGAAGCCGCCCAGAAGAGAGTGCCCAGGTTGAAAGGCCTGGAGTGGAATGAGTTTCGGAAAAAGATGAGTGATTTTCTCGGTCGCCGCGGATTCTCCTATTCCGTGAGCGCGCCCGTTATCACCCGTATTTGGAATGAAGTACACAGAGATGAACAACACTACGAAGAAGAGGATTTAAGATGACCCTGATCGATTTGGTTATAGCTGTAGTCTTTTTGATTGTGGGTGGTGCTCTTGGTTATTTTTTTCATCGTTATCAGGCTGATGTCGCCCGCCGGAACCAGCAGGAGAAGGCTGATAATATTCTAAAAGGAGCCAGTGAGCAGGCCCGTCTGATCGAAAGCCAGGCGCGTGAGAATGCTGTCAAGATCGTGCAGGCCGCGGAAACGGAGCTCAAGGAACGTCGTCTGGAGCTCAACAAGGAAACGGAGCGTCTCGAAAAGCGTCGTTCCGAACTCGACAGCCGGGTGGACCGGCTCGAACAGCGCGAGCAATCCATCAACAAACGCCAATCGCAAGTTGACCGGCGTGGGAATGAGATCGACAAACTGTATGAAGAACAGGTCAAGAAACTCGAATTCATCGCCCAGATGACCCAGGACGACGCCAGGAAAGATCTCTTTGCCGCTGTTGAAAAAGAGGCGCGCGGCGACATGGCGCGCATCATCCGCCAGATCGAAGCGGAGGCGCGCGAACAGGGCGAAAAGCGCGCCCGCAAGCTGATCGCAGATGCCATCCAGCGGGTCGCCTCCGAGCATGTGGCTGAGGTGACGCGCGCGGTGGTCGTCCTCCCCAACGAGGAGATGAAGGGCCGCATCGTTGGACGTAACGGGCGCAACATCAAAGCCTTCGAACAGGCTGCCGGCGTGGATGTGATCGTGGATGATACGCCGGATTCCGTCACCGTCTCATGCTTCGACTCGGTGCGTCGTGAAATTGGCCGCCGTTCATTGAGCCGTCTCATCCTGGATGGACGCATCCATCCTGCACATATCGAAAAGATTGTCGAGGAGGAGACACGCGCGGTCGATAAAATCATTAATGAATCAGGTGAGCAGGCTGCTTATGAAGCCAATATCAACGGTCTGCACCCGGAAGTCCTGCGAATGATGGGGCGCCTGAAATTCAGGACCTCCTATGGGCAAAACCAACTCGCACACGCCGTGGAAGTTTCCAAGCTGGCTGGCATCCTGGCGGCGGAGATCGGCGCGAATGTGGAATTTGCCAAACAGGGGGGGTTCCTGCATGACATCGGCAAAGCCATGGACCACAACCAGGAGGGCACACACGCCAAACTCGGCGCGGAATACTGCAAGCGCTACGGCGTGAACTCCGTCGTGGTGAATGCCATCGAATCGCACCACCACGAGGTGGATCAGATGACAGTGGAGGCGGTCATCGCCGAAGCGGCGGACGCCATCTCCGGCGCGCGCCCCGGTGCCCGCCGCGAGGACCTGGAAGCCTACATCAAACGGATCCGTTCGCTCGAAGAGATGTCCATGTCATTCGAAGGCGTGCAGCAAGCCTTCGCCATCCAGGCGGGACGCGAGGTGCGCATCATCGTCAAACCTGAAGCCATTGACGACCTCGCCTCTGCCCGGCTGGCACGCGACGTCGCCAAGAAAATCGAAGAGACCATGCAGTATCCGGGACAGATCCGCGTCACGGTGATCCGCGAAACGCGCGCAACCGAGATCGCGAAATGATCCCGGACCTTTCCACCTTTTATCCGTCACGCTGGCTGGCGCGAACGTATAGACAACTATGTGAATGAGTCAGCCAGCATTTTTGTAAAGAAAATACACTGTTCTTATTATTTTTGTAGACAATAAAATAATTATAATAAGTCATCATGGCGGCAAAACAACGAGCACAATCGCTTGAAGAAATCATCGCGACAAGATCCCTGGCGCGCTTCCACGTATGGATTTTAGTCGGGCTGGTCATTCTATACCTCGTTACATTTCCGATCTTCAAAGCCACCATACTGGTCTCGGTGCCCGTCGTGGTCGCCGGCTGGTTCTACTATCAGAAAGGGGGCTTTCTCGGATCCATCCTGGCTGCCGTTCTAAATATCTTTCTCTTCAATCGATTTATCGGACCGTTCAGCTGGGACGTCCTGGTCAATTGGCAGGACGGATACCTGATCGGTCACATTTTCGTTGCTGCGGTCAGCATCATGGTCGGTTACCTGCGCGGGGTCTTCGAGAATCTTTTCCGGCTCAATCAAAGGCTGCAGTCACAGGAGCGATTTCTCAGCCTGTCGAACATGATCGTGAAAAAGATTTTGATGCCCAGCAAACCAGAGAGGCTCTTCGACGATGTGGCCAATCACCTGACCAACCTGTTCATGGCAGATTATGGTTACATCATACGCTGGGATCATATCCAGGAAAAAGCCTTCCTGGTTGCTGCCACGAATCCGCTCGAAGCTTCTTTTCTCAACACCGAACTGAACCCGCCTCAGACCAGGATCACCGAAAATGTATTGCAAACCGGTCAGGCGCTTTTTGTTGAGGACATGGAAGATGTACCCTCCCTCATTGAATCTCTTGAACTGACGAAAACTACTTATCCAATTCGATCGGCGATTTGTCTGCCGCTGGTTGCGAGAGAATATAAATTCGGTACAGCCATTCTTGCTTATGAATCTCCATATCATTACACTCAGGAAGACCTGGCTTATGTGGAACGTGTCGGCTATCAAACCGCACTGGCGCTTTGGACGGTAAGGCAGGATGAAATCAGCCGGCAACAACTCAATGAGACCAGAACCCTGATCCAGGTCGGCCAGACGTTAGGAGAAACGGTACGCGTTGGACTGGATATCGTTCTACAGTTGATTGTCGACTCAGCCAGGCACCTGATTCCACAGGCGCAGAAGACCGTGATTCATTTGGTGGATGTCGATGAGGTGTCCCTGATCGCCCAAGCCACTTCGGGATTTCACCCGAACGAAAAGACAACGCCCAATCGCAGGATACAGATCGGCAACGGCGTGGCCGGACAGGTCTTGCGGGATGGCATCACAGCCAACATCGCGGACGTCAATACCGACCCGCGCTTCCTGCATACGGATCTCAAGCCGGGCTATCGCTCTCTCCTGGTCGCCGCCGTGCAGACCGCCGGGAAACGGCTCGGGACCATCAGCGTGGAGAGCGAGAAGTCGCATGCATTTTCGACGCATGAAGCAGAACTGCTCAAAGGACTAGGCAGTCAAGCAGCCATCGCGATCGAAAATACGCGCCTGTTCGAAAGCACGCAGCAGAGCCTGAAAGAGGTCAATGCGCTCTATAAGATCAACCAGGGACTCGCTGCCTCTTTGGACCCCGATCGACTGATCCAGGATGTTCTGATCCTGCTCAAACAAAACCTTGGGTATTATTATGTGCAGATCTATTTGCTGGATCCCATAACCGGCGAGCTTGTTTTCAAAAGGGGTAGTGATGAGATCGGCACCAAATTGTTCGAACAGGGAGTTCGTCTCCCGCGCGGCAAGGGCATTATTGGTTATGTTGCCGAGATGGGAACCCCGTTTGTCACCAACAACGTCAATGACGTGGTGTTCTACTATCGTAATCCGCTGCTGCCCAATACGCAGTCTGAACTGGCAGTACCGATCAAAGTGGAAGGAAGGGTCGTCGGCGTCCTGGACATCCAGCACGAACCGCCCCATCGCCTCTCCCACGAGGATATGCAGCTGATGATGGCTGTTGCCGATCAGCTGGCAGTAGCTCTTCAAAAGGCAAATCTTTATGCCGACCTGCAAAAGTCTCTCCAACAGGAGAAATCCACGCGTTCGCAACTGCTCCAGGTCGAGCGCCTGGCACTGATCGGCCAGCTGCTGGCGTCGATCTCACATGAGCTGAACAACCCCCTGCAAACCATCCAGAATGCCCTGTTCCTGCTGAAAGAGGAATTGAAATACTCGGATGATGGTCTGGAAGTATTGAGCATCATTTCTTCCGAAGCAGACCGCATGGTCACCCTGCTCGATCAACTGCGTTCCACCTACCGGCCGCTGCGCGCCGAAGAGTTCAAACCAATCCGGATCGACGAGATCATTCAAGACGTACACAAATTGATTGCCACTCACTTACGCCACAAGAAGATCGACTTCGTTTATCAGCCGAATCCCGACCTGCCGCTCATCCGCGGCATCTCTGATCACATCAAGCAGGTCGCTCTGAACCTTTTTATGAATTCCGTGGAAGCCATGCCCACAGGCGGGACTCTTTTTGTCGAGACGTGCAACGGGCATTCAAAAAACGAAGTTGAATTCTCCGTCCAGGATACCGGCATTGGCATCGATCCGGATCTGCTCCCCAGGATCTTCGAGCCGTTTGTCACCAATAAAGAAGCAGGCACCGGGCTGGGATTGACCATTACACACGAGATCATCCAGCAGCATCATGGCCGGATTCTCGCGGAGAATAGTCCGGACGGCGGAGCAAAATTCACCGTCTGGCTCCCTGTTTGGAGGGAGGCTGGCAGATGAACCCAGCGGGTCGGATCCTGATTGTGGATGACGAGGCCAATCTGCGGCACACGGTCGCGCGCGTCTTGCAGCGGGCGGGGTTCGAAGTCACCACGGCTGCAAGCGGCAGAGAGGGACTGGTGCTCCTTTCGCAGCAAACATTCGACCTGGTATACATGGACATCCGTATGCCGGACATGAATGGGCTTGAAACACTTCAGGCAATTACCACAAACCATCCAAATTTGCCTGTCATTCTCTTCACGGGTCAACCCGATCTGAACTCCGCAGTGAGCGCTCTGCGTCAGGGCGCCCTGGATTATCTCCAGAAGCCGCTGAAGCCCGATCTCATCATTGAACGGGCAAAAACTGTCCTTGCGAATCTGGAGCGCGAACGCCGCAAAAAGGAACTTCAGACGCAAATTGAAACCTTGCAGGCCGAGCTCAGGAATCTGGAAACGGAAGCCGGCACGGAAGCGGGTCAGAAAGAGAAAGAGTCGAATGGGAATGAACGCTATCTCAAACGCGGTAATTTAACCCTCGATCTGCACACCCAGCGAATTACTCTTGGCAACCAGATTATCGACCTGTCCCCGACTGCTTTTAACTATCTGCTTGTGCTGGCACGCCACGCGCCCAATGTCGTCGATTATCAAACGCTGGTCACGGAAGCACAAGGCTATCAGACAGATGCGCGGGAAGCCCAGGAATTGACCAAGTGGCATGTCCACCAGATCCGTGAAAGCATTGAACCGGATACCCAGCATCCGACCTTCATCATCAATGTGCGCGGGACGGGCTATCGCCTTGTAGTGGACTAGACAACCAGGCTTAACCTGCCGCAGGAACAATGAACGACTCTGGCTTGGCCCGGGTCGTTCTCTGTTTTACCAACTTTTACCAACTTTCCCGCCTCCATGCAAACCGCCAAATCCGTCCCTTCGTGTGAAAATGCTTGCATGGATAAACCAAAAACTGCGGACAAACCGGCCCCCGTGCGCATCCTGGTGGTTGACGATCACCCCTATACCGCCACCACTCTGGCACGCGCCATCTCCCAGTTGGGTGATGGCATCAATGTCGTCTCTGCCACCAGTGGAAAACAAGCCCTGGAGTATGCAGGCAGCGATACCGTCGATGTGCTCATCACCGATATGATGATGCCCGGCATGAACGGGTTGGAGCTCATCGAACAACTCCAGGCGCACCCTGCCGGGAAGCCGCTGCATACGATTCTCATGACCGCCTATGATGTCCCCGGTCTGAAAGAAACTACACGGCGGCTAAAGATCCACAACACGATCATCAAACCCGTTCCCACCGAACACATCTGCCAGATTGTAAAGCAGGTCCTCGACAGCATGGGCCACGTGAATACCCCGGTGGGGGTACCGGAAACTACGCATCACTTTAAGATCATGATCGCCGATGACGTCACGGACAACGTCAACCTGCTCTCACGGTTTATCACAAACGAGGGGTATGACTACATCGTCGCCTCGAACGGCATAGAAGTTTTGCAAAAAGCTCAGTCGGAAATGCCTGACCTCATTCTGCTCGATGTAAATATGCCGCAAAAAGATGGATTCATGGCGCTCAAGGAATTGCGGGCAGACGCCATGATCGGGCACATTCCGGTGATTATCCTGACGGCTGCACGTCCCTCGCCGAATGACATCCAGTGGGGGCTGAACCTGGGCGCCGACGATTATGTCACCAAACCATTCGACAAGCGGGAGTTGCTTGCCCGCATCCGTACCAAATTACGGGTCAAAGAGGTGGAGGACGCCATCCGCCGCCGCAACCGGGAATTGAGCATCCTTCCCGAAATTGCCAGGGAATTGAGCGCGCGCCTGGATGTGAATGAACTGCTCGACGTGGCATTACGCCGCAGCGTCGAAACGCTGGGAGCCGTCGTCGGTCATGTCTTCACACTGCATCCCCGGGAGCCTTTACACAAGGAGTACCGCATCTCCACGTCGGGAACGGATCCAGCCAACCTGCGGCTCCCCCCTCTGAACGACCTCGTTCAGCAGGTCCAGGACAAACGCGCCAGCCTCATTATCGACGATACCCGCGAAGATGCGCACTGGCAGTTCGAGCCCGATGACGCCATCCGCTCGGTCATCATCGTTCCCATGGCTGGCCGCCTCAACCTGCTCGGTCTTTTCATCCTGGCACATGAAAAGCCGGGGTACTTTAATGTGGAGCATCAGTTACTTCTGCAGGCAATCGCCAGCCTGGCATCCATTGCCGTGGAAAATGCGCGCCTGTATGCAAGCCTGATCCAGGAGGAGCAGAAATTTACAGCAGTGCTCCACAATGCAGCGGACGCGATCCTGATGTTCGATGCCGGGAAACATCTGCTGCTTGCCAACCCGGCTGGCCGCAAATTATTCACCGACTACGAAATCAAAGTTGGACAACGGCTGCCAGACGGCTTGGGATACGATTCGTTCCTGCGCCTGCTCGACCAAATGGAACCTTCAAGCACCTCCTCCCTGGGGGAAATCCAGTGGCCCGACAAGCGGGTTTTCTCAGCCATACTGACTCCTCTGAATGAAGGCGGCTGCGTCATTGTTTTGCACGACGTTACCCATTTCAAGAACCTCGAAAGAGTAAAGAATGAATTTATCGCCACGGCATCCCACGATTTGCGCAATCCCATCGCCTCCATAGAAGGGTTCAGCCGTTTGATCGAACATGCCGGGCCCCTCAATAAAAGCCAGGCAGAATTTGCAAAGCGGATCCAGAATACTGCTGAGAACATGATCGAACTGGTCGAAAACATGCTCGACCTGGCAAAGATGGACCTGGGCGCAGAGCCCAAACAGGAAACCGTTGATCTAACTCATTTGCTCAGCGAAATCGCAGATGAATTCCAGCCGCAGGCACAGGTCAAGAGTCAGTTGTTGACCCTTGTGAAAAGCAGGAGCGGTTTAACGATCCTTGGGGACACACCGCAACTGCGTCAGGCATTACGGAATTTGGTCAGCAACGCCATTAAATACACACCCAACGGAGGCACCATCACACTTTCCCTTGAATGCGAAACGAATATGGCAAAAATCAAAATTCAGGACACTGGCTACGGCATCCCTGCGGATGACCTGCCATTCATCTTCGATCGGTTTTATCGAGCCCAGCATGAGGAGACCAAGGACATTCAGGGCAATGGACTTGGGTTGGCAATCGTTAGATCCATCATCGAACGACACGGAGGCCAGGTACAGGTGGAAAGCAAACCAGGAGTGGGATCCTGTTTCAGTTTTTCCCTCCCACTTGCACAGCAGGAAGTACACACAGGTCTGGAAGCGCAGCCCGGCACTATAAAAGATTGATGAAAGGAACAATATCATGTCGATCAAAAACAACACTCAAAATGTATGGACGCTGCTCACATGGCTGATCATCGCCACACTCCTGTTGAGCGGATGTGGCGGTACATCCAAAAAAGTATATCGGGTAGGCGTCATACGCGGAGGCGCTTTTGGTGTCATCTTCGACGGCTTCAAAGCTGAAATGACAAAGTTGGGTTATATAGAAGGGGAGAACATTGTCTACGATGTGCCAGACGCAGGTTCCGACCTGGCTGGAGCGGCAGACTTTGCCAGGCAATTCGCGGCAGACAAAGTCGATTTGATCTTCGTGTCCGGTTCCACCCCGGGAGCCATCGCAGCCAAGGCAGCAACTGAGGGGACAAATATTCCGGTGGTTTTCACCTATGCATCCACGGAAGGAACGGGCTTGATCCAAACCGTGCGTGAACCGGGCGGGAACATCACCGGTGTGCGCTATCCCGGTCATGAAATGATCATCAAGCGTTTGGAAATCCTGCGTCAGATTGCGCCGAATGCCCACCGGGTTTGGGCAGGGTACGATATCAATAATCCCAACACTGCTTCGGCGCTCGAGTCTTTGCGATCCGGAGCCGAAGCGCTGGAATTGACCCTGGTGGAGGTGCCAGCCACAAAACTGGATGATTTCAAAGCCGACTTCGAAGCACGCGCCGCGGCAGATGATCCTGGCATAGATGCCTTGATCCTCATGCCAGATGGTTTAAACATGGCAACCGAGGGTCTGACATTAATCAGCCAGTTTGCCGCAGAACAAAAACTGCCGCTGGCAGGCAGCCTTCTCTATACAGTAGAGGCTGGGGCGGTCTTTGGGAATGCCAACGATCTTATCAAAATAGGCGAACTGGCTGCTCCTCAGGCAGACAAAATCTTAAAAGGCATACCCGCCGGGACGATTCCAGTCATCACCCCTGACCAGGATCTGTACATCAACTACAAAGTGGCTCAGGAAATAGGGCTGACCGTGCCCGAGGGTCTGTTGAAGATGGCGAATCAGATTGTCAAATGAGCCGAACCTTTGTAAGGAAAGCGAAGAAGCCATCCGCCACCTGACAAAGTATTGATGAAAGGAACAATATCATGTCGATCAAAAACAATCCTCAAAAAATATGGGCGCCGCTCACCTGGCTGATCATCGCCACACTCTTATTGAGCGGATGTGGTGGTACATCTAAAAAAGTGTACCATGTAGGCATTTTGGCCTTTCCAGGATTCATGGAGATGGCTGATGGCTTCAAAGCCGAAATGACTGAGTTGGGATATATCGAGGGTGAGAATATCACCTACGATCTGCAGCTATATATTCCGGGTGTCGACAGTATAGATTCAGCCAACGAAAAACTCCAGAAGTTCATTTCAGACGGAGTTGATTTAATTTACGCGTTCCCAACCGAACAGGCTGAACTAGCCAAGGCAGCAACCGAGGGAACGGATATCCCGGTGGTCTTTGCTTTTGCCGGACTGGAAGGGACGACCCTGGTCAAGAGCGTGCGTGAACCCGGCGGGAACATCACCGGCGTGCGCTTCAGCGGGCCAGAGAGCACCGCCAAGCGGCTCGAGCTTTTGCACCAACTGGTGCCAAATGCCAAGCGGATCGGGTATTTCTATCAGAAGGATTATCCTACGAATGCCCCCGCGTTAGAGAAATTGCGCCCAGTGGCTGCAGAGATGGGGCTCTCCCTGGTGGAAATTCCCATCACCAGCATTGAAGAAATGCAGGCTGACATGGACGCACGCGCCAAACAGGATGACCTCGGTATGGATGCCATTCTGCAAGCGCCGGATGCGCTCACCCATTCCCCCGATTGTTTTGCTGTGATCCTCAAGTTTGTGGCTGAACATAAATTGCCGCTGGGCGCGGGCCAGACCAATCAAGCCCCAGGCGCCCTGTTCGCCTATTCTCCTTACAATAGTGAGGTAGGCGCGCTGGCGGCGCCGATTGCCGACAAAGTCCTCAAAGGCACCCCGGCTGGCACCATTCCGGTGGCCTCACCTGAGAATCATCTGGTACTCAATCACAAAGTGGCTCAGGAACTGGGACTGACCATACCTCAGGGGCTACTGAGGATGGCGGATGAAATTATTCAATAACCTGAAAGTTCGCTGAAGAAGGCTAATCGTCATTCTCCAGCGCAACAAAAAACATTAAAGGAGAAACACCAAATATGCAAAGCAAAAAGAATTCTCAAATGATATGGAGGCTGCTCACCTGGGTGATCATCGCCACACTCCTCCTGAGCGGATGCACGGGTCTGCAGGGGAAGAAACAATATAAAGTAGGCGTACTGATCGGCATCGAGTTCACAACTCCCGTTGCGGAGGGGTTCAAAGCCGGAATGGCAGAACTGGGATATGTCGAAGGCGAAAATATCGTCTACGATGTGCAAGTAGTGGGTTTCGACATCCCCACCTATCAGAACACGATCAAGAAATTCATCGCTGACAAAGTGGACCTGATCGTCGTCACCCCTACGGAAGCCACGATCGAGGCCAAGACCCTCACCAAGGGCACCGATATTCCCGTTGTGTTCAGCTTCGCGTTCACCGAAGGGATGGGGATCATCGACAGCGTAGGACAGCCCGGCGGGAACATCACCGGTGTGCGCTTCCCGGGTGTGGATATCACTCTCAAGCGCTTTGAGCTCATGCGCAAGATCGCCCCGGATGCCAAACGGATCTGGATGCCGTATCAGCGCGGATATCCCATCGTGGCTCCGCAACTGGAGGCGCTCGAGCCTGTGGCAAAGGCCGAGGGCATCACCCTCATCCCCTTCCCGGCCGACGACACCGCGGAAGTCCAGGCTGAACTGAATGCGCTTTCTGCGAAGGAAGATATTGGCATGGACGCAATCATGGCGCTGGTGGAGCCGCTCATGACAACCTCCGACGCATTTGAGACCGTAGCCAGGTTCGCTTATGGGCATGGGATCCCGTTTGGCGGCTTCTACAATAAGGTCGGTGAATACGCATCTATTTTCGGCGTAAATGTAGATTTGTTTGCCTCCGGCAAATTGGCAGCTCCCCTGGCTGACAAAGTTTTGAAAGGTACGCCTGCCGGTACTATCCCGGCTGTCTCGCCTGAGAATTTCATTCAAATCGATTACAAAGTTGCCCAGGAGTTTGATTTAACCGTACCTGAAGGTATACTGAAACAGGCAAATGAGATTATCCGGTAGGATTGGTTCGAGTTTCACTCTGAAACCACTTCCAACGGTTTGGAAATGTTTATCGTGCGGGGACATCGGTCTAGCCCCGCACGATAAACCAACAGAATCGAGATGACTATGAGAGACAAGAAGAACAGACCCCGAGCTGCACGCAGCCTGACGACGATACTGGCGATTGCCTTTTTTACATTGAGTATCGTGCTTCTATTGATTAACGGAGGTACGGGAGTCGTCACTAACTACCTGGCATATCAGGATACTCTATCCACCCGGCAGTTGCTCATTGCTCAGGACGCAAGCAAAACCGTCGCCAATTTCATTCAGGAGAAATTCAGCGTGCTCGAAACAGCCGTCGAACTTGGGAACCCGGTTGCAGCCGACGCAGAAACCCGGGAAAATGTTCTGGAAAGCCTTCTGGGGCTGCAGCCAGCCTTCCGGCAATTGGCATTGCTGAATATTGCAGGGATGAAGGTTGCTGGAGTTTCGCGTCAATCATCGTCATTATCGGAACAATTCGAAGTCCGCCTCCAGGGAGAGGTGCTCGAGCAGACCCAAAGCGGACAAAAGTATATCAGCCCCGTTTACATCGACGAGCTAACCAGTGAGCCTCTGGTCGTCATCGCCGTCCCTGCCAAAGACGTCTTTGGGGACTTTCGGGGGGTCCTGATAGCCGAACTAAACCTGAAGTTCATGTGGGACCTGGTCGACCAGCTGGAGGTAGGCGAGACAGGCTATGCATATGTGGTGGATAATCAGGGCGAACTGATCGCCTTCGGCGATACCGGGCGGGTATTGCGCGGCGAAAACGTGTCGCAGATTTCTGAAGTGGCAGAATTTCTTAAGAACCCGGCTCAAACAAGCGATGTCACACCGGAAATTACAAGTTACACAGGTTTGCTTGGCGAGCCCGTTGTGGGAAACTATGTGCCCCTCGGCACCCCGCAGTGGGCTGTGGTCACCGAATTGCCAACAGCCGAGGCATATCAGCCGATCATTCAAACAGTGCTAACCACTGCCGCCATGATTTTGATATTTGCAGTGCTAGTGGGACTGGCTGGTAATTTCCTGGCACGACGTCTCTCCACCCCTCTGATCGAACTGTCGAATGTCGCGACTGAAATCTCAAGCGGCAACCTGGGCTTACAGGCAAAAGTCAGCGGACCCGTGGAAATCGCGCAGCTGGCATCCACGTTCAACGTCATGACCGCGCGCTTGCGTGAATTCATTGGCTCCCTGGAGGAGCGGGTCGCTGACCGCACGAAGGCGCTTGCCGCCTCCGCCGAAGTCAGCCGCCGCCTCTCCACCATCCTCGATCAGAAACAACTGGTCACTGAAGTCGTGGAACAGGTACAGTCAGCCTTCAATTATTATCACGCACATATTTATCTATTGGACGAGTCTAAAGAAGAGTTGATCATGGCTGGCGGTACAGGCGAAGCCGGTCAAACCATGCTGGCAAGCGGTCATAAGATTGCCAGAGGGAAAGGCCTGGTGGGCCGGGCTGCCGACACAAACACGGCTGTGCTTGTTTCAGACGTTTCAAAAAACCCTGACTGGTTGCCGAACCCATTGCTGCCTGAGACCAGGTCTGAAACAGCTGTTCCAATCTCCTTCGGTGGTCAGGTTCTCGGCGTGTTGGATGTCCAACATAATGTGGCAGGAGGCTTGAAACAGGAGGATACAGACCTGCTGCAGGCAATTGCTACGCAGGTTGCGATCGCCCTGCGCAATACCCGTTCCTACGAGGATATCCGGAAGCGCGCCGAGCGTGAAGAGCTTATCGGTTCCATCAACCAGAAAATTCAGAATACGACGACAGTGGAAAATGCCTTACAGGTTGCCGTCCGTGAAGTAGGACGTGCAGTGCGGGCGCAGGCAAGCGTACAACTGGCGCAGGTCAGCCAGAGGACGGATGACAAATGAACAGGCAATTCTTCAAACTCCCTGAAAACGCAACCCCGAAGACACAAAGTGCATTTCGGTACGCCAGCATCGTCATGGTAGCAACCCTTGTTGCGCTCCTGCTCGAGTTGTTCCTGGCGATTCGGACTGGTGCATGGCAATTATGGGGCGCAGCCAGCAGCGTCGCGTTCGTCTTTGCCGCCTCGTATATCAGCCTGCGACTGATCCGCGATGGGAAGACCGAACGCGCTGCGCAAGTTCTGATCTTTAGCGTCCTGATAGCGGTCGCAGTGACTCCGTTCCTGATCGCTGATCTCGGCATATCGTTGGGGCTGACTGCCATCATACTGACCGCGGAGATTGCCTCGCGGGCGACGGAGCAGCCGGATCGCTATGTCATTACCAGTTTTGTGGTGATAGCCATCACCATTCTTCTGGACCTGACTTTACCTGCCTATCGCCTGGTTGTACCGGAGTTGCAGTTGCTTATCCCGCTTATTTCGGGCGTGGTGGTGCTTATTTTGGGTTTCATGGTAATTCGAGGCTTTCGAGATTACATCCTGCGCACAAAAATGATCATCGTCATTGTGACCATTGTCATGGTTTCCGTAGGAACGATCGCCTTCCTGACGAACCGCTCGTTGAGCGCCAACCTGACAGAGAACATCGGCAATAATATGTCTGCCCTGGCAAATTCCAAAGCAATTGAAATCCGTGAAACTGTCGGTCGTGAAATCAGCCTCCTGAAAACATTGGCACTCAACGAGAGAATTCAAGATTCGGTAAAAAACGCCAGCCAGAAAGCGCCCTTAACGGAGGCAGAGATCGAACAACTGGACAATCAATGGCGCGCCGCCCCCACAAATAATACTGCCAGTTGGCTGGTCGCGAGTGTCCTCGACAATGACATTTCATCCCAACTCCGTCAGTTTCAGAATCAATTTCCACAAAACGTGGAAGTCTTTCTAACCAATCAGCAGGGCACTCTTCTCGCTGCTACGAATCGTACATCCGATTACTATCAGGGAGATGAAGAGTGGTGGCAGATTGCCTATCGGGAAAGAGTTTATATTGGCCAGCCCGAATATGATGAAAGCAGTCAGAAATTAGCCATTATTGTGGCAATCGCGATCCGGGAGGAGCAAAGCAGTAACGTGCTTGGCATCCTTCGCACCACGGTCAACTTTGATGCCCTGGCGCCTGCTCTTGCTGCCGGTTCGGTCGGCGAAACGGGTCAAATCGTGTTGTACCTGCCTGGTCGTCAGGAATTGGCTCTTGAGCCCGGAGAAGCCGGCACATTTTTAGTCACACAGAGGGAAACGGGGTTTGACATCAACTTGCTGACCGATTCAAGGGCTGCCTATCTGGAGACGGCTCACTACCAGACGCCTGTGTTGGCAAGTCAGGCCAGGGCATCATCCAGCGACGATGTCAGTGAAGATGCCATGGCAGTAACAAAACTGTATTGGCGCGTGATCGTTTTCCAGCCTCTGGAAGAGGCTCTTCAGCCCGTCCGGGTCCAGACCCGTAACGTTGTGTTCCTCGCTTTTGTCATCTTTATTGCTGCGACTTTTGCGGCACTTGGCCTGGCACAGCTCATTTCGGGACCGTTGATTCGTCTCAATGCCGTGGCAGAACAAGTGGCAGCCGGCGATCTGTCGGTACGAGCTGCCGTGGAAACGGGGGATGAAACCGGCACACTGGCAAAAACCTTCAATAGCATGACTGCCCAACTAAGCGACTTGATCGGCACATTGGAACATCGTGTCGCAGAACGTACCAAAGCCCTGGCCACCTCGGCCGAGATCAGCCGCTATCTCTCCACAATCCTTAACGAACGACAACTGATCGTTGAGGTGGTGGACCAGTTAAAAGCAGCCTTCGATTACTATCACGTTCACATCTACCTGCTGGATGAAACCAGTGGAGATCTGATCATGGCGGGCGGTTCGGGTGATGTGGGCGCCTCCCTGCTGGGAAGCGGCCATAAAATTCCGAAAGGGAAAGGCCTGGTCGGGCGCGCGGCCCAGAACAATGTTCCTGTCCTGGTATCCGATACATCCAAAGACCCGGACTGGCTGCCGAACCCATTATTGCCAGAAACCAGGTCGGAAGCCGCAGTGCCGATTGCAACCGCCGACAGAGTGCTGGGCGTTCTGGATGTCCAGCAGCATGAGATCGGCGGGTTGAAACAGGAAGATGTAGACTTGCTGCAATCCCTCGCCAACCAGGTCGCCATCGCACTGCTGAACGCGCGCTCCTATGTAGACATTCAACAACGCGCCGACCGCGAGGCGCGTATCACATCCATTGGCTTGAAGATAAAGAGCACCACTTCCATCGAAGCGGCGCTCCAGGCAACCGCACGTGAGCTTGGTCGAACCCTGGGCGCAAACGATATCCGGGTCATCCTCGAGGCTCCCGGCCTGGCACAGGACAGCCAGCCGCCCGACGAAGTCACCGCTTAACTGAGGAGCAGCATTCATGGCTAAAACTCACAAACCAAACGAAGAAGAAAAAATCGTGAAGGAAAACATCCAGAAACGATTCAAGAACATGTTTAGCGGCGAAAACGAGCCGCTCTCGAACATGAGCCTGAAGGAAGCGGAAGCTCTGAAAGCGCGGATTGCCGAGCTCGAAGCGCTCGTGGCAGGCCAACCGGCGGTTCCGGCCGAGCCGAAGACTGCGGCTCCCACAGCGGAGCGTGCCGTCCGCCCCCTGCCATTGGTGCCGGTCGAGCAGGCACCCGCCGACCAGCAGGGACCTGCTGTTACAGCCGAACTGGAGAAGCGCATTGGCCTGTGGGTGACGGGGATATTGGTTGCTGTCGGCCTGGCTTTCTTTGGCGTAGCCCTGTACATCGTGTTCATCCTCCAGAGCGGGATGTGGGAGTTGTCAGATAAAGTCCTCCTGCCGTACAGTGTGTTGATGTTTGTCGGCAGTGCGATTGGCTGGAGTCTTGTGCGGCGCGGCCGGCAGGCACCGGGTATATGGCTGCCGTATCTGGTCTGTGTGATCTTGGGTCCGACCCTGGTCGTCCTGGTTCTCCAAAGTTTCTACATCATGATGGTCGGATATCTTGCGCTCTTCTCCATTCTTTTTATCGCGCTGATTCTGCCCAGGAAGTCAAGATTGCCGGCGATCCTCGTCGCCGTCGGCGCGGCGCTGGTCATGACAGGTATTGAGCTCTGGAATCCCGCATTTCGACTCAGCACCAGCCACATCCAGAATTTTACGTTGATGATCCTTGGACCGGCAGCTCTGGCAATTCTGGCGATCTTTACCGTCACTCGCCAACTGCGGAATTCCAGAATCGAGACAATCAAGAAAAACGGAGCCCAGACTGCACGCAGCCTGACAGCTACATTGGCGATTGCCTTTTTTACATTGAGTATAGTAATCCTACTGATCAATGGAGGCACGGCATTATTCAATAACTATCTGTCCTATCAGGAGACCTTGTCTGCCCGGCAGTTGCTTGTCGCTCAAGATGCAAGCAAAACTGTCGCCAACTCCATTCAGGAAAAATTCAGCGTGTTGGAAACAATCGTTGAGTCCGAGGACCTGTTCACAGCAGATTCTGAAACCAAGCAAGCCACCCTGGAAAGCCTTCTGGGATTGCAACCCGCCTTCCGCCAATTGGCAATTTTAAGCCCTACAGGCCGGCAGCTGGCTCAGATTTCACGTCAATCATCAGCATTAGCGCAACAATTCAAATCTCGTCTTGAGGGGGATGTACTCACCCAGACCAAAGACGGGCAAAGATATATCAGCCCCGTCTACATTGACGATGTGACTAGTGAGCCTCAGGTAGTGATCGCCGTTCCTATCCAAAACGTCTTTGGAGATTTTCAAGGAGTCCTGGTAGCCGAACTAAATCTGAAATTCATGTGGGACCTGGTCGACCAGCTGGAGGTAGGCGAGACAGGCTATGC
>JAFGCG010000108.1 GCA_016932715.1 Anaerolineales bacterium
CATTCCTTGCCAGTCCTCGACTACCTCGTTCAACTCCAGCAGTTCGGCTCATCGCCACCTTCCCTTGTTGAACGCTAAACAAGTACTTGCGATAGTACCCCAGCCTTCACGCTACAAATGGATTAAAGTTCGTCTCACGATCATAGTAATCTTCGTTTTCCAGGCGCTTGAGAGCGCCAACTGCCATATATGTGACTGGTGTCATGAGTGCTTCTACGCTGCATTTGAATAAATAATTCGTCAAGGTTATGGAGAGAAATGCCTCCCACAGAAAAACGCCGAACGCAGAAGCAACAAACACAAATACGACTGTATCTACTAACTCACCAATCAACGTGCTGCCGATCGTACGCGTCCATAACCAGCGGCCGGCCGTCAGGACTTTCATCTTCGACAGGACGAACGAGTTCGTGAATGAGCCAGTCCAGTAACCAGCCAGGCTTGCCAGCACGATCCCGCCGGTGCTCATCCCGCCCAGGATCGCGTCATAGGCGGCATCGCCCGCGTAGCCCTGCCAACCAGCTTCACCCGGCAAGAGTCCGATGATCCAAAACATGAATGCGCTCAACGCCAGGCAAGCAAAACCGGTCCAGATCACGCGCCGCGAACGTTTGTAGCCATAGACTTCGGTGAGAATATCGCCAAAGATGTAACTGACCGGGAACAGAATGGTCCCCGCATCAAAGAACATGCGCACTCCGAACAAACTGAAACCCCAGTCCACGATCTTAGCGGAGGAAGCGATATTGCTCAGGACCAGCACTGTCACAAAGACAGCCATGATCAGGTCGAAGAAGCGGTATTGTTTCATGAGGCTATTCTGTAACCGCGGTATTTTGTATTTTTTCGATCATCCTGCAAAAGGAACACAGACCGTCCGTGGATGTCGGCTGGCCGCATTTTGGGCAGGCATGCAGGTGCGCTGGTTCCACATCTTGCTCGATAAACAAGCCGCCGCGTTTCCGCGCTTCCAGAAATCTCAGGTAGAAAGTGAGTTTGGCGCCCGGGCGCTTCGTCTCGAGCTGATTGAGCAATTCCTTGTAATAAATGGATTGCGCCCCTTCCGCGAACGGGCATTCTTCATAGATGTATTCGATCCCGCGCGCCAATGCATAGGCCGTCATTTCGCGCTCGTAGAAGCGGCACAATGGCTTGACCTTGCGCGCCAGCCCGTCGCGGGCAGGCAGGACCGGTCCCTGGCGCAGAAGATATTCACTCGCCCAGGACAGCGTATTTCCGAAGAGTACGGCCGCCTCGTCGTCGAGGTTGTGGCCCGTCGCAAGCACATCGTACCCAAGGTCGCGCGCGATGCGGTTCATCTCGTGGCGCTTCGCCAATCCGCACACCGCGCACGGCTTGCCATGTCCACGATGGGAGAGTTCCGAAAGCACAGGGATGGGCTGCCCGTATTCCTTTTCGATGTCTACAACGTGAAGCTTGAGGTTACGCTCGTTCGCAAACTTTTCGGTGAGCCGCTGTGACTCATGCGAGTAACCGATCCCGCCATCGATGCCCAGGCCAAGATAAAGACCGTCCGCCTGGTAGCCGAGACGATGGAGGATATCCCAGAGCGCAAGCGAGTCCTTGCCGCCCGACACCGCCACAAGGATCTTCTCCTCACGCGTGAACATCTCATATTTTTTGATAAAGCGTTCTGTCTGCTCAGGCACCCACTCCAAATAGTGCTCCTTGCATAACGCCAGTTTGTGCTGGCGCATGTTGACGGAGGCTTTCTCGCCGCATTTTCTGCATTTCATTGGCAACCCCCTCGAGAATCGCGATTCGTTATTCGAGATCCGTGCACGATTCCCAATTCTCGAGTCCCCATCCCCGCTCCTCCGGAAATCACTGCGATCAATCTAATCACGTCGCCATCCTTTAAAATCTCATCTTCCAGGATCAATTCTCCCGCGCGCGTCGCGATGACCGACTCGGGCACGATGTTGATTTTCTGTAGCGCAGAGAGCAGCGTCATTCCCGGCTTGACTTCATATTCCTTATCACGCAAAATTAATTTAACCAAAGTTACTCCTGACAGAGATTCTACCATCATGCTGGAAACCATCAAATTTCCGTCAATGATAAAGGCAAGCCAGCGTCTTGACAGTGCCCTCCATTGACTGTACGATTGAATCATGCGCATCGGAATGATGGTAGACATCTACAAACCATATGTAAGTGGCGTTACCAATTACGTTTCTCTCAACAAACGTGCCCTCGAAAATGCAGGGCACGAGGTTTATGTATTCACCTTTGGCGATCTTGAGTATCAGGATGATGAACCCCGCGTCATCCGAAGCCCGGCGCTGCCTCTCGCGGACACGGGCTTTTACCTCTCCCTGCGCCACAAGACCAAACACAAGAAATTGCTCCAAACCATGGATGTGGTCCACGTGCACCATCCATTCCTAAGCGGACGCCTGGCGCTGAACTATTGCCGGTCCGCGAAGATCCCGGTCGTCTTTACCAACCATACGCGCTATGACCTGTATGCACAGGCACGTCTTCCCCTCATGCCGGAAGAGGTGAGTCATGGTCTTCTCCAGGCGTATTTGCCCGATTTTTGTGACGCGGTGGACCTGGTGATTTCACCCTCCACCGGCATGGCAAAGGTCCTGAGAGAGTTTGGCGTAAAATGCCATATCGAGGTCGTCCCAAACGGCGTCGATCTGCATCAGTTCCACCAGGCAAAGCCACTCCCACGCTCTCAATTTGGCTTCACAGATCAGGATGTCCTGCTGGTTTATGCAGGCCGGGTCGCGCCGGAAAAGAACATCCATTTCCTGTTACAGTCTTTTGCAGGGATTGCGCAGTTGATCCCCAACGTTCATCTGTTGATCGTAGGCGGCGGGAAGAAACAGTTCGAGGAGGAGCTTCGAGACCTTGTCGCTCAACTGGGAATTGGGAACCGCGTATGCAGCACCGGTATGGTCTCGTATGAGGAAATACCTTCCTACCTGGCAATGAGCGATATCTTTGTCACCACCTCCGTCACCGAGACGTTCGGGATGGCCACCGTCGAGGCCATGGGCGCAGGTTTGCCGATCATGGGCGTTCACGCGCCAGGCACCAGCGACATCGTGGAAGATGGCAAGACAGGCTTCCTTTCCGCGGAGGATATGGCTGCGTTTACCGCCAAATTGACCTACCTGTGTCTATACCCCAGCCTGCGCAAGGCGATGGGCGCCGCGGCGCGGGAGGCTTCGAGACAATACGATATCGCGCGCACGACGAAGATCCTGCTTGAACACTACGCGCGCCTGATACAAAGTACGAAGCCATTGAAGAGAAGCCTGGATGAGCGCCTGATGGCTGTTCTCGAAGAGTTCATGAAATGAAACACAACCAGCAGATTGGCAAATGGGGTGAAGACGCGGTCGCGGCGTATCTTGCGGAACGCGGCTATGAAGTCCTCGCGCGCAATGCGCGGACTCCATATGGTGAAATAGACATCGTCGCAAAGCAGGCGGACATTACGATCTTTGTGGAGGTCAAAACGCGCACCTCGAACAGAATGGGGCTGCCCGAAGACTCGGTCAACCTGCGCAAGCAGGCACACATGCTCGCCTGCGCCGAACATTACGCGGCGGAACATGCCATCGATCACTGGCAGATCGACGTGGTGGCGGTGGAAGGAAAGGTGGGCTTGAAACCAATGATCACGCATTTTGAGAATGCAATTTAAGTGATTGGTGCAGATCAGACTCAGTTGATTGCCTGAGTTATAATTAGATCATGGCTTCATTTGAACCACTTCCCAAAAGCCTGAAACCATTTTTTTGGGATTATCCCTTTTCGAAATTATCCCTCAACACCGACCGTGATTTGATCATCCGCCGCGTTCTTTCCAGTGGATCATGGGATGCGGTATGCTGGGTTAGGAAGGAAATCGGGGACGAAAATCTGAAAAAATGGTTGATCGCCCACAAGGGGCGCGGGCTTAGCCCAAGACAACTGCGCTTTTGGGAACTCATTTTGGATCTACCGAAGCGTCAGGTGAATACCTGGGTGCGAGTGGCAAGGGAAACACCTTGGGGGAAGAGGTAAGGTTAGAACTGAAGATCGCGCATTTTGAGAATGCAATTTGAATTCGAGGATGGCATCTGTGAACAAAGGGTTCAATAAGGAAACTATTGTTCTATCACTGGTAGCCATAGTACTCGTAACCGGGATTGTTATTTACAGCCGCCTCGTTAGTCTTGATCCCTACAGTTGGGATCATAGAAATCCATGTTATCCAAGTAGTTATTCAGATTGGACAGAATATCAAATCGATCCAGAAACAATTCTTACATCGCTGGATCAAAAAGATACGAACGTGTTTACGCCCATGTTGGTAACTCCTAGCTCAGATGCGCAATTTCCTCCCCGAAACACTTTCCTTTGGACACAGTCGGATTACTTAAAGATTGCTAATGCCCTAAGTCAACATGAGTGGAACGAACCTCTGGATTTAAAGAATTGGAGTGTTTATTATCTTGCATTTGGTGGAGAATGTCAGGGTAATACAAGTGGGTATAACCACATGGAAATAACTTACTATAAAACCATCAAAGGCATCGTGGGAAAAACGTATCAGGCCCGGCATATCGAAATATATCCCTTTGCCAGCGAAGTAGGGATAGGGGATTCATCTAGCTTTGACCGTCGATATTTTGTTGGAAACAACCCAATTGATCTTACAAAATTCAAAATTTCGGCTGATGATGCTCTTCGAATCGCGGAGGAAAATGGCGAAAAAGATGTCCGTTTGAAATATCAGGATGGCTGCTCAATCTCGATAAGAATGCCTATACACAACTATGATGACAGCTGGGAAGTAGATTATTTTGATCTTAAAATGGCCGTTAATCCATATACAGGAAAATTTAGAATCATCAATACAAACAAGTAATTATTTCATGATTATCGAAAAGACTCGATTACCATTGATTCTCATTGTCGGACCCACTGCCGTCGGGAAGACGGAGCTTGCCATCCAGCTTGCAGAGCTGCTGGACGGCGAGATCGTCTCTGCGGACTCGCGCCTCTTTTATCGCGGCATGGATATCGGAACTGCGAAGCCCACGCGCGCAGAACAGAGGCGCGTACCCCATCACTTAATTGATATTGCAAATCCTGATGAAATCCTGAGTTTAGCTGTCTTCCAGCAGAAAGCACATGAGGCGATTGCGGACATTCATACACGCAATAAAATTCCATTCCTGGTGGGTGGGACCGGGCAATACATCCGCGCGGTGACGGAAGGATGGAGCCCACCGAAAGTAAAACCCGATGAAAGATTGAGGGAAGAATTAGAAAAGAAGAAAGAGGAAAGAGGAGAATACTGGCTACACGAAAGACTTCGGGCGCTCGACCCGGAAACCGCGCAGAAAATCGACGCCCGGAATTTCAGGCGGACGGTACGCGCCCTGGAAGTCATTCTGACGACCGGCAGGAAATTCTCCGAGCAGCGCGGTCAAAGCGAGTCACCGTACCACCTCCTCCCCATTGGTCTGACGCGTCCGCGCCCCGAACTGTATGCGCGCGTCGACCGGCGCATCGAAGAGATGTTCGCAAATGGATTCATAGTCGAAGTGAAACGCCTTTTGGAAGCAGGTTACTCCCCCTCCCTGCCGACGATGTCCGCGATCGGGTATCGGGAATGCATCCGGGTAGTCAACGGCGAATTGAACGAGGAGCAGGCCAAGGCGGAGATCCGACGCGCAACCCGCGTCTTTGTCCGCAGACAGGCGAACTGGTTCAAAGAATCCGATCCGCATATCAGGTGGTTCAACGTCGAAGAGGGCATCGTCGAAGAGATCGAGGCTTATCTCCTCCATTCACTGTCCGCCAAAAACCATCCATCGGTCGGTTGACTTTTGATTCCTCCTTGAATATACTGAGCGTAACCAGAGAAGGAGGAGGACCATGAACAACCGTCCGTGGCTTGTTCACTATGATAAAGGGGTGCCGCATACAATCGAATATCCGGAGGCGCCGCTATTTTATTTTTTGGAGCAGGCGGCGCGCCAATATCCTGACCGCGCCTGCACGATTTTCAAAGGTGCGGTCATTTCATATCAGGAGATGAACGCGCTGACCGACCACATGGCGGCTGCACTGGCGGAGATGGGTGTAAAGAAAGGCGACCGGGTCGGAATCTTCATGCCGAACACGCCCCAGTTTGTCGTTGCATATTTCGGCATCCTCAAGGCGGGCGGTGTGGTGGTAGCCGTCAACCCGACCTACCCGCCCGATGAAGTCCTTATCCCTGTTAATGACGCAAACATCGAGATCATGTTTACGCTGACGCGCTTCTACAATGTTTTGAATGCAGTCCGCGAACGCTCCAGGCTCAAAAAGATCATTGTTTCCAACATCAAAGAGCAGTTGTCTCCCATCATGAGCCTGCTTTTCACTTTATTGAAGGAGAAAAAGGAGGGTCATCGCCTCGATGCGCTGGCTGAGGGCGATGTCTGGATGAAAGACCTGCTGAAGAAGCACGAGAACTCCTCGCGGCCCAAGGTCGAAGTTGGTCCCGATGACGTCGCTTTATTCCAGTATTCCGGCGGGACAACCGGCATTCCCAAAGGCGCAGTTGCGATCCACAGAAACGTGGTGGCAGATACACTGCAAATGCGAGCATGGTTTGTGAATTCGGAAGACGGAAAGGAAGTTTACCTGATGGGAATCCCGCTCTTCCACGTCTATGGGATGGTGGCTGGGATGAGCGTTGCCATGGCGATGGGAGCCAGCATGGTCATGGTGCCGAACGCGCGCGACCTGAAGGACGTGCTCGAAAACATCAGCAAATACAAAGCGACCATTTTCCCCGGTGTTCCATTGCTTTACAACGGGATCAACAATCATCCGGATGTGAAGGCAGGCAAATACGATCTGTCCTCGATCAAAGCCTGTATCTCCGGTTCTGCGCCGCTCATGCGTGAGACGAAAGAGGAGTTCGAACGATTGACCGGCGGCAAAGTGTTCGAGGGCTATGGTCTATCTGAGGCGCCCACCGCGACGCATTGTAATCCGCTGACAGGCTTGAATAAGACCGGCTCCATCGGACTGCCATTTCCTGATGTGGATGCAAAGATCATCAGCCTGGATGACGGGGAAACGGAAATGCCGCAAGGCGAGATCGGCGAACTCGTCATTCATGGACCGCAGGTAATGAAGGGCTATCACAATATGCCCACGGAAACAGCCAACGCCCTGCGCCAGCTCAAGGACGGCAAAACCTGGCTGTTCACCGGTGATATCGCCCGCATGGATGAAGACGGCTATTTCTACATCGTCGACCGCAAGAAGGAACTCATCAAGCCCGGCGGCTTCCAGGTCTGGCCGCGCGAAGTAGAGGAAGTTATTTCGACCCATCCGAAAGTATTGGAAGTGGGCGTCGGGGGTATCCCTGACCCGAATCGGGGTGAGACGGTCAAAGCCTGGATCGTGGTGAAGCCGGGTGAGACTCTGACCGCCGAGGAACTCAAGGCGTATTGCAAGGAACATCTTGCACCCTATAAAGTTCCTTCCCACTATGAATTCAGAAGCGAATTACCAAAGACAACGGTAGGAAAAATCCTGAGACGCGAGCTGATCAGGCAGCATAAGGAAAGTGTACAGTAGAAAGGAATAAACAAAATAAAAAGAGCCATCCTGATTTTGGCGGCTCTTTCTTTATTAACGCGGTAATTATTCTTATGTCCCCATAGCAATGACCTGCGGAGTGCCGCTCTTCTTGGGAACAGGCGGCGGGAAGATCGCTTCGAACTCTTCCCGTGTCAGAGTTTCCACTTCGAGCAGTTTCTGCGCGACCGCGTCCAGCCGGTCACGGTACTTGGTCAACAGTCTCCTGGTAAGCTTGTAAGCATCATCCACCATCCTGCGGACTTCGGAATCGATCTTCTCGGCAATGGCTTCAGAGTAATCGCGCTGCTCGGAGATCTCCCGCCCGAGGAAGATCAACTCCTCTTTTTGACCATAGGTCATCAAGCCCATTTCGCTGGACATGCCCATGCGGGTGACCATCATGCGCGCCACCTGCGTGACACGCTCAATGTCATTCGCTGCACCGGAGGTAATATCGTCGAAAACAAGTTCTTCGGCAACGCGTCCGCCGAGAAGACCCGCGAGGGAAGCGATCATCTTCTTGCGGGATGTCAGGATACGATCATCTTCGGGACGGTACCAGGTGAGTCCGCCAGCCTGACCGCGGCCGACGATGGTAATCTTTTGAACGGGGTCCGCTTCCGGGATGGCATTCATCACGACCGCGTGGCCCGCCTCGTGGTAGGCAATGATGCGTTTCTCTTCATCCGAGATCAGGCGGGACTTTCGTTCGGGTCCCATGACCACGCGCTCGATCGCCTCTTCGAGCTCAGGCTGCCCAATGGACTTTTTGTTGCGCCGAGCCGCCAGGATCGCGCCTTCATTGACCAGGTTCTCGAGATCCGCGCCGACAAAGCCGGGTGTGCCGCGTGCCAGTGAAGCCAGATCGACACTTGGTTCCAGCGGCTTGCCCTTGACGTGGACTTTCAGGATCGCCTCGCGGCCCTTCATATCGGGACGGTCGAGCGTGACACGCCGGTCAAAGCGACCGGGGCGCAACAAGGCCGGGTCGAGAATGTCGGGGCGGTTGGTGGCGGCGATGATGATGACGTTCGTATCCGTGTCAAAGCCATCCATTTCCACGAGCATTTGGTTGAGCGTTTGTTCGCGTTCGTCGTGCGAACCGCCGAGACCTGCGCCGCGCTGACGACCCACCGCATCGATTTCATCCACAAAAACAATACAGGGAGAATGGCGCTTCGCCTGTTCGAACAGGTCGCGGACGCGGCTGGCGCCAACACCTACGAACATTTCGACGAATTCAGAACCGGAAATCGAGAAGAACGGAACTCCCGCTTCCCCGGAGACTGCTTTTGCCAGAAGCGTTTTGCCGGTTCCCGGAGGTCCCACCAGAAGCACGCCCTTGGGAATACGTGCACCCAATTGAATGAACTTCTGAGGTTCCTTCAGGAATTCGACCACCTCCGCCAGTTCCTGCTTGGACTCTTCCACGCCAGCCACATCCTGAAACGTGACCGTGGGATGTTCACCGCTGAACATACGCGCCCGCGATTTCCCAAAAGACATGGCAGCATTGTTGCTGCCCTGCGCCTGCCGGAAGATGAACCACAAAACGCCCACCATGAAAAGCACAGGCAGAATGTAAAGTGCGCCGCTCAGGACCCCAGCCCATTGGGAGGGTGGTTTCCTTTCGATGATCACACGTTCAGGAGAAAGCTGGTCGGGTGTAACGCCCAGCGCCACCAGCTGCGCCACCAGCGTCGAATCGGTTTCCTTGTAAGACTTCACTCCCTCGGCATCACCGTCGTTATAGATGATACGCAGGTTATCGTTATCTTCAATGACCACGCGGCCCACCTTGCCCGCTTTAATATCACGCGCAATCTCATTGATCGTCAGCGACTCTTTGGGCTGCTCCCGCTGAACAGCCATGACAACCATGGTGACTGCCGCAATGATCAACAATAAGGTTACTACAAAAGACTGATTTCTAGGATTCAACTCTGCCTCCAAATCATAATTCCAGTGAAGATTATACCAATATGAGCACCTCAGGAATAGCCCATTGGAAAATCTTATATATTTCTCTAATACACCCTTTTTTTCGCCAAAACCACGCGGGACGCAGTTGGAGGTCTGGACGCGGAAGATCGATTTGCTCTTACCCAACCATAAGTTCCACCGGACAGTGGTCCGAGCCGGGCACGTCCTCATGGATGATGACGTCCTGCACGTGCGGGACCAGCGCTTCGGAGACGAGAAAATAGTCCAGGCGCCAGCCGACGCGGCGCGCGCGGGCCGTCGAGCGGTACGTCCACCAGGTGTATTGGACGCGCTCCGGGTAGAGGCGGCGGTAGATGTCTACAAAGCCGTGATCCAGGAACTTCTGCACCCAGGCGCGTTCCTCCGGCAGGAAGCCGGAAGTCTTTTGATTTTGTTTCGGGTTTTTCAGGTCAATGGGCATGTGGGCAGTGTTGAAATCCCCCGTCAGGACGAGGTTTTCGCCGCCGGCATGCAGCCTGTCGCACAAAGCCAGTAAATGAGCGTAAAAATCCAGTTTATATGCCACGCGTTCATGACCGCGCTGGCCGCTCGGGAAGTAAACGTTGAACAAGCGAAGCACGCCGTCCCTAGCGGGCGGCAGTGTGGACAAACGGAATCCCCGATGAAGAGTGGAAATGAGACGTCCCTCGATATCGAAGAGCGGCGCGTTCATGCCAAGCTTCAGTTCAAGACAGGGGTTCCGCAGAAAGGTCGCCACGCCGCTATAGCCCGGTTTTTCGGCAGGATTCCAAATGACATCGTAGCCGGGAAAACTACGCTGTTCCTCCCTGAGCTGTTCAGGGCGGACTTTGATCTCCTGCAGGCATAAAACATCGGGCTGTTGTTCCCAGGCCCACTTCAAAGCGCCCTTGCCAAGCGCTGCCCGCAGCCCGTTGACGTTCCACGTTATTATCTTCATTCTGACGACCTTGTCCGCAGGACCCCCGCCAAGAGCATGCGGGGCTATAGTGCTCCGCTGGTCCACAGGACCGCCGCGCTATCCACAGGATTGCTCCGCTTATGGTAAACTTCACGCAGGTAACCCGATGAACGCTGAGCTTAAATGCATTCTATGTGTCGAAGATGAACCTGAGATGATCGATCTGATACGATTGATTCTGGGTCGCCGCGGGTTCGAAGTGAAAGGCGCCAATGGCGGCATCGAAGGGTTGAAAATGATCCGCCAGGAAATGCCCGATCTTGTTTTGCTCGACCTGATGATGCCGGATATGGACGGTTGGGAAGTATACCAGCAAATGAAAGCTGACGAAAAAACAAAGAACATTCCCGTCATCGTCGTCACGGCCAAGGCGCAGAGCATCGACAAAGTCCTTGGGCTGCACATTGCAAAAGTGGATGATTACATCGCCAAGCCGTTCAGCCCGCAGGACCTGATGAGCAGCGTGGAAAGAGTCCTCAACAAAACCAAGACATAAACGAGGCGACCGAAGCTGCAGAAGCCTCGTCCACAGGACTGCTTCGCTTGCTTTTGAATTCAGCCATGCCGAAGATCATCGCGATCGAAAATAAGAACAGGCACATCGAGGGGGCCTTGCGCATTAAATACTGTGATACATTTTTTACGCAGCTGCGCGGCTTGACGTTTCGTTCCCGCCTCCCGCGCGACGAGGGCCTGCTCCTGGCTGGCAAGCGTGATTCACGCCTCGACTCTTCCATTCATATGTTCTTCGTATCCTTTGACCTGTCCGTGATCTGGATCAATTCCGATATGCAGGTAGTGGACAAGGTGCTTGCCAGATCGTGGAGACCGGCTTACTTCTCGAAACAACCAGCCAAATATGTATTGGAGATCCATCCCGAACGGTGGGGGGATTTTGAAATCGGTGATGGTGTAGAATTCAAGAATGTTTAAACGCTTTTTCCTTTTTTTACTTTTCATCTTTATTTTGAGTTCCACTGTCCAGCCTGTCTCTGCACAGGCAAGTGGACCCGTATACATCGTGCAATCGGGCGATACACTTTCCGGTATCGCCGTACGGTTCAACGTCTCCATCAATGATCTGATCGCCGCGAATCCCTCTCTGAACCCGAACTTCCTGTCCGAGGGCCAGCAGATCGTCATCCCGGGCCTGGAAGGTTTGACCGGCGTATTGGAAACGGAAGTCATTTCGTTTGGAGATACGCTCCGCAGTTTGAGCAGGCGCACCCAGGTCTCAGACGAACTGCTGCAAAAACTGAATCACCTGGTCAGTCCCACTGAACTCTATGTTGGCATTAGCCTGATCATCCCCACGCAGGAGCAGCGAGAGCCGCTGAAGACGCGTATGACCGCCGCCTCGGGCGAATCCCTGCTGGAGCTCGCGGTCAAACAAAGCAGCGATCCATGGACGCTGGCTTCCATCAACAAACTCAGCGGCACATGGGCTGCCCTGCCCGGTGATATTCTCTACTCCCCTACCGGAAGCAGCGAGGAAAATGCCACGGGCCTGCCATCCGCGTTTTTGAGCGCCAGCATCGAGCCACTGCCGCTGGTACAGGGCAGCACCGAAGTCATCCGTGCCAGGGTACAGGAAGGCGCCTCCCCGGCCGGGATACTCATCGATATGCCGCTGCACTTTTTCCAGGGGAACGGTGAACAGGTCGCGCTGCAAGGTGTGCATGCGCTGCTGGAACCAGGCGTATATCCCTTATTATTGGAAGCAACCCTGACAGACGGAAGCAAGCAGTCGTTCGAGCAGATGATCCTTGTCACCTCAGGGAATTATTCCAGCGAGGATATTCCGCTGAATGATCCCAGCTTCATCGACCCGGCGATCACGGAGCCTGAACTTAAAAATGTTATCTCGCTGACAGCCCCAGCGACACCCACTCGCTACTGGACGGATGTTTTTGCTTCTCCGGCCACAGATCCTGATTGCTTCACATCCTGGTATGGAACCCGCCGCACGTACAAAGTCATTAACTCGGATGTGGAGACCCCGGGATTCCACACCGGCCTCGATTTTTGTGGGGGCGAGGGATTGCAGATCTTTGCTCCTGCCCCGGGCCGGGTCGTCTTTGCTGCGCCCCTAACCGTTCGGGGGAACGCGACGATTATCGATCATGGTTGGGGTATCTACAGTGGTTTCTGGCATCAATCGCAGCTTTACGTTAATGTAGGCGATACAGTGGAACAGGGCCAGGTAATCGGACTCGTGGGTGGAACGGGACGGGTGACAGGCGCGCATCTGCATTGGGAGGTGTGGGCGAACGGCATCCAGGTGAATCCGCTCGATTGGCTGAATCAAGCCTACCCGTAGCCCGCAGCGTTGCACTTCATTCCTGTTTATGCTACACTCAAAACAACCTGGAGGCATCCATGTCCACTGCTTCAATCGTTAATTTCCTCAAACAAAGCGACATCTTTTACCAGTTCACTCCCACCCAGCTGGAACTGGTGGCGAACATCTGCCAGGAAGGAACGTTTCAAAAGGACGATCTGATCTTCCGGGAGAACAGTGGGAGCAAAGAGTTGTATATTATTGTCCAGGGTGAAGTTGATATTTTTGTGGATCCATCGCTGGTGAGTTCGTTCGATGAGGGGGTGGAGAACAAGATCATCGCCACCCTGCGGCGGGGTCAGAACTTTGGTGAGGTGGCTTTGGTGGATGAAGGATTGCGATCTGCCTCTGCCTGTGCGGCCCAAAATGATACACGCCTGCTGATCGTTCAGCGCGATAAGTTGATCATGCTCTGTGACACATATCCGCAGCTTGGCTATCGCTTGATGTACAATCTGGCGGCCGACCTGGCGATGAAAATGCGCAATACTGATCTGCGCATCCGTGAACAACTGCTCTATAAACCCCGGGATAAAAAGTAAAATTTATATAAATTTAGTACTTGACCGGTTGCAGAATTTCACGTATATTGGTTGAGCTTTAAAACCAAATCACAAAAAAATTTGTGTCCTTTCATTACATGTACCATTTTGGAGCCGCGAGAAACTCATATCCGTAGGGAGGGTTTTCTCCGGCTTTTTGTTAATATGGTCGAGAACGAATCCTATCCAAAGGAGGTGATGCTGACTCATCTATACAGCTTTGTCAGCTTGCGACGTTGAACCCGCCTATGGCGGGGAAGTTTCATACATTCTCAAAATATTTGGAGGAGGAAGAATGTTCAAGCGTTTGAACGCTTTACTTGCGTTGCTGGTGCTCGCCAGCCTCGTGCTGGCGGCCTGCGGCAGCCCCACGACCCCAACCCAGGCGACTGCCACCATGGCTCCCGCCACGGAGGCACCGGCTACGGAGGCACCAGATACTGAACCGGCCGCTTTTGAATGCACCGACGCCATCGGTTGTGTTGATATTGCCCCGGATGAACCGATCCATATTGCCTACGCATTGGTAGTTTCCGGCCCGAACGAATCCCTGGGCGTTGACTCACGCAATGCCATCGAGATCGCCATTGACGACATCGGCGGCCAGATCCTTGGTCACGATGTCCGCTTTGACGGCGAAGATGAAGGCTGCTCCGCCGAGGGCGGCCAGGCTGCCGCCACCAAGCTTGCGGCTGATCCGACCATCGTCGCTGTCGTGGGCACCAACTGCTCGAGCGCGGCCCGTGTGGCGATTCCGCTGATCGATCAGGCAGGCTTTGTGATGGTCTCATCGTCCAACACCGCACCCGACCTGACCGAACCCGGCAGTGACAACAATTTCGTCCCCGCCTACGCTCGCGTTGCCCACAACGACAATCTGCAGGGCCGTGTCGCGGCGGAATACGTCTATAACGAGCTAAAGCTTACCAAGGCAGCCACGATCCACGACGGCAGCCTGTATGCCGATCAGCTCCAGCAAGTCTTCGCGGCCCGCTTCCAGGAACTGGGTGGGACGATCACTGCCCAGGAAGCAGTATCCCCTGATCAGACCGATATGTCATCGGTGCTGAGTTCCATTGCAGCCGGCACGCCGGAAATAGTCTACTTCCCGATCTTCATGCCGGCCGGCGCGTTCATCATTCGCCAGGCCAAGCAAACACCGGGTCTCGAGACTGCCGTACTGATGGGTGCAGATGGTTTGTACTCACCTGACTTGATCGAGGGCGCAGGCGAGGATGTGGAAGGTTTTCTTGTTTCCAGCCCGGCTGCAGGTGCAGATGTAGAGGCTGAGTACGCCGAGAAGCACCAGGCCAAGTTTGGTGGTCCTCCGCCGAGCACCTTCCACCTGCATGCCTATGACTCCTTCATGATCATTAAGAACGCCATCGAAGAAGTCGCGGTTCAGGATGCAGACGGCACTCTCCACATTGGACGCCAGGCGCTGCGCGATGCAGTCCACAATACGGAGAATCACGATGGTCTGACCGGTGTTCTCACATGCAACGAGACCGTCGAACCCGTTAAGTATCCGGGTGACTGTGCCGCAGCCGGTATTGGTGTCTGGGAATACCACTTCGGCGAGTTCGGTCCCCCGGCCAACCCGGAATTGATCTGGACGCCTTAGTAATAACAGATTCCGAAAGCTTGCACGCAAAAGGGGCGAGGTTCGCCTCGCCCCTCATCACACTATAGGAGTGAAAGATGTTACGAACCTGGCGTCAGCGAATCACACTGACCGACATTGTCGTGTGGGCAATTGGCGTGGCTATCGGTGCAGTGATCATCATTGGCACAATTGCAACACTGCGCTCAGGGAAGTATTCAGCTAATACCTGGCTGGACCTGACCGTCAAGGGACTTGCGCTTGGGGGGGTATATGCTCTGATCGCCATGGGTTATACACTGGTATATGGCATTCTGCGAATGATCAACTTCGCACATAGTGAAGTTTTTATGAGTGGGCCGTTTACAGCAGTCTTCCTCGCCAATGCCCTGTCTCGCTCCGGTTTTATGGATCGACAACCTCTCATCGGCATGTTACTGGTCCTGGCCTTATCAATTGCCGTCTCAATGACGATCGCTGTTCTTCTTGAGCGGATCGCCTACCGTCCCCTGCGCCACGCACCGAGGCTGGTCCCCTTAATCACCGCCATCGGTGCCTCATTTTTTCTGCAATATGTCTTCCGCGGGCTGTATGGATCCGGGTTTCAAGCGTACGCCATTCCAAAGGTCCTGCAAGGCAGTATAACCATCGGCGGACTCCGCATCTTCAATACCCAGATCGCCGTCATCCTGGGCGCCCTGGGGATGATGTTTGCCCTCTATGCGATCGTCCAGTGGACAAAAACGGGGAAAGCCATGCGGGCAGTCTCTGAGGATAAGGAAGCCGCCGCGCTGATGGGGATTGACGTTGACCGCATCATCTCTCTGACTTTTGCTCTGGGAGGTATTTCTGCAGGCGCCGCCGGTATCCTGTATGCCCTGCTCTTCCCGGTCGTTAACTTCATTATGGGATTTATTCCAGGACTAAAGGCGTTTACTGCCGCAGTTCTGGGCGGGATTGGCAACGTACCCGGCGCTTTTCTTGGAGCAATGATCCTTGGCCTTATTGAATCGATTGGTCCCAACCTCTTCCTGGATGGATTAGGGGTCCCGACCCCCTCACAGTTGAAGGATGCCATTGCGTTCACAATTCTGGTATTTATCCTGATCTTCCGTCCCACGGGCATCCTGGGCGAGCGCATGGCGCAATCAAAGGCGTGAGGAGTAACGATATGCACACCAAATCCATATCTCCCTGGAAGGAAGCCGTCCAAGCAGGCCTGATCGCCGGAGCCATAGCCGTTCTGCTGAACCTGGTTGGCATGACCACGGCCTTTAGTGGGCGATACATCGTGAGCGGCTGGTTCACCATGGGCCAGGTCCTTTTCCTTGTGCCGATGTTCATTCTGGCTTATACAACAGCCCGCAAGATCGCGCCACAACCAGCTATGCATACTGCACTGGCCGGCCTGGTTTGCGGTGTGATTGGCAGTGCCGTGCAGGCCGGATTGGTCCTGCTCGGACAGGTCGTCAATCTGCGAGCCATGTTCATCAATGCCTCCCCTCAGCTCTTCGAGATTCTTACTTTCGGTCGGGACCTGCCGGGCTTGCTGCTGCTGTTGCTGGCAGGGTCGATCATGGGCGTAGTGGGCGCAGTTATTTTCCTGCTCCCCGAACGCCTCGCCAAGTCTGTCCTCCAGGCACTTCTGTGGATACTCCTGCTGGGACTCCTGCGCGATCTCGTGTCGACGGTAACCGCGCAATGGGTCATCAAGACAAAGGCATTCCCAGACTGGCTGGGATGGGCAGGCGTACTGATCACATCGCTGTCTAC
This sequence comes from Anaerolineales bacterium, assembly GCA_016932715.1. GTDB lineage: Bacteria > Chloroflexota > Anaerolineae > Anaerolineales > Villigracilaceae > Defluviilinea. The sequence continues at coordinate 16,797 of JAFGCG010000108.1, forward strand.
TTTTATCAACAAAACGATCTACTCCGCCAGCGGACTGAAGCCATTGAGCGCCATCGTCTTGTTCCTGCTCGTGGGCGCCTGGGCATACTGGCGCTACGGAAGGCCCAAGCGGGCACGAATCACTGGTCCGCTCACCAGGCGCCAACAGACTCAACGGGTACTTGGATTAGGCGGGATAGCTCTGCTCTTTATTCTGCTCCCATCGATCCTGGGCATTTTCTTTGCCGAGATCCTGGATAATGTTGGCTTGTACATTCTCATGGGCCTGGGCCTCAACATCGTTGTAGGGTTCGCGGGGCTGCTCGATTTGGGATATGTGGCTTTTTATGCCATCGGCGCTTATGCCATGGGTGTCCTCACTTCACCTGAACTGGGTTTCTTTAACCTGACTTTCTGGGAGGCGCTCCCGTTTGCACTGCTGGCTACCGTCATCGCTGGCGTCATCCTGGGTCTGCCCATATTGAAGATGCGCGGCGACTATCTGGCCATTGTCACATTGGGATTCGGTGAGATCGTCCGCCTGCTGGCACTGTCCGATTGGCTGCGCCCGTGGCTGGGGGGCACACAGGGAATCCAACGCATCGGCCAGCCGACCATTGGTTCCATCATTCTAGATTCGCAGCAGGATCTCTACTACCTGTTCCTGGCAGCGATTGGCATCGTTGCGTTCATCGCCTGGCGTTTGAAAGATTCGCGCATTGGGCGCGCCTGGATGGCAATCCGCGAAGACGAAGATGTAGCCATGGCGATGGGCATCAACCATGTTGCGACCAAGTTGCTGGCTTTTGCCACCGGCGCCCTGTTTTCCGGACTGGCCGGCACGATCTTCGCCGCCAAACTGCATTCTGTTTACCCGCACAGCATGAACTTCCTTGTTTCGATCAACGTGCTGTCGCTCATCATCATTGGCGGCATGGGTTCCATCCCTGGTGTTTTCGTGGGTGCCTTTGTCCTGATCGCTGCCCCAGACCTGTTGCGTGAGTTTGCCGAATACCGGTACCTTGCATATGGAGCACTACTGGTGGCGATGATGTTGACCAGACCCGAAGGCCTCTGGCCCGAGGAACGGCGGCGGCTCGAGTTACACGAAGAAGAGGGTGAGGTCCCCCTGGGGGAACCGCCACCGGTCTTAAACACACCCGGCGGGTAGGAGCAAAATCATGGCCGAAGTCCTAGTATCTAAAAAGTTAACCAAACGCTTTGGTGGCCTGGAAGCATTGAGCCGAATCGATCTGGAAGTTCAGGAAAACAGCATCCAAAGTATTATCGGCCCGAATGGCGCCGGAAAAACAACTTTCTTCAACTGCGTAACCGGCTTTTACACGCCCGAAGAAGGTGAGATATTCTTCTATACCCATAACCTGACCGGACTTTCTCCCGATCGGGTTACAAAATTGGGCGTAGCGCGAACCTATCAGAATATCCGCCTGTTCAAAAACATGACCGTGGTAGAGAACATCCTGGTCGGAATGCATCCCCACATGAAAGCCGGTTTGATCCAGGGCATCCTCCGCGACCGGGCCACTCGCCGTGAAGAGCAGGAAAGCCTCGAGGAGGCCCGGCGTCTGCTGCGCTTTGTGGGCTTGCGCGGCCGGGGCGACATGATGGCAATGAACCTGCCATACGGCGAGCAGCGCCGCCTGGAGATCGCCCGCGCCGTGGCCAGCCGGCCCAAACTATTGCTCCTGGATGAGCCGACCGCCGGTATGAATCCAAGCGAGACCCAGGACATGGTCCATTTCATTCGCCGCCTGCGCGACGAACTGGGGATCACCATCCTTCTGATCGAGCACCAAATGCGCGTGGTCATGAACATATCCGAATTGATCACCGTCCTCGATTTTGGCGAGAAGATCGCCGAAGGCACACCAGCCCAAATCCAAAAGGACACCCGCGTGATCGAAGCCTATCTGGGCCGCGGCGCAGCCAGCGGATTAGGTCAACAGCAGTCCGCGCTGGCGGGCTGAGGCGGAGGGAATCCAATGGCATTGCTTGAAGTCGAAAATATCCACTCGTATTACGGCAATATTCACGCGTTGAAGGGGGTTTCACTCAGCGTTGATAAAGGCGAGATCGTCACCCTGATCGGCGGAAACGGCGCGGGGAAATCAACAACACTGCGTACCATCACTGGTATCATGAAGCCGCATGAGGGCCATGTACGTCTCGAAGGAAACGACCTGGCGCCCTTCAAACCTCATGAAATCGTGTACAAGGGTGTAGCAATGGTCCCCGAGGGACGCCGCATTTTTGCGCGACTCTCCGTCGCCGAGAATCTTGAAATGGGCGCGTACACCCTGACCAACAAATCGAAATTGAACCAGAACATGGAAAGAGTGTACAAGCTTTTCCCGCGCTTGAAGGAGCGCCGCTCCCAGGTAGCCGGGACTCTCTCCGGCGGCGAACAGCAAATGCTCGCCACCGGCCGGGCCCTGATGGCTGACCCAACTGTTCTGCTCATGGACGAACCATCCATGGGTCTCGCCCCTGTGCTGGTGGAGCTGATCTTTGATACGATCCAGCAGATCAACAAAGAAGGCACGACGATCCTGCTTGTGGAACAGAACGCCCTCATGGCACTGTCGATCGCACATCGCGGCTACGTCCTGCAAACAGGCGAGATCGTAATCAGCGATACGGCTGAGAATCTCAAGCAGAATGTGACGGTTCAGAAAGCGTATCTGGGCATGGAATAATAACCTGCAACAAGACCAGCGCAGAGGTACAATCATGTCCTCTGCGCTTTTTTATATCTGACGGGAGCTTCCGTATGCTGATCCTTATAGCCGATGACGTCCGCAAAGCCCTGCCGATGAACGAAGCCATCGCGGCGATGAAGAATGCCTACGCCGCTCTTTCCAGCGGGACGGCTGTCGTGCCGCTTCGGACGCGTCTCCCCCTCCCAAACAGCGAAGCCCTCAGCCTCTTCATGCCAGCCTATGTTCATTCCGCGGAGGACCAGGCGCTGGCGATCAAAGTCGTTTCGTTGTTCCCAGCCAACCCCGCGCGCGGGCTCGCCTACATCCAGGCGGCGGTGCTGGCCTTCGACCCGGAGACCGGTCAGGCGATCGCGCTGCTCGAAGGCAGTTCCCTGACCGCCATCCGCACGGGCGCAGCCGGCGGCGCCGCCATCGACCTGCTGGCGCGCAAAGGCAGCAAAGTTGTCGCGGTCGTTGGCGCGGGCGCACAGGGACGTACCCAGCTCGAAGCCGCCTGCGCCGCGCGGAAAATAGAGACAGCTTTCATCTTCGATGCAGACAGGGAAAAAGCCCGAGCCTTTGCCGAAGAGATGAAAAAGGGAGTGATCCAGGATATTCGCGTGGCAGAAAGCGCCCGGGAAGCCATCGAAAACGCGGACATCATCTGCACTGCCACGACCTCCACAACACCTGTCTTCGCTGACCGAGACGTCAAAGCCGGGACTCACATCTCCGCCGTTGGCTCCTACACCCCGGAGATGCAGGAGATCCCGGCAGAGACATTGCAGCGTGCGAAAATCTTCGTCGACGCGCGCCTCGCCGCGCTGGAGGAGGCTGGCGACCTCATCCAGCCCATCCGCGCGGGACTGTTCGACGAGTCTCACATCTGCGGCGAACTGGGCGAGGTCGTGCTGGGACGAATCCCGGGCAGGGGATCGGACGAGGAGATTACCTGCTTCAAGTCGGTGGGGATTGCCGTGCAGGATGCCCTGGCGGCGCAGGTCGCACTGAACAATGCACGCAAAATGAAGATTGGTACCGAAGTGGATTTTTAAAACTCTCGCGCTGAGCGGACACTGAGCGAACGAAGTGGCAGACGAAGCGCGCATAACAGGAAAAGGATATGGATACCCCAAAAACAGCTGACATCGTAATCATCGGGGGCGGCGTGATGGGAGCCAGCGCGGCATACCATCTCGCAAAGTCTGGAATCAGGAATGTGGTCCTGCTCGAAAAGGAAGAGTTTTTCGGCACAGGCGCAACGGGCCGCTGCGCGGGCGGCGTCCGCTACCAATTCTCCACCGAGATCAATGTCAAACTCTCGCTGGAAAGCCTGCCGATGATCGAGCGCTTCAGGGAGGAGATCGGGCAGGACGTGGGCTATCGTCAATGCGGATATTTGCTCGTGGCGACGGATGAAAAAGATGCCAACGCGTTCAGGCACAATGTCGAAATGCAGAACCGTCTTGGCGTGCAGACTCAACTCCTGAGCGGAGAGGACGTCCGCGCGCGGCTGCCGCTGATGAGATTCGAAGATGCCATCGCCGGGACGTGGAATCCGAAGGATGGCCTGGCGGACCCGAACAGCGTCGTGGCGGGCTATGTCAGCGCGGCGCAGAAGCTGGGAGTCAAGGCACTCACCCAAGCGGAAGTGACGGGAGTCCGCCTCAGCAGAGACGAGGTCGAGGCAGTGGAGACAACCCAGGGGGTGATCCAGACCCGGGCCGTCCTGAATACGGCCGGACCCTGGGCGGGGTTGATCGGGGAGATGGCGGGAGTCGAGATCCCGATCCTGCCCATCCGCCGGCAAATGTTCACCACCAATGCGTTGAAGGAAATCCCTGAAGATTTTCCGTTCGTGATCGATTTTGCGCAGTCGCTTTATTTCCATCGCGAAGGGGAAGGTTTGCTGATCGGCATGAGCAACCAGAAGGAGCAACCGGGCTTCGACCAGAGCGTGGACGAAGAGTTCGAAATGGAAAATTTCGAAGCCGCCATGGAGCGGATGCCTCTGCTCGAACGCGCCAGCCGCGCCTCGCACTGGGCCGGGTTGTACGAAGTGACACCCGATGCTCACCCAATCTTCGGCGGCAGCCGCGTAAAGGGGTTTACCATCTGCGCCGGTTTTTCGGGTCACGGCTTCATGCACGGACCGGTTGCCGGGAAGTTGATGACCGAATATGTTTTGGACGGGAAATTTTCGACGGTGGATGTTTCGATGCTCGATCTGAGGCGCTTCGAGGAAGGAAGATTGATAACCGAGTACAATGTGGTTTAATTCGCGCTGAGCGGAGGACGAGCAAAGCGAGGTCCGAAGACGAAGCGCGCATAATTATGAAATATTAGATTTACCTAACATCTGCCCTTCGTCTGCGTTCGTCGCGAAGCGCTCCTTACTCCACTCAGGACGAGAGTTTTATGCCTTCTGCAGAAATTATCACAATTGGAACGGAAATATTACTGGGTGAAATCGTAGACACCAACACGCGCTACATCGCGCGGACGCTGCGCGGCATGGGCGTGAACATTTATCGCACTACCACCATCGGCGACAATACTGAAAGGATCGCGGAGGCGATCCGCAACTCGATGAACCGCGCCGAGATTGTGATTACCACCGGCGGGCTGGGTCCCACGGTGGATGATCCGACCCGCGAGGCGGTTGCAAAAGCGGCCGGCGTCGAACTTGAATTCCGCGAAGATCTGTGGCAGCAGGTCGTGGCCGTCATTTCGCGTTATGGACGCAAGCCCTCCCAGAATCAAAAACGGCAGGCCTACATCCCGAAAGGCGCACTCGCCATTGCCAACCCGGTGGGCACAGCCCCATGTTTCATCGTCGAGTATTCCCCTCTCCTTTCAGGAGATCGCGAACGCCGCGCCAAGCAGCGGCAGTCCCGTAGCGAAGCGGAGGGAGGGGCAGGGGTGAGGTGCGTTGCCTCGCTGCCGGGCGTTCCGAACGAAATGGAACACATCCTGCACGAATCGATCATCCCCTATCTGCAGAAGCGTTTCGGTTTGAACGAGATCATCAAGATCCGCGTCCTGCATTGTGCGGGTCTGGGCGAGGGGATGATCGATGAGCAGATCGCCGAGTTCGAAACGCTGAGCAACCCCACGGTCGGGCTGGCAGCGCACACCGGCGTGGTCGACATCCGCGTTGCAGCGAAGGCAAAGAGCGAAGCCGAAGCCGACCGGATGATCGCGGAGATCGAGCAGAGAATCCGTGAGAAGCTCGGGGATGTCGTCTTTGGAGCGGATGAAGATCGGCTGGAGGACGTCGCGCTCAACGAGGTGGCAAAACGCGGCTGGACCCTGGTCGGCGTGGAGTCGGGACTCGACGGGCTGCTGGCGCGCAAGGTCCCACACACCGTCTCTCTCCCCGATCTGACGCCTGATTCCCTGATGGCGGCATTGCGCGCCGCCCGAGCCGATTCCAACGCGGACGCCGCGCTGGGCGTTGCCATGTACCTCGAGGAACGCGCCGCCGCAATAGGGTTGATCACGCCGAAGGGCGAAAAGACTCACCGCATTACCTACGGGGGACCTCCGCGCAGTCTGGCGCGCTGGTCCGTCAACCTTGCCCTGGACTGGCTGCGCCGCCGCGCCGGGGAGAGCGACTAGATGCCGCCTCGCAAGCGATCCTCACATGCCTGGATCTATGCAATTTGGGGGCTGAATGGCCTTGTGGTTCTGTGTCTATTGGTTGTTGCCGTACTTTACAAAACGAGCCTGCAGGTTTCCGCTGCAGATCAGGTCATTGCGACGGCGGCTCCCGGCGAAACGCGCAAGCTTCCACCGACAAGTTATTTCCTGCCAACGCTGACGCCAAACCCATTCTATACGCCGCCGGTCTTCGAAACCGTAACACCTTTTGTGCTGGTGGAAGGTCCGCGCCCCACGATCATTGGTTTTTCGTTTGGCGGGCGTCCTATTGAAGCCTATCGATTCGGGGTTGGCGAGAAGGAATATCTCATTGTGGCAGGCATTCATGGCGGATACGAAGGCAACACGATTGCGCTGGCGAACGAACTCATCACATATATCAACGAAAACCCGGGCGTCATCCCAACCGATGTGACGTTATATATCATCCGCAACATGAACCCGGATGGCGAAGCGCGCGACGATGGGGTAGATGGGCGCGTCAACAACAACGGTGTGGATTTGAATCGCAACTTCCCCACGAAGAACTGGACCGCAGACTGGGACCGCGATGGCTGCTGGATCTATCGTCCCACCACGGGCGGCGCGTACGGCGGCTCGGAACCTGAAACACGCACCGTCATGAGCTTCATTCGGGGTCACAAATTCAAAGCGCTGATCAGCTATCACAGCGCAGCCTTGGGCATCTTCCCCGGCGGCGTCCCGTGGACAGGACCCTCGAAACGCTTAGCCAAAGCGCTGGCGAAAGTGACGGACTATCCGTACCCGCCCCTCGACACGGGCTGTGAATACACTGGCACGCTGGCAGACTGGGCCGTCGAGAACGGCGTCGGCGCGGCGGTAGATATGGAATTGCGCGATCACAAGCATACTGATTTCAAGGAAAACCTCAAAGCGTTGCAGGTTTTCCTGAATTTCCAGCCTTGAAAAATATTCACGGGGATCACAGCCTCCAGGCATTGATCAGCTATCATAGCGCCGCGTTGGGCATCTTTCCTGGCGGGTTCCCATGGGATGAAGACGCTCGCCGCCTGGCGCAGTCCCTCGCCGAGGTTACCTCCTACCGTTTCCCGCCGATCGACACAGGATGTGCGTATTCAGGTACACTTGCAAACTATGCAGTCTCGACTGGAATCGCTGCCGTAGATCTGGAACTGACGAATCACATCGACACAGATTTCGACCAGAATTTGCAGGTATTGGATGTGTTATTGAATTTTGTACCATGAACACCTCGCGCTGAGCGGAATGATGAGTAGAGCGAGGAATGCAGACAAAGCGCGCTTACTCATACAACTCGCCCTTCGTCTACGGGCTACGCCCTCCGCTCAGGACGAATTCATTTCAAAGGAGCACGAATGACTCAGGAAGTCAACACCCTCTTCACCAATGCCCTCGTCCTCACCATGGACAAGGATTTCACCCAATATTTTCCCGGGGCGGTCGCTGTCAGAGAGGACAAAATCGTGGCAGTGGGGGAGGAGAGCGAGCTCAAAAAGGAATGGTCCGCGCAGGAGACCATTGACTGCAAGGGCAAGGTTCTCATGCCGGGACTCATCAACGCGCACACCCACGTGCCGATGACGCTCCTGCGCGGGCTCGCGGATGACCTGCGCCTGGACGTCTGGCTGATGGGCTACATGATGCCGGTCGAGCGCGAATTTGTCTCGCCGGAGTTTGTCCGCCTGGGAACGCTGCTTGCCTGCGCGGAACAGATCCGCAGCGGGGTGACAACCTTCAACGACATGTATTATTACGAGGAGGACGTTGCCAAAGCCGCCTCAGATGCCGGCATGCGGGCAGTCTGCGGGCAGACCGTCATGAAGTTCCCGGCGCCCGACGCCGCCTCGTACGATGACTCGCTGCAGATGGCGCGTGACTTCATCGCGCGCTGGAAGGACCATCCGCTGATCATCCCCGCGATTGCGCCTCACGCCCCCTACACCTGCACAGCCGAAATCCTGCGCGCCACCGCGGATGTTGCCAAAGAGTTCGACGTGCCTCTCCACACTCACCTGGCGGAGACTGCCTTCGAAGTGGAAAACATACGCAACGACCATGGCATGCCCGTCATTCCCTATGTGAAGAAGCAGGGCATATTCGACGCAAAAGTGATCGCGGCACACTGCGTCCATATCGATTCAGGGGAGATGCGAACGCTGCTGCATGCGGGTGCGGGCGTTGCCCATAACCCCTCGTCGAATCTCAAACTCGCTTCCGGCTTCGCGCCCGTGGTGAAAATGCTCGAAACGGGGCTCAACGTGGGCATCGGCACCGATGGACCTGCCTCGAACAATGACCTCGACATGTTCGAGGAAGTGCGTCTCGCAGCCTTTATTGCCAAAGCCGTGACCAACGACCCGACCTCCCTCCCCGCCCCCTGGGCATTGGCAATGGCGACGCGGCTCGGCGCCCAGGCGCTGCACCTCGGACACCTGACAGGTTCCCTGGAGGCCGGCAAACGCGCCGACCTGATCCTGGTCGATGTTTCCCCTCTGCACAATTCGCCCTCCTTCAAGCGCGCCGCCGACAACGCCTACGCCCAGATCGTGTATGCCGGCAAATCAACCGACGTAAGCGATGTGATGGTCAACGGCAAATGGCTGATGCGCGCTCACCAGCTGCTCACGCTGAAGGAAGATGAACTGCTTGCCCAGGCTGCGGAAATCGCCAAACAGATCGATGCCTTCCTGATCGAACGCGAGCAGTCTGTCCTGTCGAAGCTGATCGCGCTGGGCGGCTCGCTGGAACAGGAGTCGTTCGAGGTGCAGGTCAAGGTCAAGATAACGGAGACAGACCCGGTCATCCGGGCGCTGCAACGTCCCGAGATCGACGTGATCCGCGAGCGGCATTACCGCGAACATGATGTCTACTTCTTCTTCGACGATCCATCACAGGGGCGTTTGCGCTACCGTGAAGATGATTTCGTCGATGATGCCAGAAACACCGTGACGCACGTCCGCGCCAGACTGACATTACTGGGTCAAAAGCGCGAAGGCAAATTCCAGGATGAAGTCTTGTTATCGCGCAGCCGCTATATTTCGCCGGCGTCACAGTCACTCCGTTTCTATCGCGAATACTTCAAACCGAAATCCGAAGTCGTCATCCAGAAGGACCGCCTGCGCTGGCTGATCCAATATAAAAAAACCGAGTTCTTCGTCAATCTCGATCAGATGCAGGAGCCGCAGCTTGGTTACTATCTCGAGATCAAGAGCCGCACCTGGAGCCGCAAAGATGCCGAACGTAAGGCACAGCTTGCGAGTGAACTGCTTTCCGTGCTGGACGCCTCCAGCGGCGAAAAAGTAACCGAAGATTATATTGATATTGTAGGCGAGGTTTAATAGTGCGATTTCTTAGAATATTTTTTGCGGCGACCTGCGCCGTTCTGTTTGTCATTAGCAGTGTCCTGGTCCTGCTCTTATTCAACATCGAACGAAAAGCATTTTCTTCAGAAACCTATCAACAGGCATTCGAGAACCAGGGACTGTATCAGCGCATGCCGGCGATCCTGGGAACCACATTAACGACCTATATCGCAGAGAACGGAAGCGCCGTCCCTTTTTTGCAGGTGCTGACCGCTGAGGACTGGCAGAACAGCATTACATTGCTCATCCCGCCTGAGGAACTCAAGCAGATGGGAAATCATGCCCTGGATGCCACCTTTGATTATCTGAACGGCAGAACGAACTCGGCGACCATTTCCCTGCTGCCGGTCAAAGCGCACCTGGCTGGCGAGGCAGGGCTTCAGATTGTGCTTCAGATCCTGCGCCGTCAGCCAGCCTGTACCACGGAGCAGCTCACACAGATGGCGCTTGGATTGTTTGGAGGACAAGTCGTGCTCTGCAATCCGCCGGAGGAAGCGCTCGGACTGATGATGCCGTTTGTCCAAACGCAGCTTCAATCCATGGTGGCTGTCTTCCCAAATGAAGTAACGCTCATTCCAGGTACGGCGAGCGACACGCCCGATGACCCGCGCTTGAAATTGAACGCGGTGCGCTCCGCCATCAAGTTAACACCGCTCATTCCTGCAATCCTCCTATTTGGCATTGCCGTGTTCGCGGTCCGCAGCCTGGTAGACTGGCTCACGTGGTGGGGTTGGTCCTTTATGTTCGCAGGCGGGGCAAGTGTGCTGGTCGGCTTGTTTGGGTCGCCCCTGGTTGGCGGGATTTTAGGGTTCGTGATCCAGAACCAGGGCGCCAGACTGATCCCTCCGATCCTGGCTTCCAGCATCGCCGAAACCGCGGGGGCTGTGGCAGGTGAGATGTTGACCCCGGTTGTGATTCAGGGATTCATTCCTGGGCTCATTGGGTTAGGAATGGTCATCGCGGCAACACTGCAGGCGCGCAGCGAGAAATCGAGGGCTGGTAGCTTGATGTAGCTCCCTGCCCTACTCCATCAGGCGCAGGAAGAAGATCTTTTCGCCCTTGCCAACTAACAGGAGGACTTTGGCGCCATCCAGAAACTCGAAATTCAGATCCGGATAGGATCCCTGCTCTGGCATGACAAAGGGTTTGGACTCGGGAATAAAATTAACGGCGCCTTCCGGAACCTCGGTGTCATATTGTGACAGGCTGCCGTTAAACGTCAAAGTGATCAGCAGACGCTGCTCGTCGAGGTCTCCGGTGGCAAACTTCCCTTCCAGCTTGACCGTATGCTTCATAACTGCATGGTGCTTGGGAGATCCGGTCGTCTGGAAATGACAATCTACATTTCCTTCCCCTTTGATCGTGGGCGGGTCGGTCTCCCAATTTATGGTAAAGGGAATGCGGCTGACACAATCCTCTCCTCCGCCCAAAATATCGTGGTTGTGCATCTCGATCTCGCCACGGGTATAAGATTCAGGCGGGGGTGGAGTTATGTCATCGGATGCTCTCAGGACAGTGACTCCAGGGGTAGACGTAGGAGTAATCGTAATTGGAATGGGAGTAAAAGTAGGTGTGTGAGTAGGTGTGTGAGTGGGTGTATCAGTGACACCTGTAGTTCCCGGAGTGATCTGGCCGCATGCGAGCAGAAGCAGCAGGGTTACACAAATGCCAGTCAGTGTCCCAGCTTGAATTTTTCTATTCATTGTCCTTTGCCTTTCTTTTTTACTATGATGAAAGCAGGTTTCATCGTTCTATAAAAAGCATATATCAAATCCCCAATTGTTTAATATGTCATTTGTACTAAAAGGCACAAGTTGTAGATACATTAACTTTGAGGCAGAATCGTGGCAATGACGTGACAGATACAAGTGATCGTATAACGATTGACTACTCACAGGCACCGATGATCTTCGACGGCTCGATAAAAGCTTCAGCCGCCGGATCAAATTCGAGGATCGGACAAGTCATTTGCTCAGATCCCCGCTACTCACAATCGTATGACCCGAGGTAGACGTCGGTTTGCCCTTCACGTACCGCGCAAAGCTGTTGTTCATAGGGAAAATCATCTGTAATGATCGTAAATCCCGTCTCAGCCGAGTTGATACCCAACATAATCTCGCCATGATTTTCGGTGACCCCATTCATCATCCAGCCTTTGCCCCAATAAACCGTCCCGGAGATGGTGTCATAGACTTCTCCATCCCCGTTGTAAAACGTGCCGGTTACATTTTCTTTGACTTGCTTTAGTTCCAGGTAACTGCCAGCGGGGAAACCCGGTTTGTCAGGGACGGTCCATTTGCCGCTGAAGCCGCATCCTGCAGGGAGCTCGTTTTCTCCACCGGAACGAACTCCACAAAAGGACAGATCCGGAGATCCGTTTTTGAAGGTATCACCTTCGAAAATAAGCGTAAAATCCCCGAACCATTCCGTGTTGAAAACTGCCATATTGTTCGTGAGAGTGCCCTCGAACACCTCATTCCATTGCCCCCCGTAACCTTCGATTGTGCCTGTGATCTTACTGCCTTCCTGCATGAAATTTACTTTTCCGATGTTAGCGATCCATGTGCCAGCCACAGTGTTACCGGGTGGTGTGCATCCCAGGAGTAAGCTGCATAGGACGAACAAAACAAGTATCTTCGATGATATATTTTTCATTTTTATTTCCTCATTGATTTAATAGGATCTGCCGAGATTTGCGTTGGAGTGAAATACAATTATCTTACAAATGTTCATCAAACGTTTTCATCACACTATAGAAAGCATATATCAAATCCCCAACTATCTAATATGTCATTTGTACTAGTAATGTGACGAGGTGTCGATACATTAACCTGGATAGCGGTATGGCAAGACCCTGTCTTCACGGGCATCCATTCTGCAAATGCTCATCGAACGTCTCTGAAAATTCATGGAAACCTGAGCCATCGCATTTGGCGCGGAAGTAAAAATAGTTCGTCTCCGCCGGGAATGCGACCGCGTGCAAGGCGCCCAGGCTGGGACTTGCGATCGGCGTAGGCGGCAAGCCTGCAACGCGGTACGTGTTATAGACAGAATTGATCTCCAGATCCAACAGGCTCAACGGATTCGTCCACCAGGTTCGCTGCAGGATGTTATAGCCGATCGCATATTGAACCGTCGGATCGGCATCCAGTTTCATGCCGATATTCAAGCGGTTCAAATAGACCGACGCGATGAGCGCCTGCTCCTCATCCTGCACGGCTTCACGCTCGACCATGGAAGCCAGCGTCACTGCCTGGTAAACCGTCAGTCCCTGCTGCTCAAATCCATTGCGCAGATCGAGCGTCAGATGCGCGGCAAAATTGCGAACCATCACAGCCACCATGTCCTGCGCGGACGCGAGTTCGCGGGAAAAAATATATGAATCCGGGTACGCGAATCCCTCGACTGAACTCACACTCGTCAAGAAGTCGAACTCCTGCGGAGGACTCTTTGCGGCATGGAGGAACTCGTCAGCGGTGATTCGCAGGCCGGAGGTCGGAAGCGCCTCGGCAATTTCCTCCAGACGCCAGCCGGGCAAAACGACAAAGGTCACCTCCTCAGGCGTGGCATCCTGTAATTCGCGTGCGATGTCCATCGCAGACATGGCTGTACTGAGCTGATATTCCCCTGCCTGGATGGAGGTATCCAATCCGGAATAGATCAGGTACGAACGGAATGCTTCCGCCTCACGGATCAGGCCCGCGCTCCGAAGGTGATTGGCGACCGAATCGGCAGACTGGCCCACCTCGACCGTGAAGGGCTGCTCCGTTCCGCTCAAATCCAGCGGCTGGGTCAGTAAGCCGTCATACCAGAGCAGCAGCGCGGAATATTGCACCCTTTTTAGCATTGAAAGCGAAGCGTCCGGCGGACCATAGATCCGGGCCGCGCGGGAGGGAATGTACAGAAAAACAATATAAAGCCCCACACATATGAAAAGAATTGAAATAGCTGCAATGAGTTTACGCATGATTTCGATTTACGATTTGCGATTGACGATCAGACTATCCGACCAAGTGACTACCAAACCAACAAACTACTCAACCCTCGGCTTATTGGCATCCAGATACGATTTGAGGATCATCACGGCTGCGAGCTCGTCCATGTGACCTGCGCGCTTTTTGCGTGAGACGCCCATCGCGATCCGCGCTGCGCGCGCCTCCTGCGTGCTGAACGACTCGTCCCACAGGACCAGAGGGATTTGCGTCTGCTCTTTCAGCGCCTCGGCAAACTTCGCCGCACGGCGTCCTGCCAGATTCGGCTTGCCTTCCTCATCGTACGACTGGCCGATCACGATCAGTGCCACATCGTTCTCGGCCGCCAGGTCCGCAACCTGGGCAGCATCCAGCAGGCGCGAGACATGCCTGATCACCTTCAATGGACTGGCAATCGTCGCGGTCGGGTCACTGAGCGCCAGACCGATATGCTTTTCACCATGGTCAACTGCTAAAATTCTCATACACCTTTATTTCTGAACCGCGCAGGGCACGAAGATCGCAAAGGTTCTTTCCTCTTTCTTCTTTCCTCTTTCTTCTTTCTTCTCTCCTCTTTCCTCTTCCTTTTTACTTCTCACCTACTGCACCACCACCGAAATACGAAACGGCACGATCGGCACCCAGGGCCACCAGGAAGGCGAAAGCTCGATCTCAGGAGAACCTTCCAGGGGGAAATTCTGCTTTAGTAGGGCTTGGGCACGATCGGAACGAACTCCCTGGAGCATTTGTGTCACCTGGGCATGGTCGATCTGCTGCACGATACGCCGCTCGGCGCGGATTGTCCAGCGCGCGGGACCACTAGCATTCACGATGGGTTTTGTCACAGGTTTAACGGTCAACGCCTCAGATGCCGCGCCAAAGCCCGAGGGCAGGGAAGCGTTCAGGGCCAAGGCCGCAAGCTCGGTCAGGTCTGAACCGGCGGCATAGAGAGCGGAAAACTCTACTTGCATGGTCAATGTCAGTCTGGTGCTCGCCGCGCCTGGGGGCGGGTCGTACTCTTCCAAAAGGACTTGCGTCACTTCGAACGTGTCCTCAAAAAGGATATCACCTGTTTTTATCTCCTTCGCAAGCTGCGTGCGCGCTTCCTCTTCCAGTTTCTCCATCAGCTCAGCTTTGGCACGCTCACGATCTTCATCGCTCGCCTGCACAGACGGGATCTCCCTTCCGCCTTTCAGCGGCTCCGGGTTCGCCACAGAAAGCGAAAGCCCGAGCCGGTCTTCGACAACGACGATCGTATCGGCTTCCACGTTGCCGGAGAGCCCACCCTCCAGCGCTTCAACGGGCAGTTCAAGTGTCTTACTGGTGCCCGCCGCCACTTCCCCCTCCTCGGTCGTCACAAAACGGACCGCCTCGGCATCCGCCGTCCGGATCACCGTTCCCACAGGGATGGTCACCGCCTGCTGCGTGAGATTGCGAAAGACCGCCAAACCCTTCGCCTTCGACTGCGGGATCACAGCTTCGCCCGTCACGGTCACAGAATTCGTCCCCTCCACAAGGAGGCGTTTCTCACGCGCGGGAATACTTCCGGTAATGAAGACCGCCTCGACGGATGGGCTCGCAGTGACCGGCAGCACCAGGCTCTGGATTTTCGACTGGGGCTGCAGCCTGACCTGGGCGCGCGGGAGGAACAGTGCAACCAGGGCAAGCACCGAAAAGACACCGAGGGTGAGCGCTCCCACGCGTACCACGGGATGAGCGCGCCACGCTCCCTCCCCAGCCGACAATTGGTCCCGCTGCGCGCGCAAATCCCTGCGGGGAGGGCGATGCGCCCACTTCCGGCGCCGGGGCTTGGGCCAGGCTACACGTTGCGCCTGCCCCGTAGATTCAAAGACGGGGATCTTTAGCGCTTCCGCATCCTCGCGCACCCGCCGCGTGCGTGTGACCAGTCCCAATTGCGCGCCGAGGGATAACGCGTGCCGCTGCAGGACCTTCAAATCCACCTGTCGCAGCGTGACATTCTCGTACTTGGGCCAGACCAGCAAAATGCGCGGCGTCTTCGCCCACGACATCCGGTCGCGTACCGAAATGAGGTCATCGTGCGATTCAAGTGTGATGATCTGGGTCTTCATCTCTCCGAATTATAACCGTTGGAACAGATCAACAGCCGTTTCCTAACCAGAGTACAAAGAGTATATGTCACCCTGAGCGGAGCGAAGGGTCTCGCCGCTACGCGGCGGGATTCTTCGCTCCCTTTGGTCGCTCAGAATGACATTATATTTCTGGTTTTGCTTCCTCAGTCGGTCAGGTGGCTTGCCCGGCGGATCAGTTCCATAAATTCATTCATGTCCTTGTCCCGGGGCAGCAGCTCGCTGACTCGTTCCGCTTCACGATAAACATGCCGAAGCGAACTCTCCTCTGCCCAATAACTGTTCTTCAAAATTTCGGCATACTCCGCCACGATCACCGCCCGCTGGAAATAGGGATCAGCATCTTCGAAATCCCTGGCAAGCTCGCCGGTGCTGAAATCCTGCGAGAGTTCCACGACCTGGCGCGTGTCGGGGTCCTGCCAGCGCAGAAAGACGGTGGCAATCTTGCCATACGCCTCCGGATACAGCTTGATCTCATAGAGAGCCGTCACAGAATGGCCCGCGCCGATCTCGCCCGCGTCCACCGTGTTATCGCGGAAGTCCTCGTCAGCAACGGCGCGGTTTTCAAAGCCGACCAGACGATAGCGCATCACAACTTCAGAGTTGAAATCCACCTGCACCTTCGCATCCATGGCAATGGTCTGCAGGGTGCCGGTGAGTTGATCGACGAAGAGGCGGCGGGCTTCGTCCATATCATCCACATAGGCATAGAAACCATCGCCATCATCCGCCAATTGTTCCATCAGGACGTCGTTGTAATTGTCCATGCCGAAGCCGATCGTCGTCAGCGTAACCCCCTCTTCGACGAAGTGTCTCACCTCAGCCAGGATGGCATCGGGTCCCGTCTCCCCGACATTTGCCACGCCGTCCGAGCATAAGATCACCCGATTGATGCCTCCAGGCAGATAGGAGCGCATCGCCATTTTATAGCCCAGGCGGATGCCTGCTTCGGCGTTGGTCGTGCCTTCGGGGTGCAGGCTGTAAATCGCGTCGAGAATCCTTCCTTTATCGGAACCGGATGTTGGCTCCAGGACGATATGGGCTTCTGTACCATAAACGACAATGCCGACACTGTCGCTCGGTCTCAATTGCTCGACAAGCAGTTCCAGGGAACGCTTGACCAGTCCAAGCCGGTTGTCCATATCCATGGAACCGGAGACATCGATCACGAATGTCAGCGAAGCATCCTTGCGATCCTCCTGCGGGACCTGATATCCCTGGATGCCTACGCGCATCATGTGATAGCGCTCACTCTGCGAGAAAGGCGAAGGCGCGCCATCGATCGTAATTCCAAAGGCCTGGTGCGAAGGCGGATTAGGATAACCTTGCTCGAAATAATTGACATATTCCTCCACGCGCACCGAATCAGGGGGCGGCAGATTCCCATCCTTCAGATAATTGCGCATGATGGTGTACGAACCCGTATCCACATCCAGCGCGAAGGTGGAGAGATTGTCATCTTCCGTATCAATCGAGGGATTAACCCCGTAGTTTTCGAAGAACATATCGTACGGCTCTTGGTTGAACTTCCTGCGATGCGGCTGACCGGCATTTGGCGCTGACGCGTCGGACACGGAGGGACCAGAAGGTGCATCATAAGATCTGGCTGCGGGGGCCTCCAAGGCAGGCGCCTCGGTCGCAGCGGGCCACTCATAGAAGTCGCGAGAGTGGGGCGCCTGAGTGACAGGAGGTGACTGCGTTGCCGCGGCAGCACAGGCGGATGTAACCAGGATCAAAAATAGGATGCTCGAAATCAGGGCAGTGCGTTTGGTGAACATGATTCTTCTCCTTTTTGTTAAGTGTAGAGTGCATACTGGAGCGAACATCCCCGCTGAGGCGGGATCTTCGACAGGTCGGCGTTCCTGTTGTTCGTAACGTCTCACGTCAAAGGCATAAGCCCTCCTTTCGGAAGCTGGACTTCCCCCGTAAAAATGGATTTGCCGTTTGTCTTGCAGGTAACTAAACAACCCAGGGAACCGAAAACCAAAACCGAGCTTCCAGTTTAGTTACGTACGCGGCACTCTGTACTTCTTGACGTGAGCCGGAAGAAAATGTTCCCCTTACCCGGATTTCATTTCACCAACAACACAAGTAATACATCACCCTTCACAAGGATACTCACTGTAACCATGTCAGCGGCATCATTCATGAAGATCAACATCAGGGAGGCGTTTTTTCCTTCTCCCCGGGTCAGCAGCTGCCAGCCCAGTTTGCCCAGTTCGAGCTCGTAATAGTCCTGCACCTCTTGAGCCGTCGCCCGGATGGTGAAGACATAGTTTTCCTCATCCCCTTCCCCGGCGATTGCACCCGGCATGATCGGAATCCCCTGCCATTCGGAAGCAGGTTCCCCCTCCGGCGCAAGCGCAGAGACGACATCCGGCGTTTCCGTGGGCAGCAGAGGCGCGGGAGTACTCGTCGGCGTGAAAGTGGCGGTCGACGTCGGGAGCGGGGTAAACGTCAGAGTGGGGACGGGCGTTGGTGAAGCAGTCGGTCCGGCAAAACCGGAACAGGCTGTCAGGGTCAGAGCGAACGAGAGGAGCATGGCAGTGCTGAGCTTAGTCACAAAACCCTCCTTTTGGGGCTTGAAAATATTATAACTGAGCATCATTCGGTCTTATAAAAACAAAGGACGGCGCGGAGCGTGCCGTCCTTCGAAAACCTGTTTTTACATTCTCTATTCCAGAGTCAAAATGACTACGGAGGAGTCCTCGGACGAGGTGATTGCGATGGTCAGGAGATTGCTCTCTTTTTGGAAAATCATCAGCCCGGCATCTTCGTCGGTGGGAATGTCATAGGGCTGCTTCCAGCCCAGGGCAGCCAGCTTCCCGCTATAGAAATCCTGAACTTCCTGGATTGTGACAACTGCCTTAAAACTATAGGCATGATTTTTGGCGAATTCCTGACCGGCTGTTGCCTGAGGCATGATGGGAATGCCCTTCCATTCCTGAAGCGGGGTACCTTGCGGGTTGAAAACGTTTTCCACATCAGGCATGCCGGTCCCAGCCGGCAGGACGCTGCCTATCGCCTGCGCAGTTTTCGCCAGGTCCTCGGCATCCCGGCCCGGCTGACTGAGCAGGCTGCAGGCAAGCAGAAACAGCACAACGACGATGAAAGCTAGGAATTTCGGCAGACGAGACATATAGATTCTCCTTTTCGCCTGCAATCATAATACATCGAATGTCTGTCCGCAGTGGGATTTATGTACGGGTTTAGGGTATCATCCGCACAGAAAGGAAATTACTATGACAGCGCTTCCCTGGTATCACAAAACGACCATCTATCAAATCTACCCGCGTTCATTCTACGACAGTAATAGCGACGGGATTGGCGACCTGCAAGGCATCATTCAAAAACTGGACTACATCCGCGAACTCGGGTTCGAAACGATCTGGATCTCCCCGTTCTTTTCCTCCCCCCAGGCCGATTTCGGCTACGACATCTCGGATTACACGGACATTGCTCCCGAATACGGAACGATGAGCGACGCTCTGGAGTTGATCGAAGAAGTCCACGAACGCGGCATGAAGCTCGTCCTGGATATGGTGATGAACCATACCTCCGAAGAACATCCCTGGTTTAAGGAATCACGCTCTTCCCGGGACAATCCCAAGGCGGATTGGTACATCTGGCGTGACAAACCCAACAACTGGCAAAGCATGACCGGCGGCAGCGGCTGGCACTACGCCAGGGAACGCGGACAATATTTCTGGTCCAGTTTCCTGCCCTTCCAGCCGGATCTGAACTATCGCAATCCTGATGTAAAGAGAGCCATGTTCGACATCGTCCGCTTCTGGCTGGGCAGGGGCGTGGATGGTTTCCGGCTGGACATCTTCAATGTCATTTACAAGGATGCCGATTTCCGAGACAATCCCTTTTCATTCAAATTGGTGCCAACCGATGAAGATCCTTCCAGTTTCTTCCAGCAGGCAAAGTACACGATCAACCAGCCGGAGAGTTTTGCCTTCGCGCGCGAGTTCCGAAAGGTGTGCGACGAATTCGGCGAAAGGCTTTCCATTGGCGAGGTGAACGGAGGCAGAAAGGTCCTCCGTAAATTCCTGGGAGATGCCGCGAACAATGGGCTGACCCTGGTCTTCGATTTCGAGATGCTGAATTTAAAGTTCACAGCCGATTATTTCCGCGATCTAATTCGTGAGATGGAACGACATTATCCTGAACCCTTTATGCCCGTCTACGTGTTCAGCAACCACGACAAGCATCGCAGCATGTACAGACTCGGGAATGACGTTCGGAAAGCAAAACTTCTTGCCATGTTCCAGCTGACCGTGCGCGGCGTGCCCTGCATGTATTACGGCGAAGAGATTGGCATGACGGACGCGAAGTTCCCGTTTGCCGAGGCGTTCGACCCGATCCCGCACAAATTCACGTTCGTGCCGCGCTTCGTTTTCGATCTGCTTGGCGTGCTCATCAACCGCGACGAGGTCCGCACGCCAATGCAGTGGAACGGGACTCGGAACGCGGGTTTTTCATCTGCGCAAAAGACATGGCTGCCCTTGCACGAGAATTACCAGACGATCCATGTTGAAAAACAACAGGCGGAGTCAAACTCTTTGCTGAACGTCGTTCGGGCGCTGCTGAAGATACGTCATCAGGAGAGATGTCTTCAGGAGGGTTCGCTTGAAATCCTGGAGAATCTTCCAAAAGGCGTGCTTGGTTATGCCAGAATTCTGGAAGGTGAGAAGATTCTGGTGCTGTTGAATTTAGACGAGCAGGCAACGGAGTTTCCAGTCGGATACTCGGAGTGTATCTTCAAGTCATCCGACAGGGACGATGCAAAAGAAAAAGCCATACAGTTGAATGGCTTCGGTGGGATGATTTTGCGTATCAAGTCATAGCGGCACAGGGGTGCAGCGGTATGCATCCTTGTATCTGCAATTTGCCCTATTTCTCCTCGGCTGCGCCATCTTCATCTTCCGCGGGCTTTTCCGCTGACCTATGGACAGCCTCGTAGGCTTCGGCGCCAAAATAGAAAGCGATCATAACCCCCACAACAGTTGTAAAGTGAGTAATCATCGTTTGTGCAATGGGTGGTAAATCGCCGCCTTTCGTGAAAAAGACAACCGTCCCCACCAAAACGATATACACGGTAATCAACGAGATCACAATTGCGAGACGAATATCATACTTGGAAAGCCTGCGATGCCTGTTCGTTATGCCCATCCCCATTGTCCCATAAAAAGTCACCAACCCTACAGACACCAGCATTAGGGAAAGAGCTGCATTCGAAACGTGCAGATATACAACCAGCACATAACAAACTACTACGATCAAAAACAGCAGTCCTGCCATCCAATAAAAGTTCTTTGCTTTCATCCCGACCTCCTTTAGGAAAAAGGACTCTCAAAAACATTCTAATGATTTTGAGGTTTAAATCAAGTGGGAGTAGATTTCTCCACCCCCACGATTTATTTCAGCCTCTCTACCACTGCTTTTGCCACCTTATCCATCGCATCGTTCATCAGGGCCGGGTCGGGCAGGCTGCCTTGCGCCAGGTTGGGACGTCCGCCGCCGCGCCCACCAATGGAGGCGATCAGGTCGCCCGCTTTCAGCCCGCGCTTGACGAGGTCTTCGGTGACGACCGAGATCACCATCCCACCGGAGGTCAAAAGCGCCGCGCCATTCCTGGGATATTTCTCGCGGAACTTGTCCGCCAGGGTACGCAAAGTGTCCACGTTCGAATTCGGAACATCCAGCGCCATCACATGGACATCCTTCACGGTCTGAACATTGGAAAGCTGCTGATTGAACGCGGAGAGCGCCTGCGACGCACGCAGGGAAGCGACTTCCTTTTTCAGGTCCGCAGCCTCATCCTGCAGGCTCTCCACTTTGAAGGGCACCTCTTCGAGGGATGTTTTCAGCACTGCCGCAGTTTGCTTGAGCAGTTTGAAGCGATGTGCGATCAGGTCATACGCCCCGCGTCCGGTCACCGCTTCGATGCGACGCACACCCGCTGCAGCCGACCCCTCGCTGACAATCAGGAACGCGCCGACATCGGAGGTCCGCTCGAGGTGCGTGCCGCCGCACAGTTCATAGGAATGTTTCGGCATCTTTTCCATCACAGCCGTTGGGTGCGCAATGATTTCATTCACCTCGAGAGCAGCAACATCCGATGGCAGGGTGATGGTGACCGTCCTGACGGTCTCACCATACTTCTCACCGAAGAGAGCCATGGCGCCCTCGGCGATCGCGTCCTCGCGGGCTTTTAGTTTGGGAATGACTTCCATATCAGACGCAATCGCCTCATTGACGAGCCGCTCGACGCGTTCGACCTGTTCGGGAGTCATCGCTTCAGGATGGTTGAAGTCGAAGCGCAGGCGACCGGGCGCGACCAGGGAGCCCGCCTGCCGCGCATGTTCGCCCAGCACTTTGTGAAGCGCGGCATGCATGAGATGAGTTGCCGTGTGATTGCGCATGATGTCATGACGGCGCTGCATATCCACTTCGGCAATCACCAGATCACCAACTTTTGGCTGACCTGAAACAACTTCGCCCACATGCACGATCACACCCGCCGAAGGACGGCGCATGCCGGTCACCTCGATCTCCCACGCTTCGCCTCCGCTCACGCTCCGCTCAGCGTGAATATAACCCGTGTCATCCACCTGACCACCGGACTCGATGTAGAAGCCGGTCTTGGGCAGAATGACCTCGACCTGATCGCCAAAGGAGACGGACTCTACGGACTGTCCGTTCACGATCAGAGCAAGGACTTCGCCTTCGACGCGCGGTGAAGTATAGGGGTCGTATTCAACACCATGTTCACCGAGTTTCTTTTTCTTTTGCAAATCCTTCAAAATGCCTGCAAAGAATTCGGCGTCCTCCCCGCCAAGTTTGCCCATCGCTTTGCCGCCGCCGGAAGCAAGACGATGCTCATCCATGGCGAGGCGGAAACCAGCCTCATCCACGTCGAGGTTTTGCTCGCGAGCGATGTCGCGGGCGATCTCGAAGGGCAAGCCATAGGTCGCGTACAGGTCAAAGGCGCGGTGACCATCGAGGCTGGTCTGGTTCGAGCCGCGCAGCTCCGAGAGGAGATTCTCAAGATGAGCGGTACCCGACTCGACGGTCCGCGCGAAGCGGACCTCTTCCCGCGTCAAATTATCGAGGATCGCGCCGCGGCTTTTCACCAGTTCGGAATAGA
This sequence comes from Anaerolineales bacterium, assembly GCA_016932715.1. Classification (GTDB taxonomy): domain Bacteria; phylum Chloroflexota; class Anaerolineae; order Anaerolineales; family Villigracilaceae; genus Defluviilinea. The sequence goes on from JAFGCG010000108.1 coordinate 39,759, forward strand.
ACCCGCCGTATTCCTCGATCACGGCCTCCGCCACTTTGGCAAGGAACGGCTCGTGCAGCCCAATCTTGGTACCGAAGCGAGCCGCACGCCGGATGATCATGCGCGTGACATAGTTCCGTCCAACGTTGCCGGGCACGACGCCATCCGCGATCAGGAACGCCGCCGAACGGACGTGATCGCAGATGACGCGATAGGGCGTGAAATCTGCATAGACTTGCGCTTCACTATGGCCCGTCAGTGAACGCAGAACGTCGAGCGAACCTGTAAAGAGGTCGGTCTTGTAATTCGAGTCGACGCCCTGCAGTATGGAGACGATGCGCTCGAAGCCCATGCCGGTGTCCACATGTTTGGCGGGCAGCGGCTCGAGGCGGCCATCGTCAAAGAGATTGTATTGAATGAAGACATTGTTCCATAGTTCGAGGTAGCGCTGGCAATCGTGGTTGACGCCGCAGACATGCCCCGGCACATCTTTCTTGTCGCAGAACTCTGCGCCGCGATCATAATGGATTTCCGAGCACGGACCGCAGGGACCCGTCTCCGCCATCTGCCAGAAGTTTTCCTTGCGTCCGAAGAAAAGCACGTGCGATGGGTCGAACCCGGGCTGTTCCTTCCAAATGTCCGCAGCTTCGTCGTCGCGCGGGATGTCCCCCTGGTCATCCTCGAAACAGGTGGCGTAAAGCCTGTCTTTGGGCAAGCCCCAGACATCGGTGAGCAGCTGCCATGACCAGGCAATTGCCTCCTTTTTGTAATAATCGCCGAACGACCAGTTGCCGAGCATTTCAAAGAAGGTGTGGTGCGCATCGTCGCGGCCCACGTCGTCGAGGTCGTTATGCTTGCCGGCGACGCGCATGCACTTCTGCGAGTTGACGGCGCGCTTATACGGGCGTTTGTCGGTACCAAGGAACACTTCCTTGAATTGCACCATGCCCGAGTTGGTGAACAGCAGGGTCGCATCCCCACCCGGCACAAGCGACATGGACGGCACAACCGTATGGCCGTGCTCGACGAAGAAATCTATAAACGTCTGGCGAATCTCGTTCCCGGTCAATTTTTTGGTCATTCATACTCCAAGTGAGCTAGTGGCGGAATTATACCAAGCCGCCAAAGATGAAAGAAGATAGATAACAAAAAGTCCCGAACCTGGTACAGATTCGGGACCGGAAGGACAAAGGTACGTCTCACGCTGTCACAGGTTCACAGAGCAGTCCCAGAGCTTGGGCTGCGCTCGTAGCCAGGGCAGCGGCGGCATGAAATTTGAGTTCCTGTTTCATAGGGCGGGATTATACCATGTGAGGAGAGACGAAAGAGGAAAGAACGACGAGGGAAGTATGGCTTTCTCAAAGTTCAGATTGGAGACCTTCTGTACACGGATTTCACGGAACGGACGGAATTTTTTCCGTCATTTTACGGAGGAAACCGTGCTGTCCGTGGGTTCCGTGTACAAAAAACAAATTTTGTCGAGCTACTTTGGTAAAACCATAACGAGGGAAGCTTGCTTTATGCGCCTCTGAGAGTTGGCTCCGCTTAACGAAAATTGTCGTGGCTGCATCCATTCCCAAGAAAAGAGTTTTTCATGTAATAATAACCAATGGTGCTAGTTCAGAGTGAAAATTCGGCGATGCTCATTTTGAAAGGATCAGCTTCAGGATGGCGCAAGTGAAACAAATCCAGAAGGATGTTGAACATCGCCACGACATAAGCCAAGCGCATCTGAATGTAAGCGGACAGACGATGTCGGATACGTTTCAGATCGCAGACGGTGGTCAACATCGAAAAGACCGTTTCGACACACATCCGCTCATTCCAGGTTCCTTTCTTGCAGATTTTCAGGTTTTCTGGCACACCGTCTTTGTCTCGAAAACCGAAATCTGCCAATACGATGGTTTCACCAATGAAGGGCGTAACCACGGGATGAAAGTGCTTGTCGTTCACATTCATTGTCGCCCAATCCCAATTGACGACGCGACACACCTCATTCAACAACATACAAATCTTGATCCCAATGCTCCACCGTCCTTTGTCGCGACCCTTTTTTCCAACTTGTTGTTTGCTCCGTCCCTCCCGGATCGGAAACAGCAACTCAACGGGATAACTATCGATCACAGTAAAGAAGTTCGGAGCCGACAACAGCAAATCACACCAATCCTGATGGGTCTTGAGCAGACGTTGCAAGCGTGTCCGTTCTGGTAAGGTCCCATCGCCAAACCAATCACCATAATCCCGCTTCAGCCAACGATAGAAGGCTCGAAAGTGACCGCCTTTCAATGCAAACAGAATACCAATTGTCACCAACTCACTCGGATATAACTTTGCCTGAGCATGTCGAGGAATCGCAGGCAGAGAAGTTGCAACCAAGTAGAAAATGTGTAGGATAATATCCTCTGTAGTCATGGGGTGCCTCCTCGTAGGTTTCAGCACCCTTGAGGATACCCCATGACTCAACTAGCACCAAAGGTTAATAAATTCCAAAGGATTCCCATAGCATGCCTACCTTCTACATCATCCGCCACGCTGAAAAAGAAAAAGGGGATTTCCGCGTTCCTCATCTGCCGCATCAGGACCAGCCTCTCAGCCAGAGGGGCTGGGAAGAGTCGCGTAAGCTGTGGCCGTATCTGCGCGAGAAACAGATCTCGGCGATCTACGTCAGTGCCTACCAGCGGACGGGCCAGACGATCGAGTATGTCGCCAAACAGTCAGGCATCACGCCGGTCATGGACGAGCGGCTGAATGAACTGGACAGCGGCGTTGTCGCTCCAATGAGCGAGGAGGAAGTCCAGGAGAAGTTCCCTGAGTTTTGGAAAGCCTACGTTGAGCGCACGGCGGATTTCCGCTTCCCGGGAGGCGAAACGGGGGAGGAAGCCTGTCGCCGGATTTCAGGTTTCCTCGAGGAAAAGCGACAAGCCCATCCCGGCGAAAATCTTGTTTTCGTCACACACGAAGGTCTGATCCGGCAGTTGATGTGTTACATTGTGAACATCCCTGTCTACAAACGCAGCAACTTTTATGTCGACCTCTGCGGGATCATGGAAATCAGCTACCAGCCTGAGTACAAATCCTGGAAGCTGATCCGCTTCAATCAGAAACTGCCATAGGGCTTGACCCCTATCCCTTATTTCCCAGCCCCTTTTCCTGCCGTATCAGTACCTTTTTCCTATTCGTTCACTATCATAAGCGTATAAATTCGCGGCGTCATTTCGCTCTCTTAATGCTATACTAATTTGCAGGGTACCGCATACATATCCAGCCCAAAGCTTATTTGTTGGTCCGTAATTACTCCAAGACTTTGGGAATTCATCAGGCAGGCGGTAGTGCTTTGCCGACAGGGGCAGCTTATATCAGGATGCGCTCGCCGAAGTTCCGCGGGAGGCGAGAACAGGAAAAGGATATCTGTATGAAGAACATTCGCACCTCTCTGTCATTATTTATGATGTTGGTTCTTTCTGCGTGCAATTTGTTTGCGTCGGACGCCAGCACCATTACGGGCGACACTCCCGTGTTGAGGCTGACCGTCCAGACCCAGAACGGAGCAGGCACGTTCAGTGAGGCCGGCGAAGTCATCAATTATGAATATGTGATCACAAATACAGGGAATTCGCGGCTGGCAGGACCTGCAATCGTGACGGACGCTCCGCGACAGGTCGATTGCCCGGATGTCAGTACTGTTGGCAATGGGGATATTTATCTCGATCTCAACGAAACCCTCACCTGTACTTCGACCTACACGGTATCAGAGACGGATGTTACTACCGGTTCCTTGACCAATCTCGCCAGGGCAAATGTCGGCGGCGTCGACTCGAACCCATCGGGCGTCACCCTGACGCGCGGGGTCGCACAGGTTTTCAGCACACTGGTACTGACCAAAACAGCCAGTTCGCAGACCTATGATCAGGTTGGACAGGTGATCACATACAACTACAACATTACCAACACAGGGATAATCCCCCTGGGTCCCGCCCAATTCGCCATCACCGACAACAAGTTTGGCGCGCCGCTCAATTGCGGACCTGCCGAGACAATTCTCGCTCCAGAACAGACGGTAACCTGTTCATTCCCCTATACGATCACGCAAGCTGACGTGGACGCGCCCAGTCTCACGAACAGCGCGACCGCTTCCGGTGCCGGGCAGACTTCCGCGCCTGCCACAACGACGGTGACGAACCTCAGCAGTGCGGCAGCCACGCAAACAGCAGACGCTCTGCAAACCGCGACGCTGGCTCCTTCTCCGTCGAACCTGGCGCCGGGCAGCACGATCCAGCATCACGTGGCGGTCGGCGAATGGCTGATCCAGATCGGGCGCTGTTACGGCGCGAGCTTCGAAGACGTGCGCAACGCGAATCCGCAGATCGCCGACCCGAATTTCATCCTGCCCGCGATGATCGTCACCATCCCGCGCATTGGTAGTGCAGGCAGGATCTATGGTCCGCCGTGTGTTACCTTCTATATCGTCCAAAGCGGTGACACGTGGGAATCGATCGCGCAAAGGTTCAACGCCGACCTGGTCGTGCTGCATAAGGTCAACCCTGTCTCGCTGACCGCCGGGACCGAAATCAAAATCCCGTTGAATTCCGCGGGCGCAGTCGGTGTAACCCCGGTGACCGCGACCGCTACTGCCACAGCCACCGCGACGACGACCGTTACGGCTCAACGCATCACATTTCCGGAAGGCCAAACCACAACCTCAGTAGCCGGCGTCGTCAGTCCGACCCAAACCGCTCAATATGTGGTCACCACCGCTCAGGACCAGGTGTTGGCCGTCAGTGTGACCACATCGGCTGCGAATGAAGTTGGCTTGGGCGTGAATGGACCCACCGGTCTGCCGGTCAAATCACTGGATGGCATGTTGACATGGAGCGCAAACATCACGACCGGCGGAGATTACTATATCAATGTTGCCAGCATAGCTGGAAGTTCGAGCAAAGCCTTCACACTGACAGTCAGCCTGACTTCGCCTGCCACAGCCACGCCTACTTTTACAGAGACCGCCACCGGCACGCCGACGACGCCCAGCCCCTAAAGAGATGGATTGGTCTCAGAATAAGCAGTCCACGCAATACACTGCCTGGACTGCTTTTCATGGAAATGGCGGCTGCGATATTTGTAACTAAAATGAAACTTTCGGTGGATGCATGTCCGCCTCGGACATGTTTATAATGCTGTCAGCATCCAATCCGGTCTATTCACAGGAGTTCAACATGGCAGAAATAAAGACCAAGGTCAGGAAAACAAGCGTGGATAAATTTCTGCGAGGGATCAGGGATGAAAAAAAACGGGAGGAGTGTCATCAAGTCTTGAAGATCATGAAGAGGGCTACAAAAGCGGAACCGAAAATGTGGGGCACAAACATCGTCGGGTTTGGCGATTGCCGTTCGGCCTATGCATCTGGTCGTGAAGTTGACTGGTTCGTTGCAGGCTTCTCTCCGCGCGCCGACAGCCTGACCCTGTATATCACGGGCAGCCTGGACAAGACCATGTTGAAAAAACTTGGAAAGTACAAGGTGGGCAAGAACTGTTTGTATATCAATAAGCTCGAAGACGTGGATAAAAAGGTGCTGGTCAATCTGATCGCAAAATCGGCACAGCGATCGAAAGCGAAGTGATGGAACTGGCGCGTGCCACAAACCTCAAATCACTGGACTTATACAACCAGGGCTTGGGCAGAGTACCCAAATATGTCTGGCAAACCACGGCGCTGGAAACGTTGAATCTGGCAGACAATGGGCTGACGTCAATTTCCGAGGAGGTTGGAAACCTTCTCCATCTCACGATGCTCGACCTGGGGCACAACAATTTGTCATCCGTGCCGGAGGCGCTGGGGAGGCTAAAAAAGCTCAAATTCCTTTATCTGAGCAACAACAGATTGCGTTCGATCCCTCATTCCCTGTGGGAACTCAAGAACCTTGTCTATCTGAACATCACAGATAACCGGCTTGCCTGCCTGCCTGAAGACATCGGTCATTTATCAAACCTGATCGAACTCAGACTCTACAACAATCAGCTCGCCTCGCTGCCAGATTCGATCGGACGCCTGAAAAACCTGCTCGAGCTGCATCTGATGGGAAACCGGCTGAGGGCGCTTCCCGAGTCGATTGGCAGGCTGAAGAAACTTAGAAAGCTGATGCTGGAGGGAAATAAGCTGGAAGCTCTGCCAGCCTCGCTGGGCAGCCTTGAAAATCTTACCGACCTTGACCTGAGAAATAACCAGGTGAAAGACCTGCCCGATTCCATTGGAAAGCTGCGCTCTCTGCGATTCCTGGATTCGAGAGCCAATCGATTAACCGACTTGCCGTCAGGGATCGCGAAACTGCGGAACCTTGAGAAGCTGGATCTGCGCTGGAATCAAGCCCTGGCAGTCCCCAGGTGGATTGCAGACCTCGAAGACCGCGGCTGTATCGTTTATACGTAAAACTAAATTTCCTCTAATGATTTCCGGCTAGAATAGGGAAATTATGCGCCCCGATCGGGTAAATCCGTATTCAAGGATTCTGCGTACCTTCCTAGGGTGTGTATGCAAAATCCTCTTGCATGTCATTCTGAGGAGCGAAGCGACGAAGAATCTCGGATTTTGCTTCCAAAACACCCAAGAAATGAGACTCTTCGCTTCGCTCACACCGTCCCGGTGTCCTTCAGGAGAGTGACATGATCTTAATTTGCACACAGACCCTAAAGAATTGACTACTTATTGGTTCAAGAGAGCTGCCCAATGAAAAAATCGAACTATTACTGGTTTGGCTCGATCCTCTCATTATCACTGATCATGAACGCCTGCGGGGTGATGAACTCTCCCGTCCTCCTCCAGCCGACAATGGTTGCCCCGGCCTCGAGCACGCTGCTTCCCGCACCGGCCGCCAGCGAAACCCCGACACAAATCCACACGCCCATTCCAACCGCGACGCCCACACTGCACCCGCTTCAGCTGGAAGCCATGCGCGCACGCGAGTATCCCGGCAGCGACATCGTGATCGAAGATACCCTGGACCCGGGCGTCAATTACAGCCGCTATTATGTATCCTATCTGTCCGAGGGACTGAAGATCTATGCACTCATGACGGTTCCCAATGGCGAGAAACCGCCCACGGGCTGGCCCGTCGTTGTCTTCAATCATGGCTATATCCCACCGGCGGTATATCGCACCACGGAACGCTATGTTGCCTACGTGGACCTGATCGCGCGCAGCGGCTACATCGTCCTCCGCTCCGATTATCGCGGCCACGACAGGTCCGAAGGGCAGCCAAGCGGCGCGTACAGCAATCCCGGTTACACGGTGGACGTGCTCAACGCGGTTGCCTCGCTGAAGCGTTATCCCGAGGCGGACCCGAACCGGATCGGGATGTGGGGCCACTCCATGGGCGGCTATATCACTCTCCGCTCGATGGTCATCACCAGCGATATCAAAGCCGGCGTGATCTGGGCGGGCGTCGTCGCCTCGTATCCGGATATGTTGACGCGCTGGCGCCGGGGTTCCAGCGCAGCCGTCACACCGACTCCTTCCGCGCGCTCGTGGCGCTACTCGCTCATGAATCAATATGGCACACCGGAGGAGAATCCCGAGTTCTGGGCTTCGATCTCGGCAAACTCCTATCTGAACGATCTTTCCGGTCCCATCCAACTCCATCACGGTACAGCCGATGAGGATGTGCCGCTGGAGTTTTCAGAACTGCTCTTTTTTCAAATGCTCGAGGCGAAGCAATATGTGGAGCTCTATAAATACGAGGGCGACAACCACAACATCTCGAATAGTTTTAGCACCGCCATGCAGCGCACGATCGAATTCTTTGACAGACATGTGAAATAGTTTCCGGTGCGAAACTCGCTCACGCCGCCGTCCGCGGCGGCGATTGCAGAGTAACACCTGCGCCGAGGACGGCGTAGGGAGCACTTTTGCACCAAGAACTACAATAGCAACATCCGCAAGGACAATGCTGCCCGCTGGTCATTCAGCGGGCAGCATGATCGTACCGATCTTTTCCCTGGGGTAGGGCCAGATCTCCCCCCTGACGCCCCTGGCAAGATAGAAGTCACCTGCCCTGACGGTTTCCCCTCCCTCCAATGTCATAATCGTTACCTTACGATCCGGATCGCCTGTAATATCCGTTAACGGCGCCAGGAGAGTGATCGCTTTTTTCACACAATAACCCGGGCGGACAATTTCATAGCTTTCTTCGAAGATCACCGGGTCAATGGGCCAATAATCATCCGGGGTTTCCACCTCACTCACCAGAAAGTCGCCTTTGCGGGCGGTCAATTGCGTGCCCCAGGGTGTGTCGATATCCATGCTTTGGGGTTCACCCGGAGCAGGGAAAAATGGAACAACACGCCGCACTACTGTGCTGCGATAGGGTTTGAAGTGCAGTGTTTCCAGAATCGGATCGCTGGATGTAATGAGAAGCGGTTCGCTCATAACTTTCAGTCATCGGCATTCTACCATAGCGACAAATGGCTGGCATTGCAGCTTCGAAACACACGTCGGTCATGGTGCTGTGGCAAAGCCGTTTATTTATGCTATAAATATGCAGCTTTGATATGGGTAAACTGATTACGGTCCTCGGTGCAAGCGGTGTCGGAAAGACCACGCTTGTCCGCGCGCTTGACAGGGCTTATCCATTTGAGACAGCCTACGAACAGCATAGCGAGCGTCCATTTCAGGCGCTCTTTAAAAGCGATGCGCGTTATGCGCTGGCGAATCAGATGGATTATCTGCTCCTGCGCGCCGAACAGGAAAGGAGGCTGCGCCTCTCTCCGCAGATCGGATTGATCGATGGCGGACTCGATCTCGATTTTCATGGCTTCACTCGCCTCTTTCACAGCCGCGGCCTGCTCACGGACCCGGAGTTCGATCTCTGCCTGCGCCTCTATCGTCTCCTGCGCCAGGCGCTGCCGGGACCTGAGCTCATCGCCCGCCTGCGCGCGGATCAAACAACGGTAGCCCGCCGCCTCTCCAGGCGCGACCGGATCAACATCGCCCGCGCCGACGACACCGCCCTGTTCGATTCCTTTTTGGACGAATGGCTCGCGTCCCTTCCAACCGATCGGGTTTTGGAGCTGGATGTCTCGAATGAAACGCCGGAGTATGAGCAAAGCGTAAGTATTATCCTGAATAGAATCCACCCGGGAATTAAATAACTGATGTTACGCAGGCAAGGAACCTCCACCACGGAGAACACGGAGTCCACAGAGATTTTTAAAGGGTTTTCTCCGTGCGCTCCGTGGTGAAATTGCGTAAGGCGAGTTAAATAATAGACTTTATCGGGAATAAGCCCTTGGCGACTCTCTTGCCGCGAATTACGCGAATCGCTTCGCGCGAAAAGTTTAGGAGGATTCGCGTCGATTCGCGAAATTCGTGGCTGAAAAAATTATTTCCGGAGAAGTCTAATGATATCTGACGAGTCTTGCAAAGAGATCCTTCGCAAGGCTTTTGGATAATCGCCATCCACGAAGAGGAGAATGCCTGAATGAAAACAGGAATTCTACTGAACCTCCTTTGTATCACTGCGCTCATGTTCGCGGCAGCCTGTGTTCCGTTGCCAACTCCTGCCCACACACCCACTCCTGGTCCCACGAACTCTGTCACACCAACGCAATCTGCGAATCAAGTCTCCATCGAACATGCCCAAATTATCTATTACGATGTCACCGGCTCGACCGCCAGCGAACTGCGCGCCTCGATGAACGAGCTGCGTCCCAAAGACCCCTACGACAACAATCAGCCCGTGGACGCCTACACAGACTGGCATATCTCATGGAATTGGCCCGGCTACGGAACCGACGACTGTGATCTGTCTGCTGCCAGCGTCACGTATAGCATAAAAGTCGTCATGCCGCGCTGGAAGGCGCCTGCGGATGCTTCTGCTGACTTGATCGCCAAATGGGAAACATATATCCAAAATCTCACATTCCACGAAAAAGGACATGTGGATAACGTCGTTAATAATCATCTTAGTGTGAAGACGGCCATCCAGGGCGCAACCTGCTCCACAGCGGAGGCAGAAGCGCAAAAAGCACTTGATACATTGCGAAAATTCGATTCAAACTATGACAGCGAAACAAACCATGGAGAGACCCAGGGTGCCGTGTTCCCCTAACCTAATAATTGTTCGCTCAAAGCCTGCTCTCCAAAAAAGCCGGGTGAACATGTAATACCTGCTGGCTACACCTCATCTATACACGCATGAACAACCTTAGAAGTATCTCCCAAATCATCGAACCGCAGACCGCGATCGAGGGCGCGGGTGTGAAGCTGCGCCGTTCCATTGCACCGCGCGCCAGCAACGAATACGATCCCTTTCTGCTCTTTGATCACTTTGCTTTCAATGACCCCATCGAGGGTCCCATCCGCGGCTTCCCGATGCACCCGCATCGCGGCATCGAGACGGTCACATACATGCTCACAGGCTCCACCCATCACCGTGACAGCCTCGGCAATGCCGGCCTGATCGGCCCCGGCGATGTGCAGTGGATGACCTCCGGGCGGGGCATCCTGCACGAGGAAATGCCGCGGCGCGGTCCTGAGGGAACCATCTACGGTTTTCAGCTTTGGGTCAACCTGCCCTCCCATCTCAAGATGACGGAGCCGCGCTATCAGGAAGTAAGCGCCGCGACCATTCCCGCCTACGAAAAGGATGGGGTCAGGATCCGCGTCGTGGCAGGCAAAGTGGAGGGCGTCGCGGGTCCCGTCGCCGAAATTGCCGCCTCGCCTCTTTATCTGGACCTCCAGCTTGCTCCCGATCACGAATGGACTCAGCCCATCCCGGGCGGACACACCGCGCTTGCCTATGTTTTCGAAGGTGAAGGAGTCTTCTCCGGCGAGACGATCGAAGCTGTGAAGCTGCTGAAATTCACAGATGGCGATCACATCCACATCAGGACGGAAAACAAGCCTGTGCGCTTCATGCTCATGGCAGGCGCGCCGTTCAGGGAGCCGATTGTTCCCTATGGTCCCTTCGTGATGAACACCCTCGAAGAGATCAAGCAGACGTTGGCTGAATTGCGCAACGGGACGTTTATCAAATAACATTGCAGGGGCACAGCATGCTGTGCCCCTGCAATGTATAATGCTTGCGTTTGTATATTTTGTGGAAAAGGAATAAAACATGACGCAGGTTCTTTATGGCCCTCGCCTGGGCAAACAAGGCAAGCTCCGAGTTGGCTGTTCTGCTGTGATCCTCGATCGGGGCGGACGTATCTTCCTCACGCGCCGCGCGGACAACGGTCAGTGGTGTCTGCCGGGCGGCGGAATGGAAGCGGGTGAGTCCGCGGCTGAGGCCTGCGAACGGGAGGTTTTCGAGGAAACAGGCTTGAGGGTCCGCGTGAGGCGTTTGGTCGGCGTCTACAGCTATCCCGATCAACTGGTCATCTACCCGGACGGAAACAAAGCCTTCATCGTTGCCCTGCACTTCGAAGCGGAGGTCATCGGCGGCGAACCTGGTCTGAGCGATGAAACGACCGATTTTGGTTACTTCACACCGGACGAGGTCAGGGGCATGGAATTGCTCGGCCGGCACGCGGAACGCGTCATCGATACACTTGGAAATTATCCGGAAGCACTGATCAAATAGAAACTGCCGCGCAAAACCTTCATTTCACCTTCTTCCGCCATACCCCTGTGCACTCAGGCAGGATGATCCAGTTGTTCTGCCGGACTCTATCCCCCGACTCATCGCCGAAGAAGAAACGCGCAAGATATTCGGCTTCCGCAAGCGACTCGAACTGATAGTCTGTCCGAATCCATTTGCTGAGGAAGCCGTTGGCGTCCAGCCATCGATAGGCCGGCTCGACATGCTCCAGGCGGATCGGTTCTTCATTCCCTGTGCCCAGCGATTCCAACAGGATGAGCGTGCCTTCTTTGCGAAGGACACGCTGCATTTCAGTCAGCCAGGTATCCAGTTCCCGGTCTGCCTGTTCGGGATCCCACACTGCCAGATAACTTACGCTCCAGCCCGAGACGACCAGGTCCGCGGAATGGTCTGGAACTGGCAGTTGGCGATGGTCTGCCACGTCCACCTGCCAGTTGGACAGTCCGCTTGCCAGAAGCCTCTCCCGGCAAACGCGCAGCATCTCGGCGGAGGCGTCGAACGCCCGAATGGATTTTACACGCGGGGCAAGCATCAACGTCAGGCGCCCGGTCCCGGCGCCAAGATCGAAGGCATCCAAATCATCGACGTTTATGATTTCGTCGATCGCCCGCGGGATATTGCCCTGGTAGTCCTCCCGTGCGATCAAGGCCTGATATTCATTTCCGTGCTGAGCGTAAACAGTTTTGTTGTCCGGCATCCTGTTCCTTTTCGTATTCCTGATGATGAGCAATTTTAGCAGATCTGAAAATTCCTCAAAAAGACAGTTCTCAGGAACGGCACTCCCAAATCATCATCGTGGTAAATTAGCAGAAATCTTAATCGTTTAGAGGCACATCATGGAAGATAAAGCTGAGAATCAATTCGACTTCTGGCTCGGTGAATGGGATGTGACCTGGGGCGCAGACGGGAAAGGCACCAATCATGTCGAGCGCATCCTTGGCGGAAAGATCATTCAGGAAAACTTCAGCGCGCCGGATTTCCAGGGGATCAGTGTTTCAGCGTATGACCCTGAACGCGAGCTGTGGTGTCAGACCTGGGTGGACAACCACGGCACATACCTGGATTTCACCGGACGATTCGAAGGCGGCAAAATGGTTCTCAGGCGGGATGCAATTGTCCGAGGCGAGGCATGCCAACAAAGAATGGTCTGGTATGAGATTCAGGCCGACAAATTCGAGTGGAGCTGGGAACGCTCGGACGACGGCGGCAAAACCTGGCGCGTGTTGTGGCAGATTCATTACTCAAGGAAAACAACCTCGCGCTGAGCGGACACTGAGCGAAGCGGTAGTCGAAGCGCGGAATAGTCCGTTTATAATTGGCAAATGCCAACTCTTTCTCCTTCCGCACAAAAAGTCCAGGACCAGATCAAATCGCTCGGGTTCGATTACACCGTGATCGAGCATGCCGAATCCACGCGCACGGCCCAGGAAGCCGCGGAACGTGCAGGCTGTCAGTTGGGTCAAATCGTAAAGTCATTGATCTTCAGAGGCAGGCTCACGAACAAACCGATCCTCGTCCTGACCAGCGGCGCCAATCGCGTCGACGAGAAACGCATCAGCCAGTACGCGGGAGAAGCCATCAGCCGCGCGGACGCCGATTTCGTGCGAACCGCGACCGGCTTCGCGATCGGAGGCGTGCCGCCCATCGGCCATCCCCACAAATTGGAAACCTATCTCGACGAAGACTTCCTGCAATATGAAACGGTCTGGGCAGCGGCCGGGACACCGAACGCGATCTTCGAGTTGAAGACCCCTGACCTCCAAAAAATGACGGGCGCAAAGGTTGTCAGGGTGAAATAAGGAAGGATCATCGTTTTTCTCCGCGAATTGGCGCTAACCTATAAACAATTCGCGTTCATTCGTGTAAATTCGCGGACTCGTTTTTGGCTTTGGGAAGGCTAACAAGGTAGGGTCTTTTCTGATTTGCAATCAGACCTCCTTTGTCGTAAAATCCTGGCAGACCAACAGAAGGAGGCTGAATGGCTACGACTGTATCCAAACCCGCAGCGGACGCTGCGTCGCGTCCCATGACCGAGGAAGCGGACTTCCTCCAAATCAAATCCGTTGACCACGTCCATTTTTACGTGGGCAACGCCAAACATGCCATGTATTACTGGTGGAAAGCTTTCGGTTTCAAGCCGGTGGCGTATTCCGGGCTTGAAACGGGCAACCGCGCTTTTGCTTCGTACGTTCTCGAATCGGGGCAGGCGCGGTTTGTCGTTTCTGCGGCATATTCCCCCACGCACGAGATCGCCGCGCACCACCTCGTTCACGGTGACGGCGTAAAAATGATCGCTTTGGAAGTGGACGACATTGAAAAGGCCTGGCAGGAAACGACGGCGCGCGGGGGCAAATCGGCGTGGGCGCCGCGTGAAGAGAAAGACGATCACGGCATTTATCGCACGTCGGCGATTTATACCTATGGCGAAACATTACACGTCTTTGTCGACCGCGCCGATTACAAGGGCGTCTTTGCGCCCACATACAAATCCATCAATTACGAGGCTGAGTCGACCGGGCTCGCGGCGGTCGACCACATGGTCGGCAACGTACAGCTCGGCAAGATGAATCACTGGGTCAACTTCTACCATCAAGTCATGGGCTTCCGCCAGCTGCTGCACTTCGACGACAAGGATATTTCCACTGAATATTCGGCCTTGATGTCCAAGGTAATGCAAAATGGAAATGGACGTGTCAAGTTCCCGATCAACGAACCGGCTGAGGGCCGGCGCAAAAGCCAGATCGAAGAGTACCTTGATTACTATCTCTCGCCCGGCGTGCAGCACATTGCTATCATCACCGGGAACATCCTCGAAACAGTTGAAAAACTTCGTGCGCGCGGCGTCGAGTTCCTGCGCGTGCCGGACGCTTATTACGAGATGCTGCCGGACCGCGTCGGCTCGATCAAAGAGGATATGAAAGCCATCCACGATCTCGGCATTCTCGTCGACCGCGATGACGAAGGTTATCTCCTGCAGATCTTCTCGCGTCCGATCCAGGACCGGCCCACGATGTTCATCGAAGTCATCCAGCGGCACGGCTCGCAGGGATTCGGCAAAGGCAACTTCAAGGCGTTGTTCGAGTCGATCGAGCTGGAGCAGGAACGCAGAGGCAATCTATAAAAGGATCATGTCACCCTGAGCGTAGCGAAGGGTCTCCGCCGCAGAGCGGCGGGATTCTTCGCTCCTTTCAGTCGCTCAGAATGACATTACAAAATAAACTATGAAATTTGCAACCATCTCCACGGGGCGCGCGACGTCCCAGCCGGCTCTCGTTATGGAGGACCGCGTCTACACTCTGCCGTACCCTGACATGCACGCGGTCATCGCCGCAGGCGCCGAGAAAGCTGCCAAGAGGGCGGCAAAAGAGGCGCTTTCCCTCGACGAGGTCAAATTCCTTTCGCCGTTGAAACCCACCACCTTGCGCGATGCCTACGCCTTCGAGCAGCACGTTGTCACCGCCAACCGGAACCGCGGACGGGATGTGCCCGAAGAGTGGTATCAATTCCCAGTGTTCTACTTCACGAATCCGAACTCCATCTTCGGGCACGAAGACGAAGTCCCCTATCCGCCATACACCCAGGCGATGGACTATGAACTGGAGATCGCGGCTGTCATCGGCAAAGGCGGCATGGACATCAAACCCGAGGACGCCCCTGCGCACATATTTGGCTACACGATATTCAACGACTGGTCCGCGCGCGATGTGCAGCGCAAGGAAATGGCGGTCGGGCTGGGGCCCGCCAAGGGCAAGGACTTCGCCTCGTCGCTGGGACCGCTCATCGTCACGCATGAAGCGCTCGCCGACAAGCGTAGCAGTCCTGCGGATAAAGCGGCCGGGCGCCCGGGCGTGTATGACCTCGCGATGACGGCCAGGATCAACGGCAAGGAATTCTCCCGAGGCAACTTCAAGGATATCCACTGGTCGTTTGGAGAGATCATCGCGCGCGTCTCCGAATGTGTGATGCTAAACCCCGGAGATGTGATCGGCTCCGGGACGGTTGGCACGGGCTGCCTGCTCGAACTGACGAAGTTCCAGGGACCCTGGCTGGACCATGGCGACGTCGTCGAGCTTGAAATCGAAAGGATCGGCATATTGAGGAATACGATCGCTTGATCAATGTCTTGAAAGATATTCGAGGGCAAACATTTCGAGAAAAGAGATGAACATGAAAAAGCAAACATTGTACGTGATCTCTGGGGTGGCAATCGTCACGCTGGCTTGCACGTTTGGAGGCTGGGCTGGGATGGGAACGCCAACCACGCCAACACAAGTACCGGTAGATCCGGTTGGAACCGTCGTGGCGGCAACCATGCAGGCGCTCCTGACTGCCGCGCCCACTCAAACTGTCCCCGCACAGGCTCCCTCGCAAATCAGCGGCACACCTGTTCGCTGTGAGAATGTTTCGTTTGTCCTTCCAAGCGGAGTGGCGAGCGGCGCAAACCCGGAAGCTGTGCCCGCCGTCAGTGAGGAGAGCGGAGGTCCGTGGGAGGTCGCACCTGCGCATGTGAAATGCACATTAACCGGCTATCAATTGCAGGCAAAATTCCATGAGCCAGGAATATTTGTCTACCCGGCGGATGAGTATGCACAAGCCCATCCGAGTGCAGCAGAACAGATCAATCGCATCCAAAAGATTCTCACAGGCTTTACGCCGATGAAAGAGACCCTGCCGAACGTGCCTTTCTTCAACGCCGGATCCCTCATTGCAGCCAATATCAAACTTATCTCATTCCAAAGCGGCAATGGAGTTCGCGCCCTGACCCAATACGCCCAATACTCCGCGCCGATCAATAACCGGGAACTGTTCTATCACTTCCAGGGACTGACGAGCGACAACAAGTATTATGTGATTGCGATCCTGCCCATTACCGCGCCTATGCTCCCGGAAGACGAAAAGCCGGAAGCAGCCGTTCCCCCGGATGGCGTTCCGCTCCCGACCGATATCGGACCCAATGAGGTCTACTATTTCTCTGTCACCGAAAAGCTGAATGCGTTGGCTCCCGATTCGTACACACCTTCGTTAGACGCACTGGATCTGCTGATTCAATCCATTCTTGTGACAAACTCTTAAGGAGGCAGCATGCCCTTTTACCATAAGCTTGGGCAAATCCCCCATAAACGTCATACCCAGTTCCGCAGACCCGATGGAGGACTGTATCGTGAAGAGTTGATGGGATTGGAAGGATTCTCCTCCCTGCAATCGACTCTCTACCACAACTTCATTCCGCCGCGCGTCAAGCAGGTGGAGGACCTCGGCGCGCGCCTGCCCGAAACCGTGGACTTCGGTCCGATCCGTCACCGCGCCTTCAAGACCGCCGACGCGCCGCTGGGAACGGATCCCGTTTCGGCGCGCATCCCGCTCCTCGCCAACCGCGACGTGATCCTGGGCGTTGCGCGCGCCTCGCAAAGCATGGACTATTTCTACCGCAACGCGCAAGCCTACGAGACCTGGTGGGTCCATGAAGGCAGCGGCACACTCAAATCGCAGTTCGGCAGCCTGAAGTTCCGCAAAGGCGACTACATCGTGATCCCCTTTGGCACAACCTGGCAGATGCACCTGGATGGGGAAGCACGCTTCTTTACCATCGAAAACCCGTCGCAGATCGAGCCGCCCAAACGTTACCGAAACGAGTTCGGTCAAATGCTCGAACACGCGCCGTACTCCGAGCGCGACATTCGCCTGCCCGCAGAGCTCGAGACGCACACCGAGCGCGGCGAATTCGAAGTGCGGATCAAGGTCCGCGACCGGCTGAGCAGGCACATCCTGGATTACCATCCTTTCGACGTGGTCGGCTGGGATGGGTACCTGTACCCGTGGATCTTCAACATCGAGGACTTCGAGCCGATCACCGGGAGGGTCCACCAGCCGCCGCCTGTGCATCAGACCTTCCAGGCGCATAACTTTGTGGTCTGCTCGTTCGTCCCCCGACTCTTTGACTATCATCCTGAAAGCATCCCCGCGCCGTACAACCACTCCAACGTCAATTCGGATGAGATCATCTACTATGCGGAAGGTGATTTCATGTCGCGCAAGGGGATCGACCGCTGCGATATCAGCATGCATCCCTACGGCCTGCCGCACGGTCCGCAACCCGGCATGACCGAGGCTTCGATCGGCAGGAAAGAGACGAAGGAACTGGCAGTGATGGTGGATACTTTCTATCCACTAAACCTGACCAGCCAGGCGCTCGAATATGAAAAGCCGGAGTACATGTCCTCCTGGCTGGAAGGAACGGGAGAGTAGAAACAGGAAGAAATGAACAGCGAGCGAAATTGCTCGCTGTTTCGCGGAGCTACCCATGAATCTTTCAACGTCGCACATCACCGATCCAGCGTTCAAAAAGATCGCCCAAAAGATCATTTCGGAAATGAAACGTCTGCAAGTGCCCGGTGTCGCCATTGGAATCTGGCACAAAGGGAAGGAGTTTGCAGAAGGCTTTGGCATCACCAGTGTGGAGCATCCGCTGCCTGTCACACCCGAGACCCTCTTTCAAACGGGATCGATCAGCAAAACATTTACAGGCACCCTGCTCATGCAGCTGGTCGAGCGCGGCAGGGTAGACCTCGATGCGCCTGTGCGCAAATACATCAGGGATTTCAAGCTGCGCGATCGGGAAGTTGCCCGTAAAGTGACGGTGCGCCAGCTTCTCACCCATATGGGCGGCTGGGTTGGAGATTACTTCAACGACTTCGGTAACGGCGACGATGCCCTGGACAAAATGGTGAAGGATATTGCAAAACTTCCTCAAATCCAGCCGCTGGGGACGATCTGGTCCTACAACAACACAGGATTCAATGTCGCCTCCCGCATCATTGAGATCGTCACAAAGAAACCTTACGAGCAAGCCGCACAGGAGATGCTGTTCGATCCGCTTGGTTTGAAAATGTCCTTCTTTTACCCAAGCGACATCCTGTTCACGCATCGCTTCGTCGTCGGACACCAGAAGGTGAAGGGCGAGGTCCGGGTGGCGCGGCCGTGGGCAATCGGCAGGGCAGGCAACGGCGTGGGAGGAGTCGTGAGCACCGTCCGCGACCTGCTCAAGTACGCGCGCTTCCACATGAGCAGCGGGAAGAAAAACGTGATCACCGGCAAGAGTCTCCGGGCAATGCGCGTCCCACAGGCGGATGCAGGTCCGCGCGGCTGGATGGGGATCACATGGTTCATCCGCAAGGTCGGTGACCTCACGGTGTATGCACATGGCGGCGCGACCAACGGGCAACAGGCATACCTGGCGTTCATTCCCGAAAAGGATTTTGCGCTCGCCATCCTGACCAACAGCGATGATGGCGGGACAATCAACAAGGTCATATTCAATTACGCGCTTGAACTCTATTTCAACGCCAAATCAACATTGCCCACACCGATCAAGGTTCCAGCCGGGCAACTCAAAGAATATGTCAGCAGGTATCAGATTGGAACAGAATGTCTTGATCTCCAGGCGAAAGGCGAGCACCTCGTTTATCATCATATTCCGCTGGGAGGCTTTCCCAGGCCGGATACACCACCGGGACCCGCCTTGCCGCCGATGCGTTTTTCCTTCTACCAGAAAGACAGGGTCATTGGCTTGGATGAACCGTACAAGGGCGAGCTGGCGGATTTTATCCGCGATGAAAAAGGGAAGTTACGATTTTTCCGCATCGGCGGGCGGGCACACAGGAAAATCAAATAGTCCTATAATCAGAACATGAACTATCGCTTAAGGGTCAGTTTACCCACCCTGGTTTTGCTTGCAGCAATGTTTGCCTGCAACCTGCCCGTTGAACAAGTCCCCCCACCCGGCGAAGTGCAGACCGCAGCCGCCTTGACCGTGCAGGCATTGATGGTCACTCAGCCCAGCGCGGAAGCAGGCTTGCCCTCTCCCACTCCCTCTCCCACTCCTGACACACCCTCCCCGATCAACTCGCCAAGCCAAACGACCACGGTCACCCCCACGTATTCCGTGCCAATGCTGACCGTGAAGGAATCAACCAATTGTCGCACGGGTCCCGGCGAGGCTTACGAGATCGTCTTCACCTATCTATCTGGAAAGAAACTGGAAATTGTCGGTCACTCTGACCGCGGGAATTTCTGGCTGGTCAAATCCAATGAAAGCCCGACGGGCACCTGCTGGCTATGGGGAGAATACGTGGATGTAACAGGCAGTTATTGGGCCGTCTCAAGTGTCACACCGCCGCCAACGACTACCAGCGCGCCGCCGATCGCCCCCTCGATCCAGAAATGGGATTACTTCTGCAGCGGCGGGACATTGACTTTCACAGTGAACTGGAAAGACCTGGCAACAGGCGAGACAGGCTACCGGGTCTTCCGGAACGGCGAACAGGTCGCGGAATTACCGGCGAACTCAACGACGTACACAGATACATATAATTTGTCTGGAGATTTTGATCAGAATGTGGAGTACTATCTGCAAGTCTATGGTCCCGCCGGCTCCGCGAACAGCTCTGTGATAAGAATGAGGTGCGGCGAATGAGACACATTACATTCCTGCTATGTAGCCTGCTAGCGATAACCCTGCCTGCCTGTCAACGCGCCATAGCCACTCCCACCCCCGCCGATTCCGCGCCGGTGCTGACCGCGCCGACGCTGACCGTGCAGGAGGCAACCAATTGCCGCGCGGGACCCGGGACGGATTACGACATCATTGTCACATACCCGGCTGGAACGAAGCTGGAAATTGCCGGCCGCTACGACCCCGGGAATTTCTGGCTCGTCAAGTCCGCTGAAAGCCCAACAGGTACCTGCTGGATGTGGGGAGAATACGTGGAAGTGACAGGCAGCTATTCGGGCCTCCCCAGTGTCACGCCGCCGCCCACGTCGACCACGGGTCCGTCATCATCCGGGACACTGTTTGTGGAAAAGTGGGAATTCTCATGCAGCGGCGGAACGCTGACTTTCACGATGAACTGGAATGACCAGGCATCAGATGAGACAGGCTATCGCATCTTCCGGAACGGCGAACAACTCATCGAATTGCCAGCTAACTCCACCACGTATACGGATTCACTTAATGTGTCTGCAGGGGAAATTACGGAGTATTACCTGCAAATCTTCGGTCCCAGCGGCACGATCGACAGTTCGGTGATGAGAGCGCAGTGCTAAGGACGAGTACAGCAAAAGGTCCCGGAGTTTTCCGGGACCTTTTGATTTCTTATCTCCTTTTGACGGCTGGTGCAGTATCGCCCAACATCTTCCCCAACTGCCAAACTATAAAACTACCAAGCTATCGAACTATCAAACTATCGAACCATCAAACTACCCCTCTTCCATCTGTTCCTTGATCTTCTTCGTCTGTTTGCCGCGCCCTTCCGTATCGAGAATGCGCTTGCGGATGCGATACGACTCGGGCGTGACCTCGAGCAGCTCGTCATCAGCCAGGTATTCGACCGCTTCGTCGAGAGACATCTGTCGGGGCGGTGTGAGGCGGATCTCCATGTCGCCGCGCGCGGCGCGCACATTGGTCAGGTGCTTCTTCTTGCAGACGTTCACTGCAATGTCGCCCCCGCGGGCATTCTCACCGACCACCATGCCCTCATAGACAGACACACCGGGACCGTAAAACAACATGCCGCGTTCTTCAGCGGACTTCAAGGCGTACGCTGTGGTCTCACCCGCTTCCCAGGCGACCAACGAGCCGGTCGTGCGCGTGGACATCGATCCCGCCATTTCATCGTACCCGTGGAAGATCGTGTGCATGACCCCCGCGCCGCGCGTGGAAGTCAGGAACTGGTAGCGGAATCCCAGCAAGCCGCGCGTCGGAGCGATATAGACCATGCGTGTCATCCCCTGACCCGCGTCTTGCATCTCCATCATTTTGCCGCGTCTCGCCCCGAGCATTTCCACCACCACACCGACCGTTTCATTGCTGGTCTCGATATGGACTTCTTCGTACGGCTCCAGCAGCTCGCCATCGTCGGCCCTGTGGAAGATCACTTCAGGACGCGAGACCTGGAACTCATAGCCTTCGCGCCGCATCGTCTCGATCAGGATGCCCAGATGCAGCTCGCCGCGCCCGGAGACGAGGAAATTCTCAGCCGATTCCGTTTCCTCCACACGCAAGGAGACGTTCGTACGCAATTCTTCGAAGAGGCGCTCACGCAGGTTGCGCGACGTTCCCCATCTCCCCTCTTTGCCTGCAAACGGAGAGGTATTCACGCCAAACGTCATACGGACCGTCGGCTCTTCCACTTTGATGGTTGGCAGCGCGATCGGCTCGTTCGGATCAGCAAGGGTTTCGCCGATGGCAATGCCTTCCAGGCCAGCCAGCGAAACAATGTCACCGGCACTGGCTTCATCCACCTCGATTTTGTTCAAGCCCTGGAAGGTATAAAGATATTTGGCTGACTCCGGCAGGTTGCGTCCGTCTGTGGTCATGCGCGCCAGCCGCTGACCGGCTTTGATCTTCCCCGCAAAGACACGTCCGATCGCGGTCACGCCGCGGTAATCGTCATAACCAAGCATGGTCACGAGCAGCTGCAGAGGCGCCTCGGGGTCCACTTTCGGCGCAGGGATATGGTTCAGGATGACGTCGAACAGAGGCTGCAGATCCGGTCCCAGCTCCGGGGAGAGACCGGCTTTCCCGGCCGTCGCCTGGGCATAGACAATTGGGAAGTCTGCCTGTTCTTCCGAGGCACCCAGCTCGATGAACAGGTCGAAGGTCTCGTTGAGGACGCGCGCGGGCTCGGCGTCCTTGCGGTCGATCTTGTTGATCACGACCACAGCCTTGTGGCCCATTTGCAGCGCCTTCTTCAACACAAAACGGGTCTGCGGCATGGGTCCCTCGGCGGCATCCACCAGGAGCAAGACGCCATCCACCATGTTCATGACGCGTTCGACCTCCCCGCCGAAATCGGCATGACCCGGCGTATCGACGATGTTGATCTTGACCGGCTTGTTCGTTTTAGGGTCGACAAGGGTAATCGCAGTATTCTTGGCAAGGATCGTGATCCCGCGTTCGCGCTCGAGGTCGTTGGAATCCATCACGCGCTCCGCGACCTGCTGGTTCTCGCGGAAGGTATGCGACTGGCGCAGGAGACCATCCACGAGGGTGGTCTTGCCGTGGTCGACGTGCGCGATGATAGCGATATTTCGTAAGTCCGTTCGTTCAGTTAGCATTTAGCTCTCAGCTTTCAGCGATTAGCTGTTTATAGTTAGACGATGGACGATAGACAATTGACCATGGTCTATGGTCAGTGGTCCATGGTCCGATACACACAAAAACCCCCGACGGGGAGGCCGAGGGTTTTTCTTGCGGTCGGCGTGCGGGCTGTATTTTACCAGAATGCATTGACTTTGAGCAGGGATATTCCTGTGTTATAATCCCGCCGCTATGAGATACGAACGAACTGACGAAATCTTCCTGTGCATCGGTGTGCGCGGATTTGACGGCGAAGGGGTCCCTCGAATCGCGCCTGTCGCCAGAAGATAAGCAATTGTCTTCGTGTTTTTATGCCGTGGCGCTCGCGCCACGGTTTTTTGTTTAAACCCCACACGTTGGTTGAGTAGCCGCGCAGCGGCGTATCGAAACCAACAGGTAAGCAAAGCAATCTGTGTTATTGCTGGTTTCGATACGGGCTGGACGCTTCGTCTTCGCCTACGGCTCCGCTCAGCGCGAACCAGCCCTACTCAACCAGCGGAGTAGGATAGTATTTTGGAGTACTCATGATCTCGATCACCGTTTCAAATGCCACCCTCATCCTCGGTTCCCATGTCATCTTTCGCGACCTGAGCTGGGAAGTTCAGCACGACCAGAAGATCGGCCTGATCGGTCCGAACGGCGCCGGGAAGTCTTCGCTGTTCAAGCTGATCACCGGCGAGCATGCGCCTGAAAAAGGCGGAGCGATCATCAAAGCCAGAGGTGTGACCGTTGGCTACCTGCCGCAGCATCCGGAATTCGAGCCGGAGAAGACAGCCCTCGCCCTGGCGCTGGAAGGTAACCCGCGCATGGCGGAAATCGAAAACGAGCTGCAGCGGATTGAAGGCAAACTGGGCATCCCGGAGGTGTACAACAACGCCAAAGCGCTCGAACGCGCCCTCGACGCGCAGCATAAACTGCTGGAAGAGTATGAATCCCTGGGCGGGCTGAACTATACCTCACGCGTGCGCGAGCTTTTGCACGGACTGGGCTTGCCGGAATCCGATTTCGAGAAGCCCATCCGTGCGTTGAGCGGCGGACAGAAAAAACTTGTCGGTCTGGCGCGCTTGATGCTGGCACGCCCATCCGTGTTACTGCTTGACGAACCTGACAATCACCTCGATATGCCGGGCAAGGCCTATCTTGAAAAACTCATCAATGATTACCCTGGCGCGGTCGTGATCATCTCCCATGACCGCTACATCCTGGATGCCGTTGCAACGCACATCGCCGAGATCGAAGACGGCAGGATCACCACATTCGGCGGCAACTATACCGAATACATCATTGACAAAGAGGAGCGCCTGGCACGACAGGAAGAGCTCTACCAGATCCAGCGGCGCGAGATCGGTCGTCTCGAAATGGCGCTGACACGCTATAAGCTATGGACGCAATTCAACGATAAATTTGCGAGTCGCATGCACGCCATGGAAGCGCGCATCGAGCGGATCGAAAAGATTGAGCGTCCGGTCATCGAGCGTCGCAAAATGGATCTGGCGTTGAACGGCTGGCGCGGGTCGAACCAGGTATTGGAATTGGATCGCGTGAAAAAAGTATTTGCTCACAGTTCGATCGGCGCGCAGGACAGAGTAATTCTCGACAACATCAACTTTCTCATCCGGCATGGCGAACGCGTGGGTTTGATCGGCGCGAACGGGGCCGGCAAATCGGTGCTCTTGCGCCTGATCCTCGGAAAAGAGCAGCCCACAAACGGAGAGATCAAGATCGGTCCAAGTGTAAAGGTGGGTTACTATGCGCAGGAACATGAAACGCTGGATTTCAATCAGACGCTGATCGAGGCAGTGCGGCTGGCCGGCAGCATGAGCGAATCGAACGCGGTTTCGTTCCTCATCCGCTACCTGTTCACATACCAGCAGGCGACTCAGCGTATTGGATCGCTTTCGGGCGGCGAGCGCAGCCGGCTCCAGTTGGCATTGCTCGTTTTGTCGGGAGCGAACTTCCTCCTGCTCGATGAGCCCACCAACAACCTCGACATCGCTTCGGCCGAGGTCCTGGAAAACGCGTTGAACGATTTCAACGGGACGGTGCTGGTCATTTCGCATGACCGCTACTTCCTTGACCGGACTGTCAGCCGGATCTTCGCGCTGGAGAACGCGGGGATCACGGAATCTGTTGGCGGCTACAGCGATTACGCAGCCAGGGCGGCGATCCACGCCAATGGACAGAAAACAGCCTGAGGCGTGGGAAGTGAAAAAGGGAATGGGATACATCCTTTTCACCACGGAGAACACGGAGTCCACAGAGAAGACCGTTTTAGAATCTCTGTGAACTCCCCCGGCACCTGCACGATTTGCTAAGCAAATCGGGGCAGGTGTGTGTCCTCTGTGGTGAGAAATAGTTCGCCCATTCTTTTAGCCGCTCCCGTTGACAAATATTAACGATAAATGAAACAAATGTGCTATAATCGGTTTGTTTTTCCACTCTCCAAGAAGGTCACCTTATGACATCCAATTCGATCCGTGTGGTGGGCGCCCGCGTGCACAATCTCAAGAACATTACCGTGGAGATCCCGCGCGATAAATTCGTCGTGATCACGGGCCTCTCCGGCTCGGGGAAATCTTCCCTGGCATTCGATACGATCTTTGCAGAGGGCCAGCGACGGTATGTCGAGTCATTGTCTGCGTATGCCCGCCAGTTCATCGGGCAGATGGACAAGCCCGACGTGGATTACATCGAGGGCCTCTCCCCGGCCGTTTCGATCGACCAGAAATCCACCTCGCACAATCCCCGCTCGACGGTGGGTACTGTGACCGAGATCTACGACTTCATGAGACTTTTGTTCGCGCGCGCCGGCATCCCGCATTGTCCCGTCTGCGGGCGCGAGGTCGTCAAGCAATCGGCCCAGGAGATCGTCGACCAGATCGAAAAACTGCCCGAAGCGACGCGCATCCTGATCCTGTCTCCGCTGGTGCGTGCCCGCAAAGGGACTTACCAGGCCGTCTTCGAAGAGATCCGCAAGGCCGGTTTCGCCCGCGCCCGCGTCGACGGCAGGGTCCACAGCCTGGACGATGAGATCAGCCTTGACCGTTACAAGCAGCACACCATCGAAGCGGTTGTCGACCGCCTGGTGATTTCGAACGAGGGCGACAAAGAGGAACGCAAGGCTGCCCGCACCCGCATCACCGACTCGGTGGAGACCGCCCTCAAATTCGGGGAAGGCTACGTTTCCATCAGCCTCGTCGATCAGGAAGAGGACATCCATTTTTCAGAGCACCTCGCCTGCCCCGAGCATGGCACGACCATCTCCGAGGTGGAACCGCGCACCTTTTCGTTCAACACTCCCCAGGGCGCCTGCCCCGATTGCCAGGGGCTTGGCTCGAAACTGGAGATCGACCCGGAGCGCATCATCCCGGACCCCGACCGATCCCTGAACGAGGGCGCGATCGCCAGCATGGAGTGGAGCGGTCCCAAAGAGGAAGGCGGCTACTACTGGCAAGCCCTCGAAGGGGCTGCCCGAGCCTACCGGATCGACCTCGACAAGCCCGTCCGGGAATTGACGCCGGAGCAAATGAACATCATTCTCTACGGCACCGGCGACAGGCAAATCGAGATGAAGTATCGAAATTCGAATGGGAATGAGTTCCGCTTCTCACGCGCCTTCGAGGGCGTGATCACCAACATGGAACGGCGCTACAAGGAGACAAATTCGGAATACATCCGCGAAAAGATCAACGAATTCATGTCCGACCGTCCCTGCCCCACCTGCCGGGGCAAGCGCCTCAATCCCGCCGCCCTGGCAGTCACCGTGGATGATGTCAATATCATCACGGCGACGTCCTGGCCCGTCCTGACGACCCTCGAATGGGTAAAGAAAATCTCCGGCAGGAATTCGCCGCTGACCGCCAAGCAGAAGACAATCGGCGAACGTGTGTTGAAGGAGATCAGCGAGCGGTTATCCTTCCTCGTCAACGTTGGGCTGGATTACCTGACGCTGAATCGCTCTGCCGTCACGTTATCAGGCGGGGAGGCGCAGCGTATCCGGCTTGCCACGCAGGTCGGCTCGCGCCTGGTCGGCGTGCTGTATGTGCTGGATGAGCCGTCCATCGGGCTGCATCCGCGCGATAATGCCAGGCTGCTGACAACCCTCAAAGGTCTGCGGGATTTGGGAAATACCGTTCTGGTTGTCGAGCATGACGATGAAACGATCCGCGAAGCGGACTGGGTGGTGGACCTGGGTCCTGCCGCGGGTGAACATGGCGGACGCGTCATTGCGGAGGGAACGCCAAAACAGATCCTGGCACACCCAAAGTCGCTGACGGGAGCATATCTCTCGGGGCGCAAACAGGTCGAAGTCCCGAAGAAGAGGCGGAACGGGAATGGCAAATCGCTGCGGATTGTCGGCGCGGCAGCAAACAACTTGAAGAGCATCGACGTCGCGATCCCATTAGGCAGGCTGGTCTGCATCACCGGCGTTTCAGGGTCGGGCAAGTCCACGCTGATGAGTGACATTTTGTATGGCGCGCTGGCAGCAAAACTGATGGGTGCGCACACTTCGGCGGGCGAACATGAGCGCATCGAAGGGATCGAACACCTCGACAAGATCATCAATATCGACCAGTCACCTATCGGCCGCACGCCGCGTTCGAACCCCGGCACGTACACGAGTCTGTTCGACGAGATCCGCAAGCTTTATGCGGAGCTGCCCGAGAGCAAGGTGCGCGGCTACAAACCGGGGCGTTTCTCGTTCAATGTGCACGGCGGGCGCTGTGAAGCCTGCCAGGGCCAGGGCGAACTGCGGATCGAAATGCAGTTCCTGCCCGATGTGTATGTGCCCTGTGATGTCTGTCATGGCAAGCGCTTCAACCGCGAGACGCTGCAGGTCCTGTTCCGGGACAAATATTCGATTGCCGATGTGCTCGACATGACCGTCGATCATGCCCTGGAGGAGTTCAAGAACTATCCGCCCATGCAGAACAAGTTGAAGCTGCTCCAGGAAGTAGGACTCGGTTACGTGCGGATCGGTCAGCCCGCGACTACACTCTCGGGCGGTGAAGCCCAGCGCGTGAAGCTCTCGAAGGAGCTTTCACGCCGCGCGACGGGCCGCACGCTCTACGTGTTGGATGAACCGTCTGTCGGCCTGCACGCCGCCGATGTCCACAAACTGATCGAAGTCCTGCAAAGGCTTGTGGAGGCAGGCAATTCCGTGCTGATCATCGAGCATAACCTGGATATCATCAAGACCGCGGACTGGCTGATCGACCTGGGACCGGAAGGCGGGGACCGCGGCGGTGAACTCATCGCCGAAGGAACGCCGGAACAGGTCATGAAGATCAAAGAATCCTATACGGGGAAATATCTCAAAGAGCATATGAAAAAGTAGACAAGTAGACAGGTACACAGGTAAACAGGTAAACAAGTCTTGTATCGACCTGTCTACTTGTGTACCTGTCTACTTCCGCCGCCTGCCCCTCCAAACCATCCGCACACAAGTTATCTTTTTCAGGTAGAATTATTTCCCGTGCGGGAGGAATACGGAGGGATCCGTCTTTCTCCTGCCTTCAAAGGAAACCATTATGTTGAATCGAACGCCAACAAATACGTCAAATACCATTAACGCCTACCGCAAAAAACGCCAGCAGAAGGGATCCTTCCTGATGTACGGAGCCATTGCGCTGGTCGTGATCGGGTTCATCCTGCTGGTGGTCTGGATGACGAGACCGGGCCAGCCGCTCGGGCAATACTTTGCAACGGATACTCCTACACCCACCGTCACGTTTACGCCTACGAATACCTCAACACCCACATTGACACCGACTATCACAGAGACTCCCACTCAAACCCTGACCGCCACACCTTCCGGACCGTTTACGTACATCCTTCAGGAAGGGGATACGCTGCCTGCGCTGGCGGAGAGATTCAACCTCGGTCCTGACGGTGTCCTGTTGATCCTGGACAATAACCCACAAATCATGGAAGCCAGCGGTGTTTACTTCGTCGGCCAGGAGTTGACCATTCCCCCGCCTGGGACGACACGGGCGACAACCACGCCCATCCCCCCCAACCTGTCACGCGGGACAAGAGTCGAATACCAGGTCCTGCCTGGTGACACGCTGGCAGGCATTGCATCCAAATTCAATAGCACGCAGGAAGATATCATCAAGGCAAATCCCGATCTCGCTGAAGATGTCAATAATCTTCAGGTCGGACAAAGCCTGCAAATTCCAGTCAATATGGTAACCGCAACCGCGACGCTGCCGCCTACCTCCACGCCGATTACCCCCACTGTCCAGGGTGGACAGCCAACCGCGGCCGCAACGACCGCGGCTTCCACGACAGCCGCCGCGACGCCTGTCGCAGCCAGCGGTGGGACCGCCGCGTGCGCGTTTGAGGAGAATGCTCAATTCGTCAGCCAGCTGCAGAAGTTGATCAACGACGAGCGCGCCAAAGCGGGTTTGCCAGCCCTGGTCATCAATGCGCAATTGACTGCGGCCGCAAAAGATCACGCTGTAGACATGCTCTGCAACAACTATCTCAGCCACACCGGTCTGGATGGTTCCACCCCGCAGGACCGCGTCAGGAAAGCAGGGTTTACTGCATCGCTTGTCGTCGAGGATCTGTATGCATTGCATCCCGCCTACGGTGGCAACCCGCAGTCCGCGTTCGATTGGTGGATGGCTGACCCCGCTTCGAAGGCTGATCTGCTCAACCCCAATACGACCGCGTTCGGCATTGCGTATGTGTCTTCGGACAAGAGTCTGCTCGGCGGATACTTCGTCGTCGTCGCGGCAAAACCATAGAATTGCTGGACAAAACGTATCGCCTCATGTAAAATACATCGCCGTCAAACACGAAAGGCAAGAATTTTTGGAGGAAGACCTTGGCTAACATTAAGTCACAAATCAAACGAAACCGTCAGAACGAGAACCGCCGCCTGCGTAACCGCAACATACGTGGCGCCGCTCGGACTGCCGTCAGTCAGGCTCGCGCAGCTCTCGAAGCGAATGAACCCGAAACCAAAGCAGCGATCCTGAAGGCGATCAGCGCCCTCGACAAGGCTGCGGAAAAAGGCGTGATCCACAAGAACAATGCCGCCCGCCGCAAGGGCCGCCTGATGAAGAAACTCGCTGCGATCGGGACTGGGACTTCTGCCCCGGAGGCGAAGCCTGCAAAGGCAAAGAAGGCGGCGCCGCGGCGCCGCAGCAACGCCTCCAAGTAATGCGAGTTATTCTTCCTGCAAAAAGCACGCAGGCATATGGGTTTCAGAAAAGACGGGAGTCGCAAGGCTCCTGTTTTTGTTCCCTGTTGATATAATCTCAAGATCATCCACAGGATTGCTTCGCTTATCCGCAGGATCGCTCCGCTTATCCACAGGATTGCTTCGCTTATGTTTCAAAAAGAACAACAACTCATCGAAGACAAAATAAAGGCATACAGTTCAGCGCATGGACTTCCGCTCGCCGAATTGAAATGGCAGCCCATTCCCTTCGCGGGCGAATGGGGCGTTTCAACGTCGTTCTTTCAGACCGCGGCGAACGAAGCGCGCGCGGGCAGCGGGAATCCCGCAAAAGGCACGCGGGACTATAGAAAGATCCCGGTGCCGCAGCGCGCCCAGGAGATCGCCGAGCAGGTCAAAGGGGAGATCGGAAACGTGCCCGGCATCACTCGTGTCGAAGCGCTGAAGGGCTATCTCAACCTCTATTTCACGACCTCCGAATATGCCCGTCGCGTGATGGATGAAGTGCTCGCCTCTCGCGCGGACTTTGGGCGGGGCGCGGCGAAAACGGAACGGGTCATGGTCGAATACTCCCAGCCGAATACGCATCACTCCATCCACATCGGCCATGCGCGCACGACACTGCTGGGCGAATCGCTGGCACGCATTGTGGAATTCGCAGGCTTCGATACCATCCGCGCGACCTATCCCGGCGACATCGGTCTGGGAGTCATCACGATCTTATGGGCATACGACAAATTTTATAAAGGCCGGGAACCTGAAGGCGTCCACGAGCGCGGACAATGGCTGTTGAAAATTTACGCAGAAGCGACAGCTTTACTCGAGCCGAAAGAGAATGAGACGTCCGAGGAGAAAGCGAAACGTGAAACCTACGATGCCGAACGCCGCGAGATGTACCGCAAATGGGACGCGCATGATCCATACGTACGCGAACTCTGGCGCGTGACGCGCGAATGGAGCCTGGAGGAGTTCCGGGATATTCTGCGGATGCTGGATGTCAACATGGATGTCTGGTTCTTCGAATCGGAAGTGGATGAGCCCTCCAAAGCCATCGTGGAGGAACTGATCGCCAAAGGCATCGCGGAAGACGAGCGCCCGCAGGGACCCGTGATCGTAAAGATCGATGAAAAACTTGGCTTGACCAAGGAAAAGTACCGCACGATGGTCATCCTGCGCAGTGATGGCACGTCCCTTTATTCGACCAAAGATCTGGCGCTGGCAAAACAGAAGTTTGAGGAGTATCACGTTGACCGCTCGATCTACGTGGTGGACTTTCGCCAGAGTTTGCACTTTCAGCAGGTCTTCAAGATCCTCGAACTATGGGGCTTTCCGCAGGCAGCCAAGTGCTATCACCTGTCTTATGGCTATATCACGCTGCCAGAGGGCGCCATGTCGGCGCGGCGCGGGCGCGTCGTTTTACTCAAAGATGTCGCCGACGAAGCAGTGAAACGCGTGCTCGCGGTTGAGTCAGAGAAAAGCGGGAACATCCCCGAAGCCGAACGCGAGGCGATCGCGAAACAAATCGGTCTGGGGGCGCTCACCTATTCGATCTTATCTGTGGACAACAACAAGGATATTGTCTTCAACATCGACGAAGCATTATCCTTCGACGGTCGGACCGGACCGTACATCCAGAACGCCCACGTGAGAGCCAACAGTATATTGAAAAAGGCAGGCTGGTTAGGTGGACAGGTAGACAAGTACATAAGTACCCAGATAAACGACTTCGATTATGAATTAACCAAACATGAGATCGAACTCATCGAACAGATCTCGCGCTTCCCGAACACTGTACAGCAGGCCGCCAGCGAGTACCGTCCGCTGGTGATGGCGTCCTACGCCTATGACCTGGCGAACGCGTTCCACTCCTTCTATCATGCGGTCCCCGTGCTGCAAAGCGCGCAGGCCGATGTGAAGCAGGCGCGCTTGCGTCTGGTCGCGGCGGCGAAGCAGACGCTTGCGAATGCCTTGCGGTTGCTCGACATCAAGGCGCCCGAAGTCATGTAGGGTAAAGGCTAAACGCTATCTGTACGTTTAGCCTTTTTTATTTAGAATTGCCCATGTCGTTGCGAGGAGTGGCGCTTCGCGCTGAGCGGAGGGCGAAGCCCGAAGACGAAGCGTGAGCGCCACGACGAAGCAATCTCCACTAAAAGAGGAGCTTGCTTCGCCTGCGGCTCGCAACGACATAAAACGAATTTGTAATTAAGTCACTTGGGTAAAAACGGAGAGGCTCAAAACCAAAGCCGAGCCGCTCCGGACACTGTCCTCAGTGTGACTTTATGAATAGGAGAATCCTATGCCAGTCAAAACTCTTATCATGGGCGCGGCGGGACGTGACTTCCATAACTTCAACACGTTCTTTCGCGGCAACAAAGATTATGAGGTCGTCGCCTTCACTGCGACTCAGATTCCCGACATCGAAGGCCGCCTCTATCCGCCCGAACTGGCGGGTCCGCTCTATCCCAAAGGTATCCCCATCCGCGCGGAAGAGGAACTCGTTGACCTGATCAAGCAGCATGGCGTGGAGCAGGTCGTCTTTGCATACAGCGATGTGCCGCATGAATATATCATGCACAAAGCCAGCATCGTCAACGCAGCGGGCGCGGACTTCCGTTTGATGGGCACGCGCTACACCCAGGTCAAGTCGATCAAGCCGGTCGTGTCGGTCTGCGCGGTGCGGACGGGCTCCGGCAAAAGCCAGACGACGAGACGGGTGTCTCTCATCTTAAGAGAGATGGGTTACAAAGTTGCGGCGATCCGCCACCCAATGCCGTACGGCAATCTGGTCCGCCAGGAAGTGCAGCGCTTCGCAGATTACGATGATCTCGATGAACATGAGACTACCATCGAGGAACGCGAGGAATACGAACCGCACATCGACAACGGCGTGATCGTCTATGCGGGCGTGGACTATGAAAAGATCCTGCGCCAGGCAGAGAAGGAAGTGGACATTGTCCTGTGGGACGGCGGCAACAACGACTTCCCGTTCTATGTCTCTGACCTGCAAATCGTCGTCGCGGACCCGCACCGGCCCGGGCATGAATCCTCCTATCACCCCGGCGAGACCAACGTCCGGCTGGCGGATGTGTTCGTCATCAATAAAGTGGACACTGCCGACCCCGAGAATGTGATCAAGGTCCGCGAGTCCCTGCGCAAGTTGAACCCGACCGCGATCATGATCGAAGGTGCCTCCCCGCTGTTCGTGGACGACCCCGACGCGATCCGCGGCAAACGCGTCCTGGTGGTGGAAGATGGACCGACGCTCACACACGGCGAGATGGCATACGGCGCCGGCTACGTGGCGGCCCGCCGCTTCGGCGCCAAAGAGATTGTGGACCCGCGCCCGTTCGCGGTCAAGTCGATTGCGGCGACGTACGCGAAGTATCCGAAGACAGGACCCATCCTCCCCGCGATGGGCTACGGCGATGCGCAGATGAAGGATCTGGAAGAGACCATCAACAAGTCCGATGTGGATATGGTGGTGGTGGGCACGCCGATCGACCTGACCCGCGTGATCAAGATCAGGAAGCCCTACCAGCGCGTGAGGTATGAACTGCAGGAGATCGGGAAGCCGACGCTGCAGGATATTCTGATGAAGAAGTTTGGGAAGAAGTAGTTCAATAGTTGGATAGTCGTATAGTTCTTAGTCGGGAGTCGGGTGATAGAATTCATCTGACTCCTTTTCTATTTATTCATTCGACAAAGCGGATAAGTATCACTTCCCATCTGGAACGATTTCAAGAATAATGTGTTCTTATTCTCAAATCCCCTTGGAAGGAACCCTTAATATGACTACTCTTGCTCCAACCCTTTACACTCGGACATTCCCGCGTGCCGCGGGCTGGCTGCGCGATGTGACATTGATCGTGCTGGGAGCCTTGTTCGTGGCAGCGCTGGCACAGGTGAAGATCGCCCTGCCGTTCACCCCCGTCCCGCTGACCGGGCAGACGTTCGCGGTGCTGCTCGTCGGTGCGGCGCTCGGTTCGAAGCGCGGCGCGGCATCGCTGGCGCTGTACATCGCCCTCGGTGTGCTCGGGCTGCCCGTCTTTGCGGGCGGCGAATCGGGGCTGGCGTATCTCTCCGGCGCGACGCTTGGCTACCTGGTCGGATTCGTGATGGCAGCCTACGTCATCGGGCTGCTGGCAGAACGCGGACTGGAAAGAAGCGTGCGCACGTCCCTCCTGCCCTTCCTCATCGGGACGCTGATCATCTATGTTTGCGGAGTCGCCTGGCTGGCAGTCGTGCTTGGAAGTTTCAGCAAGGCGATTACGGCAGGATTGCTGCCATTCCTGATCGGCGATGCGATCAAGCTGGCTGCGGCGTCATTGGTACTGCCTGCGGCGTGGAAGTTAGCTAAATAGTTACGTAGTTCGATAGTCTTGATAGTTGAGAGTCGGACAAATCTTTGCCCGACTCTTTTTATCGCTATTTCACGCTCAGCACGCGCATTAACACGTCGCGGCGATGTGGACGGAGGCGCTGCTCGAAGATGTAGATCCCCTGCCAGCTTCCCAGAGATAGGTTTCCGTCATCCACTGGAATCGTGAGGCTGGTATCTGTCAGCATGGCGCGGATGTGGGAGGTGGCGTCGTCGGGACCTTCCAGATCGTGCGTGTACCAACTGTCCTGTTCGGGGACGAGACGTTCCATGAAAGTCTCGAGGTCGGCACGCGCGGTCGGGTCCCAGTTTTCGCTGACGACCAACGAGGCGCTGGTATGCGGCAGGAAGAGAAAACACATGCCTTCCTGAACACCCCACTCACGCACCTGGGCGCGCACGCGATCGGTGATATCGTGCAGTCCCTTGCCGCGGGTGGAAATTTCGAGGGTCGTTTTATGCCAGTTCATCATCATCCCAATTGATCGAATATTTCCTTTTCGACATGTAACTCTCTCCTGGGCGGCATTTTATCAGGTAGCGCGATAGTTTGGTAGTTCGATAGTTTGGTAGTTGGGTTGAGGCATAGCAATGGAGCAAGCCGGTTTTATCCCTCCTAAGTCCCAAAAAGCACTGCGCCTAATAAATCTGCAAGAAATTACCCCTCTCCAGATGAAGTTCTTGCACTATCATTGCGAGGGCGGAAAGATTCATCACTTCAATGGTATACAAAGCATCAACGAGATAAATCCATGCGCGAGGCTGTGCGAGGCCGTCCCACCCTACTCTTCTCTCTGGCTGCCGCATTGGCGGCCATCCTGCTGGGATTCGACCTCGCCATCACTTTACTCTTAACGGATCCACAACAAAAAATTATTTACTCGGATATCATCTCTCCGGTCTTTGATCTCCTGGCGAGTGCCGTCCTCTTCCTTGCCGCGAAACAATCTGCCGCTTACTCAAAGCGTCTTGCCATTGCCTGGGGGATGATCGCCCTGTCTGTGTTTACCTATGCAATGGGGGATATCAATTGGGCGATCCTGGAATTGGGTTTTCAGGAACCCCCATTTCCATCGATCGCGGATGTGTTTTACCTGGCATACTATCTGTTTTTGTTGATCGGTGTATTTCTGCTGCTTGATAAACCTGCCACGCGTGCAGAACAGATCACGAACGTGCTGGACGTGGCAATCGTCATGGCAGCCGCCATTCTCGGGTTCTGGAACTTTCTGCTGGGACCCATTGTCTCGTCATATGCCGATGCGCCGCTTCGGGAGCTGGCGATCCTGATCGCATACCCGGTCGCGGATCTTGTGCTGCTTTGGGCGCTGCTGCGAATTATTTACAAGCCTCCGGACCAGCAGGATGAAGCGCCGGCATTCCTGCTGGCTGGAAGCATCGCAGTGACGATTATTGCAGATTGCATATACATCTATCAATCCCTGCTGGATACCTATATAAGCGGAGGCATTCTTGATATTGGGTGGAGGGCAACCATATTGCTGGCTGGCCTGGCAGGCGTATCTCAAATCACCGCGATCCAGTCCTTGAAAGCTTCCGGCAGATCTCCTCACAGGCTCGGATTTTTCATCCTCAGTTTGCGGAGGATCGCACCCTATTTTTCCTATTTTTGGCTCATCGGTGCATACCTTCTGCTCATCCAAAGCCGCCTGGTCGCCCTGCCAATGGACTTCTTATTGTTGTCACTTGGTGTTGGCTTGATCATCTGCCTGGTGCTTCTCAGACAAATCATTACACTATTCGAGAACAAAAAGCTCAATACACAACTACAGCAAACCATGACGGCACTGCAAATCCAGGCCGCGGAACTGGAAAAGACGAATCGGGAATTAGAGAACGAAATTGCGGAGCGAAAGGTGGTGGAGCAGGAATTAACGTATGATTCACTCCATGATGCCATGACCGGACTGCCCAACCGGGTCTTGTTCCTGGATCGCCTGGGACAAGCTATCAAGTATTACAAGCGCCGGAGAGACTATACATTTGCCGTTCTCTTCATCGATGTGGACCAGTTCAAAGTGATCAACGACAGCCTGGGACACCTGGCTGGCGACCAATTACTTATCGCCATGGGCAGAAGGATGAGAGCAAGTCTGCGCTCCAGCGATACGGTTGCCAGGTTTGGCGGGGATGAATTTGCGATCCTGCTGGAGATCACCGGCGAGAAAAAATCTGCCCTCCATGTTGCCGAGAAAGTTCAGGAAGCGATCAATCTGCCGTTCAAGCTGGATAGACATGAATTGCATATCACTGCCAGCATTGGGGTTGTCATGGACATGGAGAGATACGACTTGCCGGAAGAAGTCCTGCGGGATGCAGATATTGCCATGTACCAGGCAAAAGCCTCAGGCAAGGCGCGCTTCGAAGTTTTCGACGTCAAGATGCGTTCCCAGGCATTGTCCCGCCTGGAAATGGAGCAGGAGCTGCGCACCGCGCTGGAAAAACAGCAGTTCCGACTTTATTACCAGCCCATCCTGTCCCTCAAATCCAATCAGTTAGTTAGTTTTGAAGCGCTCATTCGCTGGCATCATCCAAAACGTGGGCTGCTATTACCCGGTGAATTTCTTTCGGTTGCAGAAGCCTCGGGATTGATCATGTCCATTGACAATTGGGTCCTGAACGAGGCTTGTGCGCAATTAAAGGAATGGCACGAGAAATATCCCTGCTTCCGGCATGTGGGGGTCAATGTGAATGTCTCCAGCAGGCAGTTCTCCCAGCCCAATTTCGTCACAGAAGTTCTCGAGGCACTCCAATGGACCCATTTGAAGCCCGAGGCTTTGAAACTCGAAATCACCGAAAATGTTCTGATCAGCAACTATGCAGCCGCAAACCAAGTCTTTGCACAATTGCGTGACCTGGGGATTCAACTGCAAATCGATGATTTTGGGAGCGGCTATTCGAGCCTGGGCTACTTGCAGCATTTCCCGATCAGCGGCGTGAAGATCGACAAATCCTTTATCGACGGGATGGGCAAGGGCCGCAAGGGTATCGAATTGATCCGCGCTATCGTCTCCATGACCCGCGAACTGGACATGGATGCGACCGCCGAAGGGATCGAAACGGATGAGCAGTTGAGCGAACTGAAAGGCTTGTTGTGCAGTTTTGGTCAGGGATTTTTCCTGTCCAGACCGCTGGACAAGGAAGCGGCGGAGAAGATGCTGGCGACAGACCTGTGAGGTCTGTCGCGCCATTGACACATTCCTGCCACAAAACCATGATATGCTTTCAACGATGACACAGCGCATTCTCGTCGTGGACGACGAACCCGCGGTCACTGACCTGCTGGCGTACAATCTCCGCAAGGCGCATTACGACGTGCTGACCGCCGCAGACGGGCGCACGGCTCTCCGGCTGGCGGGGGAATCCAAGCCCGATCTCATCCTGCTCGACCTGATGATCCCCGAAGTGGACGGGCTGGACGTCTGCCGGGAGCTGCGTAAATCCAGCGGCGTGCCGATCATCATGATCACCGCCCGCGGCGAGGAGGTCGACCGCGTGGTGGGGCTCGAGATCGGCGCGGATGATTACGTCACCAAGCCGTTCAGCGTGCGCGAGTTGATGGCGCGGATCAAAGCCGTGCTGCGCCGCGCCCGGAACGGTGGGACGGATGCCTCGCGGCAGGAACCAGCCACGATCCTGCGCGGTCCCGGGAACCTCCTCATGGACGTCGAACGCCGCGCGGTCACGGTGGCGGAGACATCCATCGAGCTAACCCGCCTGGAATTCGACCTGCTCCATCGGCTGCTGATCAACTCGGGGCGCGTGCTGACGCGTGAACGTCTGCTGGAGCAGGCCTGGGGCTACGACTACATCGGCGATACGCGCGCCGTGGACAGCGCCGTCAAACGACTGCGCGCAAAACTCCGCCAGGCTGCGCCCGAAGCCGATTGCATCGAATCCGTGCGCGGGCTGGGATATCGGATCAACCAGACACATTTTTAAACACAAAGGACACGAAGAACTCAAAGGAAAACGCTTAAACCTTTGTGAACCTCACCTGCACTTGAAGCTGAACACTTCACGTTCAGGTGCAAGTGTCGTGCCCCTTGTGGTGAAATTCTTCATGCAAACCATTCGCACCCGTCTCTCGCTCAATACCTTCCTCGTGCTCCTGCTCGGCATGACGCTGGCGGGCGCGCTCGCCTGGCGGGCGGTCGAGCGGATGTACGTGGACACGCAGCGCGAAAATCTCCTCGCGCAGGCGCGCCTGATCGCAGCCGCGCTCGAAGGCAGCGCGCTTCCGACTGAATCCGTTCAGCCGTATTCCCAACAGTCCAATGTGATGCCCGGGGTCCACACCCGGATTCTCGGCGAAGGAGGCGCGGTCGTGGTGGGACTGCCGCTGGAGGACTCGTTCACACAGATGCCAGCCGCGGAACAGTACGTCTCGATCCCGACCGCGGACCTGATCCGGCGCTCTGAAATCGACTCGGCCCTCAAAGGGACTCCCGCCACCGCCATCCGGCGCGTCCTTGACGACCAGCGCGTGCTCTACGCCGCCGCGCCGGTTTACGCCGCGAACGGACAGATCAGCGGCATTGTGTACATTGCCACTCCCCTGCCCGCGGGCGGGCTGCCTGCAAACATCATCCTGCAATTGCTTGGAGCTATCCTCCTGGCTGTTTTGCTTGCCACCTTCGCAGGGAGCCTGCTGGCGCGCAGGATCGCGCGCCCGCTGGAGAGGCTTGCTGAGGCGGCGACCGCCATTTCCAAAGGGGACCTGAAACAACGCGTTGAAACTGACAACAGGATTGCTGAACTTCACAGCCTCAGCCATACCTTCAACGAGATGGCTGAAAGCCTGCGCCAGTCCGATGAAGCGAAGAAGGCTTTCATCGCCGATGTGACGCACGAACTGCGGACGCCGCTGACCGTCATCAAAGGCACGATCGAAACCCTGGAAGACGGCGCCCTCGACGATGCCGAGGGACGCGGTCCCCTGCTGGCATCCATGCAGCGCGAAACGGACCGCCTGATCCGGCTAGTCAATGAATTGCTCGTGCTGACGCGCGCAGACGCGGGATCGCTGCAGCTGAATCTGCAATCTCTCGATCTGGCTGAGTTGGCTGAAACTCGCTGTGAGGTCTTCTCTGGATTGGCTGCACGACGGGGGGTTGCACTCAAAGTAGATTCATTTGGAGTGCAGGAGCTTGCTCCTGCGAATACGGCAGCAAGCTGCCTGACTCCAAATGTTCTTGCCGACCCCGACCGGTTAGCACAAGTCATCGACAATCTTCTCGATAACGCCATCCGGCATTCACCGGAGAATTCCACGATCATGGTCACGATCAAATCTGCGCATCAGGGCGTGGAATGTTCCGTCGCGGATCAGGGAACCGGCATCCCAGCCCGGCACCTGCCTTTCATCTTCGAGCGCTTCTACCGCGTGGATGCTGCGCGAGCGCGCAACCGCAGAGACGGCGGCACAGGATTGGGCCTCGCCATTGCGCGCGCCCTGGTCAATGCACACGGCGGAGGGATCTCCGCGCAGAGCCTCGAAGGCAAAGGGACGACGATCACGTTCTGGCTGCCAGAAGTTTGATGTCGTTGCGAGGAGGGCGTTCTTCCCGACGAAGCAATCTCCAGTTAGGTGAGATTGCTTCGCTCAGTCTCGACGCTTTGCGTTTCGACGATCGCTCGCAACGACATGCCATAACTGCCTCCCAACTGCCCAAATCCTGACACACATTTGACTGCCCCGAGGAATATCCTGTAGGGCAAGATACCATCTTGCCTTACCAAGGAGATTCCCATGAAACATATTTCAACCCTCGTCAACACAGTCCTGGCAATTGTATTGACCCTCATGCTGCTCTCCACAAGTCTCCCAAACTTCGAGGCGCGGGCGGCTGAACAGATGACTGCCACCCAGACCGCGACTGCAAAACCCACGCGCGAGCCGGAGAATATCTGTGACCCGAGCCGAAGCATTCACGTCAGCGGGACCGCGGTGGTCAATGTCGTCCCGGACCGGGCGCTGATCCAGCTGGGCGTGCAGTCCAACGGCAGGACGCCGAAGGAAGTCCAGGCACGCAACGCGGCGATGATCAGCCGCGTGATCAAAGCCCTCAAAGGGATGGGGGTCCAAGCCAGGGACATCTCGACGGACCGCTACATCATCCAACCGTTGTATGAAGACTGGGACTCGCTTCGCATCAAGGGCTATCGTATTTTCAACGTCATCTCGATCACCATGCGCGATGTGGACAAGACCAGCGAGGCGATCGCGGCGGCCTTCCAGGCGGGCGCCAACCAGGTGGTCAACGTGGAGTTTTACACGAGCGACCTGCGGAAATATCGCGACCAGGCGCGTGAGATGGCGATCACAGCTGCCCGGGAAAAAGCAACTGCGCTCGCCCAGGGCGCCGGCACGGATATCGGTTGCGTTCTCAACATCAACGAGAATTCCTGGTCTTATTTCAACGGCTGGCGCGGCTGGGGCTGGTGGTACGGCGGCGGGAACAACCAGAATCTGTGGACTCAGAACGCCGTCCAAAATGCGCCAGCCTCCGGCGGCTCCGGCGGTGAAACCGCCCCAAACGGTGACAGTCCTGTCAGCGCGGGCCACATTTCCATTCGTGCAGAAGTCCAAGCCACGTTCGCACTGAAGTAAAATCAAAGAGTAAACAGGTATACGAGTAGACAAGTAACAGCATTCTTGTCTACTTGTGTACCTGTCTACTTCTATACTGTCACTCCTTCTTCTTCCTGAACCCCACAATGGCTGCAACCAAAACCGAAAAACTGATGACGAACGCAACCACGACCATGCTGTTTTGCCTGACGAACTCCCCCGCCGCCACGGACGGAGCCTTTTGAGTCATGGCAGGCGTGGAAGTAAGCAAAGGCGTCGGCGTGGAGAGATCCTGCTTTATTTGCGCAAAGGTGGAGAAAGGCGTGGGAGAAGGCACAGGCTGGGTGGCTCCCTTGGCGACCAGCAGCGTCCAGCCGGGCACGACGGTGTCTGAGGTGAGGTTGTTCAGGCGCTTGATCTGCTCGATGGTCGTTCCATAGTCAATTGCGATACTCCACAGTGTCTGCCCATACTTCACCTCGTGAATCACATTGCCGTCCCGGCGGGCGGTGCTGACTGCCACGGGGACGGAATATTGCGAGAGATCCCACGATCCCGCGCCCGGCGTGGACCCGCCTGTGCAGGCAGCCTGCACAGCGGCAGCCTGGGTCAGGTGAACGTCCGCACCCCACTGCATCTTGCCGGAGGGTGTTTGCAGGGCGGTGATAACCACCATATAAACCTGGTCGCCAACCGCCACCGCCGCGCCGATGTGACTGCGGTTCGGAGAAATCATGGTGTCAAGATGTGGGACATCGCCCTGCCAAAACGAGATGGCTTGCTCGACAGTGCTGGCAGCCACCCAGTCCTCGGAACGGTAGCCATCCTGCGAGAGATCGCCCCAGAGAGCAAACCCCCTCATAAGCAGCATCTGCCCGAGTGTCAGACCGCAGGGACGATAGTGTTCCGCGGCGCCTTCCGTCGCGGCAAGGGCATTCGCGGTTTGAGCGGCGACATCCATCAGAGCCTGGTGGACAGCCAGGACAGGCAATCCGTTCTGGATGCGTAAGTCATTGACCGCGTTGATGATGTCGATGGGATACACCACGGCAGGCGTCGGAGCAGTATCTTCCGGCGCCTCAGTGGAAGGCTCTTCGGTGGCAGTCGCCTCCTCCTGAAACGGAGGCAGGTTCGAAGGTCCGGCAAGA
Organism: Anaerolineales bacterium; assembly: GCA_016932715.1. Taxonomy (GTDB): domain Bacteria; phylum Chloroflexota; class Anaerolineae; order Anaerolineales; family Villigracilaceae; genus Defluviilinea. The sequence goes on from JAFGCG010000108.1 coordinate 81,779, forward strand.
ACGTGCGCGGGCAGAAGGATCCACACAAAGAGGAACAGGAAAGTGATCAGGCAGCGAAGACGCGTTTTCATACAAAAGTCCTATAAATACGTTGCAGTCAGGACCTGAAAAGTAACAGGGAATCAGTCCATATAAAAACTGAACGGCTCTCCCGTTTTGGGCGGGACGAAGCCAAGGCTCATAGTTTCTTTGTCACGAATTCACGCGAATTTTCGCGAAAAGTTTTAAAATTCGTGCCAATTCGCGAAACTTGTCCTGAGCCTGTCGAAGGATGGGCGGCTGAGGTCTTGAGGCTTCCCGTTAAAAACGGTAGAGCCAACTGAACTAACTATGAATCGCATCCAGTGTGATCTTTTTGGCGTGGATGCGGCAAATAATCCGCGTCTCGCGTTCCCGCTTCTCTGGCGGAAAGACATACCCATAATATTGAGGATAGCTTGTATATTGCCTGGTGATCTCGTCGAGGTGTTCGAGCGCGCCCGCTTCTATGATTTCGACCTCCCCGCGGATCTGGATGAAACGGCCTGTGTTTTCGGGGTCAACAACCAGCAGGGATACTTTGGGATTCACCTGCATGTTCTTCCCCTTCTGACGTTCGCGCGAGGTATTGACACGGACACATTCCCCATCGTAGTCGCACCATACAAGACTGGATTGCGGCTGGCCATCCGGCATCATGGTAGTCAACACACCGTGGATGGGTCGTGTCAGTAAGTCCAGGTGGCTTTCTGGAATGGAAGTACTCATGGCTGCACCCGTTTCTCGCGGCCGGCATCCAGGGCCGTCACATGCGTGGGAAGGATTTTACACAAGACCGGCGTCTCCTTCTCCTTGAATTCGGCAGGCACACACTCGCCAAAGTACGGCTTGCGACCGGTGTACAACTCGGAGAGCCCATCGAGATGTTCCAGCGCGCCATCTTCCGTCATTTCGACAACCGTGCCGCGGACCTCCAGATAACGCAGCGGCTTGCGCGGATCGTAACAAAGCAGCGTTACCTTCGGATTGAGGTGCATATTCTTCTCTTTGCGGAAACCACGCATCGTGTTGACCAATACATGTGTGCCGTCGAAATTGCACCACACAACCGTTGTTTGCGGTTGTCCATCTGGCATGACCGTCGTCAGCGCGGCGACGCGCGGGCCGTTGACCAGGTCAAGATGTGATTCAGGAATTTTCTTCATGGTTTCAACTCCTGTTCCATTCTATGCTTTCACATCCGGCATATGTAGTGACAAGCGTAGCAGTCTGGTGGATAAAAGTAATGTTCAGTTCATCCACTCAGCAAAAGAACGGAGAGTGGATAATTATGTGGGCTTGTGGAAAGGCTTCACCACGGAGAACACACACCTGCCCCGATTTGCTTAGCAAATCGTGCAGGTGCCGGGGGAGTTCGCGGAGATTTTTAAAGGGTTTTCTCCGTGCGCTCCGTGGTGAAAAGATACTTAACCCATTCTTTTAGCCACTCCCGAAGAACGATGCGGGGTCTTCGACAGGGTCACTTCGCTTATAATGAATGCATGTTCATAGACCAGGTAGAAATCCACATCCGGTCGGGCAAAGGCGGCGACGGCATGGTGCACTTCCACCGCGAGAAATTCATCCCGCGCGGCGGACCCGATGGTGGCGATGGCGGCAAGGGCGGCGACGTCATTTTCGAGGTCAAGCCCACGCTGAACGCGCTGTCTTCCTTCCGTCAGAACCAGAAGTTCAAGGCGGAGGACGGCGTCAGAGGCGGACCCTCTCAGATGTCGGGACGCTATGGCAATGACCTGATTATTCACGTGCCGCCGGGTACGATGCTCTTTGACGCGGATACAGGCGAATTGATCGGTGATTTGACGAAGCCGGGCGAAAGGCTGACCGTGCTCAGGGGCGGGCGCGGCGGAAGAGGCAACCAGCATTTTGCGACCTCGCGCAACCAGGTGCCGCGCACCGCCGAGAAAGGCGAACCGGCGCAGGAGAAACGCCTCAAGCTGGAGCTCAAGCTGATCGCCGACATCGGGCTGATCGGCATCCCGAACGCGGGCAAATCCACGCTGCTCTCTGCCCTGACGAATGCCAGACCGAAGATCGCCTCGTATCCGTTCACCACGCTCGAGCCGAATCTCGGCGTCGCAAACATCGCCGAGGATACGACCGTCGTGCTGGCAGACATTCCCGGTCTGATCGAAGGCGCGTCCCAGGGCGTGGGACTCGGTCACGACTTTTTGCGCCACATCCAGCGCACGCGCGTCCTGATCCATTTGCTGGATGGCTTGTCGGAAGATCCCGTCGCCGATTACAGCCAGATCAATTCGGAGCTGGCGCTCTTCGACTCGAACCTGGCGAAAAAGCCTCAGCTGGTGGCGCTCAACAAGATCGACCAGCCCGACGTCCAGGAAAGACTCGCAGACATCCAAAAGAAATTTGGAAAGCTCAACGTCGAGTTGATGACCATTTCTGCGCTGGCGCGCACGAACACGCGCGAGCTCCTGGTCAGGGCATATCAAACCCTGCAAGAGGCTCCTCCGCCGGAAGCCATCGAATTGCCTCTGCCGGTTTACAAACCCAGGGAAGACCCGCGTCAGTTCGTCATCACGCGGGAAGGCGGGCACGAGTGGCGCATCTCAGGCGCAGCGATCGAGCGCGCCGCTGCGATGACCTACTGGCAGCACGATGGCTCTGTGCGAAGATTCCAGAGGATCATACAAACGCTTGGCGTGGACGAAGCTCTGCGCAAGGCCGGCGTGCAGGAGGGCGATACAGTCGCCATTGGCGAGTTCGAATTGGAGTGGCAGGAATAAATCCTCCGGATGCAGCAAGTTTATCTTCATTTTAATGGCTGGCACTGATTGCCTTACAGAACGATTTTGGGACGCAGAAAAACGCTGATTTTCGCTGATTCAAGACAAAAAATCTGCGTTTTCAGCGTGA
>JAFGCG010000109.1 GCA_016932715.1 Anaerolineales bacterium
AATGACAGGTATCAACCTCGGGGCAAGCCCCGAACCCCTTCTTCCGCAGCAAGCTGCGGGGTATGGAACCCGCGAGAGAATCAAAAAATCATACAATGAATTGGGGAGGTGCCAGAGTGGTCGAATGGGGCCGCCTGCTAAGCGGTTACCGGGGCGAAATCCTCGGTCGCAGGTTCGAATCCTGTCCTCCCCGCCACACAAGACGCGTTCCGTGAGGAGCGCGTTTTTGTTCGGTCGCACGCCCCCTTACAGGGGATGATATTCGAATCCTGCGCTCTGCGTCCCCGCCACACAAGACGCGTTCCGTGAGGAGCGCGTTTTTGTTCGGTCGCACGCCCCCTTACAAGGGATGATATTCGAATCCCGCCTTCCCCGCTGCAAAATACGCTCAATTTTGGGGTGTATTTTGTTTTTAGCTGTGAAGAGAAAAGTGAGAAGTCTGAAGTAAGAAGTAAAAAGAAGGATAGACTACTTCCGGCCGAACTTCATTGCCAACAAGAAAAGTTAAGGCACGTCGTCAATGATCGGCAAATTATTATCTAAGGCTGAGCTTCATGCCCAGATGAGACCCCTTGAAACCCAGTCTTTCATAGAAGCGATGGGCGTCGAGGCGGGTCTTGTGAGTTGTCAACTGGATCATGTGCGCGCCGCGCTGCCTGGCACGCTCCACAGTCCATTTCATCATCTGGCTCCCGATCCCCTGGCTTTGAAAGCGCTTGTCCACCCGGACCGATTCGACCTGCGCACGCAGACCGCCCTGAAAACTGATCGAGGGCAGGAAGATGAGGTGGAGCGTACCGACCAGATCCTCGTTTCGTTCCGCAACGATCAATTCGTGATTTGGGTCGTTGCTGATCTGTTCGAACGCCGAGTAATAGGATTCGGGCAACAGATCTTCGAAGCATTCCCGCTGACTGCCCAGATCGTCATCGGCAAGCATCCGCACAATGGACGGCAAGTCGGTGCGCCTCGCCAGGCGAAAGAGAACCTCATCTGATGTCATTGGCTTCTTTCCTGTTTTGTCAACTCGAGATACCGGGGATTTTTGCGGATGTAGCCCGCCGCATAGGAACACATGGGAATCACTCTCAGTGCGTTTTGCCTGGCGTATTCCAGACTGGACTCCATGATCTTCCCGGCAACGCCCTGACCTCGAAATTCAGGATAAACGCCCACATGTGTGATGACAAAATTCTTACCATTCAGCATGTAATCCAGCTTGGAAAGATGATCATTGATGCGCACTTCAAATCTGCTTTCCGTTTCCTTGTGAGTCACTTTCAACTCTCCCAAATCCACCTTCATCAAATCATCCTCTTTTCTCGTAAAATCCGCGCCAGCGAGTTCGAAGTTTGATCGGTACAGATCGACCCGACACAGTTACGGAAGCAGGGATTTCAGCTTTCTACCGGGTAGTAGCACAAGCCTGTCGTACCGGGGCCGGAATGCACTGCCAGCGCCGGAGACAGCTCGCCAACCAAGGACTCCACAACTTCCACCTTGGCTTCGATGAGCTCTCGCAGCTTTTCCACTTCGCGCTGCGCTCCCACATGCACATACGCAATCTTGGCTTTACCTCTTCCCACGACTCCTGCGACCATGTCTGCCATCTGCTGATAGGCTTGCCCGCGGCTGTGTGCCTTGCCCAATGGGACGATGACACCATCTTCAAGGCCGATCAGCGGTTTGATATTGAGCATGGTGCCTAAAAGTTCCTGCGCCTTGCCGATCCTGCCGCCCATGTAGAGATATTTGAGGGTATCGGCGGTCTGGATCATGCGCGAGATGGGGATCATTCTTTTAACGGAATCCAGCAGCCGGTCGAGGGAAAGACCCGCCAGGGCGCCGCGCGCGGCTTCGATGACCATCCAACCCTGAGAGAGAGCGACGTGCTCTGTGTCCAGCACCTCGATCCGCACATCCGGGAACTCATCCTGCATCATGGTTTGCGCGACGGTCGCAGCCTGAAATCCTCCGCTGACTTTCGACGACATTTGCAGGCTGAGGATCTCCTTTGCCCCCTGGATCGCCAGTTGTTTGTAAGCATCGAAATAGTCGCCGGGACCCGGGCTGGCTGTGGTGGGCAGGAAGCGCGCCGTGATCATCCAGCGCACGAACTCCTCGCGCTGAATGGTCACAAGGTCACGCAAGACCTCCTGCCCGCGATGAATGTAATAGGCTACCGTCCGAATATGCAGGTAGTCCAGTAAATGTTCGGGGATACTTGCGCATGAATCCGTGACAACAGCAACACCAGCCATCTGCACTCCTTTGCTCATTCTTATTTTACTCAGATTCAGCTGGAATTGTGTCCGCGTTCACAAAATATCCGGCTGATTCCCTTCCCTAATATGGTCATTGACCTGACTTTTGTTTGCTCTTACAATACTATCGATGAAAATACGATTTGCCGGTTTTTTTCGACCCGATCATGACCCTCCACAAATGCAGTTCCTGGAAGTACACCAGGACAATTGTTGGCATTTGTCGTATTAGAGTTACTTAATTTCTGATCAAATACCGGAGGAAAACCACATGCCTACCCCGTTTGTCTCCAAACGTGCTCCCGTCTACGCAGATGTTCCCGATGAAAAATGGAACGATTGGCGCTGGCAGCTCAGCCATCGCTTGAATGCAGCCGAAGAGATCGAGAAAGTGCTCCCGTTGACCGAGTCGGAGCGCAAGGCGCTCAACACGAGCGGCTTGTTCCGCGTGGATATTACGCCTTACTTCATTTCCCTGATCGACCCGGACGATCCCGAGGACCCCATCCGCAAGCAGGTCATTCCACTCGCGGAGGAGATGCAATCCTTCACCGCGATGATGGAGGACTCCCTGGCGGAGGACCGCCACTCTCCCGTGCCCGGGCTGGTCCACCGTTACCCCGACCGGGTTCTAATGCTGGTGACGACGCAATGCGCCTCGTACTGCCGCTACTGCACGCGCTCGCGCATCGTCGGCGACCCGGGCCAGACGTTCAACCGCCAGGAATTCGAGATGCAGATCGAGTATCTCAAACGCACCCCACAGGTGCGCGACGTGCTGCTCTCCGGCGGCGATCCGCTGGTGCTGGCGCCCAAAATCCTCGAGGAATTGCTCTCACGGCTGCGGGAGATCCCGCACATCGAGATCATCCGGATCGGCTCGCGCGTGCCGGTCTTTATGCCTATGCGTATTACGCAGGAATTGTGCGATACACTGGCAAAATATCATCCCTTCTGGCTGAACATCCACGTCAACCACTCGAATGAGATTTCGCTGGAACTGGAACAAGCCTGTGATCGTCTTACAAGGGCAGGTATTCCGCTCGGAAATCAGTCTGTGCTGCTTGCGGGCGTAAATGATAATGTTCACATCCAGCGCAAACTTGTGCAGGACCTGGTCCGCATCCGTGTGCGGCCGTACTATCTCTACCAGTGTGACCTGGTGGAAGGCGCGGGCCACTTCCGCACGCCGGTGGCAAAGGGCATCGAGATCATGGAAGGCCTGCGCGGGCACACCTCCGGCTACGCTGTGCCGCAATACATCGTGGACGCGCCGGGCGGGGGAGGCAAAATCCCTGTCGCACCCAACTACCTGCTCAGTATGTCCGATCACAAAGTGGTCCTGCGCAACTATGAAGGCTATGTGACCACGTACGAGGAGCCCATCGATTATCTTCCCGGTGATGCCGCCAAATTCAAAGGCGAAAAACGACCCGAGCCAGGCCAGTCTGGCATCCATGGTTTGCTGGATGGCGAGCAGATGTTCATCAAGCCTGAGGGGTTCGATGAAATCCACGGTCGTAATGGGATCCAGCATCGCCTCAAGGATGAAAAGAAATGGCAGCCGCTTGGAATCGGTGCAGGCGCTCCCAGCCACGAAGCCCCAAAGGACCTGCCGCCTCAGCCTCCCACAGGCGAGGGGGACGCTCCGCAGTCCAACGATGAGGAATAAGAAAAGAAATAAAAGGAGTAACGTATGCATCCATCCATAAGAAAAATCCTGTTCTCGGCAATAGCATTGATCTTCCTGCTCTCTGCCTGTTTACCCACTCAGCCCACACAGAGTTCTCAGGATATTGAAAATCAGGTGGCGACCGCCGTGGCATTGACGATTGCTGCGCAGAACACCCAGACGCAAGCAGCACAGTCCCCGGTTCCCCAAGAGACAAACACGACGCTCCCGACTCAGACGGAACCTGGTCCGCCCTCCCCAACTCCCATCATCCCGACAGTCACTCCGGTTGTGCTGCCCACCACTGCTCCCAGTGGAGGAGGTGGCGGCGGATCAACTACAAAACCACAGTACGCTTGCAACCCGTTTCCCCGGAAACCTGCCGATGGGACGATTTTCAAACCAAATGATGACTTTGACATTAAATGGACCATTGTCAACACCGGCACCAAGACAATGCAGGCGGGGCTCGATGTCAAATATAACATCGGGACGAAATTGACCTCGACTACAATTGTTGAACTTCCTGAGCTAAAACCGGGTGATTCGTATGTCGTTGTCCTGGACGCCAAGGCTCCCGCCAAGGAAGGCACGTACACCATGGCATTTATGGTGGAGGGCGGCTTGTGCTATCCTTATACGACCATTGTCGTTGAACACCCATAGGGCGTTGGATTTTGACTTGGTTCGGATGTTGAAGAGGCAAATATGGCAACAACACAGCAAACAAAGTGGTTCATCTGGGTCACAGC
>JAFGCG010000110.1 GCA_016932715.1 Anaerolineales bacterium
AGACCACTCATCTGCCCATTGCCGCTCTCCAAAAAATGGTTCACTTTTGAAGTTTTGTTCAGTTCACTTTTGAAGTTTTCCTTACAGGCTTATAATCAGACCATGATTCGAACATGGAAGCTCACAAAAGCCTCTGCGGAAGAAACAAACTTCGCGGACATGGCCTCGCTGGATGCCATCACGCGCCAGTTGCCCGAGGGCTACTACAGCACCTTCCGAACCTTTGATGGATGCTCGCGTGTCCTGGGATTCACTGCCCATTTGCGACGCCTCTACGAGCCGGTTTCGACGCCGGATGTGGACGCCTCGTCCCTGCGCCGGCAGCTGCTCACGCTGCTCGAGCCGTATCGCCCCGAGGAGGCGCGCGTCCGCCTGATAATGACAGCGCAGGGATCAACATACGCTGCGATCGAACCTCTCAAACGACTGCCGCGCGAGGTTTATGAAAAAGGCGTCCGCGTGGAAGCGACAGAAATGCACCGCGAGAGTCCGCGTTTAAAATCCACCGCGTTCATTGGCGCGAGCGATTTGGAGAGAAAACATATCGCGCAGAAGGGAATCTTCGAAGCGCTGCTGGTTAAGGATGGCAGGATACTCGAAGGAATGACCAGCAATTTCTTTTATGTAAAATACCGCGCTGAGCGGAGCGACGAAGAAGCGAAGACGAAGCGTAAGGCGGTTTTAAACACTGCCCGCGCTGACATCCTGCTGGGCATCACACGCCAGACGGTCATTGACATCGCGCGGGGCAGGGGGCTCGAAGTGAGGTACGTGCCGCTGAAACGGGATCAACTGGCGGCGGTGAACGAAGCGTTCATCACCTCCAGTTCGCGCGGCATTGTACCGGTCGTCCAAATCGATCAGGTCACGATCGGGCAAGGGATGCCAGGTCCGGTCACGCAAGAGCTGGCGGCTGCTTATGAAGAGTATGTCCTTGCGAGGGCAGAGAGAATCTGAGGGTCACTCAGCCGGCGCAATATCCGCCTCAAGCCCTTCCACGTGCATCGTCAGGTTGTTGATCCACTTGCGCGAGCGATAGCGGCGGATGCCCAGGACCCACTTTGTCACTTCTTCCGACATCGCACAGAGATACACAAAATAGACCGGCAGATGCCAGACGAACGCGCCAAGATATGCCATCGGCACACCGACGATCCAGATGATGAAGCCGTCCAGGAACATGGAAAAGACCGTGTCGCCGCCCGCCCGCAGGGTCCCGACGACGATCGTCATGTTATTGACCCGCACCCAGAGGAAGAAAGCGATCACAATAAAGATGTTGCCCGCATCCCGGATCACTTCGGGTGACACCTTGTATAACGAGAGAACAGGGACCTTTACCAGCTGCAGAATAATTCCCAGGAGAATACCTCCAAGTACACCCAGACCCAGCGAACGCCCGGCGTAGCGATATGCTTCGTCCTCCCGCCCCGCGCCAATATGGTTTCCTACGAGCACCGCGGTGGCATTGGAAATGCCGATGAACACTGCAAATGCGATCTGCTCGATGTCCGAAACGATTTTGATCGCCGCGTACGACTGGGTGCCCATCTGCCCATAAATGATCTGGTAGGCTGTAACCCCCAGTGACCAGAATAATTCGTTCAATATCACCGGCAGCATGGGCTTCATGACCCTGGCGAAGAAGGCTCGATCCAGGCCTGTGAGTTCACGGAACGAAGCCGCGACCGGCGAGCCGTGCGTATAAATAATGATCAGCAGCGTCACACATTCAAGGAAACGCGCGATCACTGCCGCGACCGCCGCACCCTGAATGCCGAGTTCGGGCAGACCGAATTTTCCAAAGATCAGGGAATACGAGAGAACGATGCTGATCAGAAGCGCGCCAACGCTGACTCCGGTCGGGAGGATGACATTGCCTGTCGAGCGCATGACGACCGCGTAGCTGAACGTCACGGCGAAGAAAAGGAATGTCCACGAGAACGTACGGATGTATTTTGCTCCCAATTCGATCACGACCGGATCGTTGGAATAAATCCCTAATAACTGTGAAGGCAGTACCTGGGCAAGCGTAAAGAAGATCAGGCTGGCTGAAACCGTCAGTGCTAGACACAAGCCGAGCACGCGGCGCAGGTTTGGAATGTCGCGCTTGCCCCAGAACTGCGCTGTGAACATACTCGCCCCGCTGACAATCCCAAAGTGGATCAGATTCAGTAAAAAAGCGATCTGGCCTGCAAACCCCACAGCCGCCACGGCCGCGTCGCCTTTTTGGCCCACAAAGATACCGCCCAGCATGTTCAAGAGCGAGAACATCAACTGCTGGAGCATGATCGGGAGGGCTATTTTCAGGAGATTCCTGAAATAGTCTGGATCTTTATAAAAATTCACAACTTTGCGAATAATGGACACTTGTCCTCCGTTGGAACGCGATTATAAGCGAAGCGACCCTGTGGGTAAGCGGCTGGTTGGATCTATTCCCGCTGTCCGATCGGCATCACGGGAACGCGGATGGCTCATTCGCGGGTTATCAGGTGGATTGTGACCTGCTGGATTTGATGGTTGAAAACAGGAATTCCTGATCCCCCAATTTGTTGCTTAGCGCTGATACGTTTCGAAAGCCGTGACTTGATTCTTGCCATTGTCCTTTGCCTGCTTCGCAGCTTTTTCCACTGCCAGCAGCAGTTCTTCGACGGTTGTGCCGCTGGATGGATAAACGGAAACCCCAATTGAGATTGTAGTGGGAATTTCCCAGATCTTTGATGTCAACTCTACCTGCGAACGAAGTCGTTCTGCAATAACGAAAGCAGCCTCCTTAGTGGTGGCAGGCAGCAAAACCAAAAACTCGTCTCCCACGCGCCAGCGCGCGATAAAGTCGCCCGGGCGCAGATGGCTCGCGAGTAATTCAGCCAGGCGTTTCAACATGTTGTCGCCAGCTGAATAACTAATGTCGTTGTAAAGTCGCAAGTTGTCACCGTCAACGAACAGGATCACAAACGTTTCATTGGTGCGCTGCGATTGTTGTATGGCGCGGTTCATTTCTCTTTCTGCGGCAATGCTGTTCGGAAGTTGAGTCACAGGGTCGAGGTAGGCGATCTGATGTGTGGTGTCCAGACGGCTTGCAAGGGAAAGCAGGCGCTCGGTCAGCATATTGATCATCCGCAATTGATAATTATTGATGGCGGAGGCGTGCGTGTATGTGTTTACTAGAAACCCGCGTTGACCGAATACTTTTGCGTCAAAGAGGGCATCGCTGATCGCCATCCAGAGATCGCCAATCGCGAGACTTTCCTTCTCAAAGTGAATCAAAACAACAGATGCGGGAGGGGCTGCAAGACGAAACTGTTGGCATTCCCGGTTCAGACGCTCGAACACGGATCGCGCAATCTGTTCACATTCCCCGGTCTCTCTTTCATCGAAAAAGACCAGAAATTCGTCGCCGCCAATGCGGTAAACCGGCAGGTCTGTGTCTCGCAAGACAATGCCAACCCAGTGCAGCACCGAATCGCCTTGCGCGCGCCCGTATCGATCGTTGAATGCCAGGAAGTTATTTAAGTCGATGAGCAGGAGCGAGAATGCAGAATGCATGGTCGAAGTCAGGCGCGTCGAAAAGGTCTCTAAAAATGCCAGCAGGTTGGCGCATCCTGTCAGGACGTCCATGCGTTCAATGTGCTCGTCAACATTCATTTCGATTCTCTCATCGATATCAGGATGTCTTCCCATAGTTTTATCATAGTTGTAGTCTCGCCTGCAAAGTCGGGTCGAAAAACGATCTCAATCAGATTTGCGCATAGCCAATACACTACAACAAGAAATTCCTTTTTACCTCCATAAGAAAACAACAGCGCCATTAAACATGTAGATTCAACTTGGAAGTGCAACTTTGAAGGTTGCTGAGAGGTAAGCTGGCGTAGAATAGTGCTTCTCAGACGGCCAAGTCA
>JAFGCG010000111.1 GCA_016932715.1 Anaerolineales bacterium
GTGTACCACACTTCATGGTTCACTTTTGAACTGAAAACAGTTCACTTTTCAACTGTTATCGGTTCACTTTTCAAGTTGCGCTAACAGGTCTGATTATAAGCCTTGACATATCTGGCTTGGTCGGTGTAAACTCGCATGGCTCGTCCATCTTCAAAGAAAGGAGCGCACTGCATCATGAATATGTCTGTTTTCATCAAGATCTTCACCAGTCCAGATGCTGGTGTTTTGCCTTCTCGTAGTGCGCCTGTCGACCGTTGTTAGGTCATTATTGTCTGTCTTTTCAGGCTGTGGCGCACTCGCCACAGCCTTTTTGTTTTAATTTGCCCACGAGTTTTTGGAGAGAATGCTCATGACCACGCTCGAACCTACAATTACATTTGACTTCCGCAAAGCCGTCCACGAGAACCGCCTCAAGGGACTCTGGCGGATGATGGTGGACTACCGCCTGCCGTACCTCGCCGCGACCGCGGCGCTGGCTGTCTCGGCGCTGGCAAAGACGTTTACCTATCTGCTCCTGCGCTATTTTGCCGACGATGTACTCACACAGGGCGAATACATCGGCAGCAGCCTGACGCAGACTTTTCTCTGGATCGGGCTCGGGTTCGTGACGCTGGCAGCGTTCGAAGGTGGATTCTCGTTCCTTTCCGGGCGTTTGGCAGCCTACACTGCCGAGGGAATCACGCGCCGCCTGCGCGACTTCCTCTTCGACCACATCCAGCGGCTGAGCTTCTCTTACCACGCCACCACGCCAACCGGCGACCTGATCGAACGCGTCACCTCCGATGTGGATGCACTGCGACGCTTCTTCAGCGAGCAGGGCATCGGCATGGGGCGCATCATCCTGCTGTTCGTCATCAACTTTATCGCCATCCTGAACCTGAACGTCAGGCTGGGGTTGATGTCGGTGATCGTGATCCCCTTCATGCTGCTGGTGTCGCTGTGGTTCTTCAAGAAGGTCACCAAACGCTACGAAGAGTACCAGGCACAGGAAGCCATTCTCTCCACCACCCTGCAGGAGAACCTGACCGGCGTGCGCGTGGTCAAGGCATTTGGCCGCCAGGAATATGAGAAGAGCAAGTTCGAGAAGGACAACTGGGGCAAGTACCTGAAGGGCAAGTTATTGCTCTTCATGCACTCGATGTTCTGGCCCCTTTCGGATATCGTCCTGGGCTTGCAGATGCTGTTCGGGTTTGTCTATGCAGCGATCATGGCAATCAATGGAGAAATCACGGTCGGCATGTACATCGCCTATGTCGGTCTGGTCGTCTGGCTGATCTGGCCCATTCGCAATCTGGGACGACTGATCGTCTCCGCTTCGACGGGCATGGTTTCCTACGGCCGCCTGATGGAGATCGTCAAACAGGCGCGTGAACCGCTCTTCGATGGCAAGTTCCAGCCGGAGGGTCCGGTGCGAGGCGAGATCGTTTTCGAGAATGTTTCATTCATTTACTCGGATGGTGAAAAGGATGTTCTGAAGAATGTCTCATTCACCGTCAAGCCCGGGCAATCCGTTGCCCTGCTCGGTTCGACAGGATCGGGCAAGTCATCGCTGGTCAACTTGCTGCCGCGCTTCCATGAGTACACGAGCGGGCGCATTTTGCTCGATGGCGTCGAACTGACGGATTACTCGCGTGCCTACCTGCGCAGGCAGATCGGCACCGTCGAGCAGGAACCCTTCCTGTTCAGCCGCTCGATCCGTGAGAACATCACCTACGGCGTCGGGCGCGATGTTTCGCAGGAAGAAGTGGAACGCGCCGCCAAAGCCGCGGCCGTCCACGATGTGATCATGGGCTTCCCCGAAGGCTATAACACGCTCGTCGGCGAGAAGGGTGTGACCCTCTCGGGCGGACAAAAGCAGCGCGTGACCATCGCTCGGACCCTGCTCAAGAATCCGCGCATCCTGATCCTGGACGACTCCACCTCCTCGGTGGACACCGAGACGGAAGCCGCGATCCGGGACGCGCTGAACGAATTGATGGAGAACCGCACAACCTTCATCATTGCCCACCGCATCCAGTCCGTCATGATCGCCGATCTGATCCTGGTATTGGATAAAGGTGAAGTCGTTCAGATGGGAACGCATGAAGAACTGGTCTCTCAACTGGATGGCATGTACCGCAGGATTTACGATATCCAGACACGCATCGACGAAGAACTGGAGATCGAAATCTCGAGTGTGAATTAGACCCACAGCAATGTCGTTGCGAGGAGGGTGTTCGCCCCGACGAAGCAACCCCAATAGCTCAGGAGATTGCTTCGTCCCTGCCGGGCTCGCAACGACATGTAACGGAGAATGAAAATGTCACAAGAACTTATTGAATTGGAAGAAGAAGAATATACCAGTCAATTGACTGCGCCGGTATTCAGGCGCATCTTGACGTTGCTCAAACCGCACTGGAAGTGGGTGGCGGGTTTTCTCATCACCATCGCGTTGACATCCATACTGGATGCCTACTTCACATACCTCAACAAACAGATCGTGGACGTGGGCATCACATTGAAGAACAAACCGGCCCTGATGCGTATTGTATTGATCTACGGAAGTTTTCAGCTATTGCAGTCCGCGTTCGTGTTCACGTTCATCTACCTGGCCGGCGTGCTTGGCGAGCGCGTCCAATACGACCTGCGCAAGATGCTCTTCAATCATTTGCAGGACCTCTCGCTCTCGTACTATGCCCAGAATGCCGTGGGGCGATTGATTGCACGCGTCACCTCGGATACGGGCCGCGTCGCCGATCTGCTGACCTGGGGTGTGGTGGATGTCACCTGGGCTGTCATGAACATTATCACTTCGGTGACGTTCATGGCGATCATCAACTGGAAGCTGGCGTTGATCGTCTTTACCATCATCCCTGTGATGGCGTACATCGCAATCCAATTCCGCAAAAGGATATTGGTCGAGTACCGTGTCACGCGCCGCACAAACTCGAAGATCACGGGCGCCTATAACGAAAACATCCAGGGTGTGCGCGTGGTTAAGGCATTACTGCGTGAAGATGAGAACACCAAAGAATTCCAGCAGTTGACCGCGACCATGTACCGCTCCTCCTATCGGGCAGCCTGGCTTTCGGCCCTTTTCCTTCCGACTGTGCAGATCATTGCCTCACTGGCACTGGGTCTGATCATCGGCTACGGCGGCACGCAGATCACTCTCGGTCTCATGACCATCGGCGGCATTCAGGCCTTCGTGTCCTATCTCACATTCATGATGTGGCCGATCCAGGACCTGGCGCGCGTCTATGCCGAGATGCAGCACTCCATCGCCTCGGCGGAGAGAATCTTCAAACTGGCCGATACCCCGCCCGAGGTCCACGACCGGCCCGAGGCCATCCCGGCGGAAACGCTGATGGGTGCGATCGAGTTCGAGCATGTCGACTTTTACTACGAAGACCGCAAGCCGGTCCTGACGGACTTCTCGCTGAAGGTCAACCCTGGCGAAACGATCGCGCTGGTCGGACCGACCGGTGGCGGCAAGTCCACGATCGTAAATCTCCTGTGCCGGTTCTACGAACCGTGCGAAGGGATGATCCGCATCAACGGGCGCGATTACTTGGACTACACGCTCGCCTCCATCCACAGCCGGATCGGGATCGTGCTTCAGACGCCGCATCTCTTCTCGGGCAGTGTGCGCGACAACATCCGTTATGGACGCCTGGATGCCAGCGACGAGGAGATCATCGAAGCGGCAAAGATCGCTGGCGCGCATGACTTCATCGTGACGCTCGAAAAGGGCTATGACCAGAACGTCGGCGAAGGCGGCAATCTCCTGTCCGTTGGGCAGAAGCAGTTGATCAGCCTGGCACGCGCGGTGCTGGCTCGACCGGAGCTCTTCATCATGGACGAAGCCACCTCGAGCGTGGACACCCTGACCGAAGCGCTCATCCAGCGCGGAATGGAGGCACTCATGAAAGGACGTACATCATTCGTCATTGCGCATCGTTTGTCCACAATCCGGCGTGCGAATCGCATTCTCGTCATCGAGAATGGCAGGATCGCCGAACAGGGCACCCACGCCGAATTGCTCCGGCTTGACGGACATTACTATCGGCTGTACACGCAGCAGTTCCGCCACGAATTGGAAACACAGTATGGATTAGCAGAAGCAGTTGGTATTCAGACGAAGGAAGAAGCTCCTGAAGCACTGGCTGCGGATTAGCCCCTCCCCTGCCCTCCCCAAATTCGGCAGCCAAATATGGGCTGCGAATGAAAGAGTCGAATCCGAATTTGGGGAGGGTGTCACGGAGTGACGGGTGGGGTGAAAGGTGAATATCATGAACAAGAGCTTACTGGTGCAATATGACAAAGACTTGCGCCTGCGGATCATGTATCCCGAAGCGCGCAAGGAAATCACAAATGACGTCGTGAGAATTATCCGTCGGGCTCCCGGCATGAATGTCGTGGCGTTTACCTTTGCAAACGAAGCCAAATTGGACAATGTCATTGACCGGGAAGTGGATTACTTCACTCCCATGCAGCGGCCCTTCACCTGGAAAGTCTATGACCACGACCTGTTGCCGAGCCTGAAAGATAAACTTGCCTCCCGCGGATTTGCAGGCGACGACGACCCGGCGGATGTAATGGTGCTCGATGTAAAAAATGCACCTGCTTCGCTGCTGCAGCCGGTCGATGCAGATATCCGTCGCATCGATAGCCTCGACGGACTCAAGGATATTATTTATGTCCTCGATAAAGTCTGGGGCGGCCACAACACCTGGGTGAATGAACGCCTTGGCATGCATCTCAGCGTGCCTGGCTACCTGAGTGTTTATGCAGCCTATGTAGACGATCAACCCGCCTCGATCGCCTGGACATACTTCCCGCGCGGGCACTTTGCCACCTTGTTTGCCGGGTCCACGATCGCTGAATATCGCAGGCAGGGACTCTATACCAGCCTGCTGTCAACCAGGCTGCAGGAGATCCGTGAACGCGGCTATCGCTATGCCGTGGTCGAGACGGGCGCGATGAGCAAGCCGATCGTGGCAAAACATGGTTTCCGGCATCTGACAACTGTATACGATTATGAATGGAAGGGGAATTAGTTGACAAGCAGGCAGAGAAAAAGCACATAAGACAATGAAAAAACTTCCGAGGCACAGCAGCTTCGGAAGTTTTTACTCCCATCAAAGGAGGCACAATGACCCTCACTTTAGGAGGGCAGCTTCTATTTATTCCTGGTCCTGATCATTTTATACGGCCGGAGATACTCGTCCGTATATGCAGCGACCAGCCAGAGAAACCCTGCCAGAACAGCGGCGGTGATCCATTTAAATAATACGTTCATTTTTTACTCCATCATCTATAAAACGGCTTCCCGATTGGAATTGTTCCATGTTTACATGACGGAGATTCACTTAAAAGTTACAAATGGTGATGACTTCTCTGCCTCACAGCTTCGTAAAGGATCAATGCCGTGGAAACCGAGACATTCAGAGAGTTAACCCTGCCCATCATCGGGATTTTGATTTTGACATCTGCCCTAGACATCCAGAAATCGGTCAGGCCTTCGTCTTCCGTGCCGACGGCGATCGCCAGAGGCTCACGCAGATTTACCTCCGTGTAGGGTGTTTCTGCGGAGGGAGTTGCGGCGAGGAGACGCAGCCCGCGCGTTTTCAGCCATTCCCAGGCGGAGGCGTTATCGCTTTCGACGACGGGTACGCTGAAGACCGCTCCCCGGCTGGCGCGGACCACATTCGGATTCCAGATATCCACGCGCGGATCGCAAACGAGCAGGGCATCGGCAGGCGCGGCGTCTGCGGTGCGCAGGATCGCGCCCAGGTTGCCGGGCTTTTCAAGGGATTCGGCAACGATCACCAAAGGTGATTCGCTTAACTTCAAATCAGCGAGTGAGGTGCGCGGGATGGCGAAGACCGCCAGCCAGCCATCAGGGTTTTCCCGGTACGACATCTTCTCGAAGACCGCCCGGTTAACTGTAATGTTCTCGGCGGCGATTGCGTCGATTTGAGGCGCGGTAAGCTCGGGCGCAGAAAGAAGCGTTTGTGGTTTGCAGCCTGCAGCCAGCGCAAGCTGGATCTCGTCATACCCTTCGACGAGCATCAAGCCATCCTGCTTGCGCTGACGTTTGTCGTCGCGCAGTTTGACAATGTATTTGACACGCGGGTTCTGCAGGCTGGTGATATCCATGTGGGTTGTGTGAAGATTTTACTTTAATTTGCGGGGAACAGACAGTTTATCATTTGTTATAATTTTCCAAATGCGTAGACAACCTATCCTCATTTTCATCTCAGGCATCGTTGGCTTGTGCCTGCTGGCTGGTATAGCGTATAACCTGCCGCCCATCCACGAGCGCCTGGCGTGGCGGCTGGACAATCTGCGTGTGGAGATCAAGCGCTACTTCAACCCGCCCGAGGAAGTCGTCTTCATTCCCCAGGAACAGGTGGAGGCGATCGTCGATGCAACCATGACAGCGCTGGCTCTCACGCCGACCCAAATGCCTATCGAGGGTCCTACGGAAACGCCCCGCCCCTCCGCCACCCCCAGCCTGACCCCGACACCGATCCCCGAAAGTGCGGCGCTGGATGGCATTCGCCACGAATACCAGAAATTCAACAACTGCGCGCCGGCGAGTCTGTCCATGGTGCTGTCCTATTGGGGCTGGACGGGAGATCAGATCGAGACGCGCGCCTACCTGCGGCCAAGCTTCGAGAGCGACGACAAAAACGTCAATGCATTCGAGATCGTTGACTTTGTGGAAAAGCAAACGGACCTCGACGCATTGTGGCGCGTCGGCGGCGACCTGGAAATGCTCAAGCGCCTGCTGGCTGCCGGTTTCCCGGTGTTGATCGAGAAAGGTCTGGATCCGCACGACGATGCCTGGATGGGTCATTATCAGGTCATGAGCGGTTACGACGATGCCAAAGGGAGATTCCTGGTTTATGACTCGTATGAAGGTCCTCCGGAAGCATATGGAGTACCGTACGAAACAATTGGACAATTCTGGCGACACTTCAATTTCACCTATATCGTGATCTTCCCGCCGGAGCGTGCCGCGGAAGTTCAATCGGCCCTTGGCCCGCACAGCGACCCGCAGGCAAACTTCCGGTTTGCCGCCGACCTGGCATTGACAGAAGCAAACAACTTGAGCGGCCGGGAACAGTTCTTTGCCTGGTTCAATCGCGGCACGAACCTGGTGTACCTGCAGGATTACCCCGCGGCGGCTCAGGCTTACGATAATGCCTTTGCGATTTATGCAGCTCTGTCCGAGGAGGAACGACCCTGGCGCGTATTGTGGTATCAGGACGGACCTTATGCCGCCTACTACTATTCTGGGCGCTATCAGGATGTCGTCAACCTGGCGCGGACGGCGCTGGCAACTGTCGATAAGCCGGTGCTGGAAGAAACATATTACTGGCGTGGGATGGCAAAGGCGGCGTTGGGCGATCATGAAGGTGCAGTCGAAGACTTGAACCGGGCATTGACGCTTAACCCCAACTCCACGCCCGCCGGAGAGGAACTTCAGCGCCTCGGCGCGCCGCCATAACCATGGTTTTCTCAAAATCCGGGCGACCAAGCATATTGTCCACTAATCTTCGCGAATTGGCGCTAATCAATAAGAAATTCGTGAAGATTAGCGTGAATTCGCGGACTCATTTTCGACTTTGAGAAAACCATAGCGCCATAACCACCAGCCCTGTCAAAGGTAACCTGATAAAGCTGCAATCCCCTCTCCATTGTCCCTTTTCCCCGCCATGATATACTAAAATCTGCCAGATTCAGAGCAGATTCGATGACCATACAGCCTGCACGTCCTTATACGATTGGCTACCTGGCTTCCAGCATGGAGGAAGGCAATGGCCGTTCGCTGTGGTTAAGTATCAAAGACACCGCCCGGGCTTTGGGAGCCAGATTGGTCACCTTTGCCGGGGCGGAATTGCGTTATCCGGAACCGTTCTATCATCATGCCAATCAGGTCTACGGGTTGGCGGATCGCCAGCGGCTGAACGGATTGATCATTTGGTCTTCTTCGTTGGCCGGCTTCATTGGCCCGGAAGGAATGAAAAAATTCTGCCGGCAGTACTCGCCGCTGCCCATGGTGGGCATCGGCTTGCCGCTGCCGGGAATTCCCACCGTTGTCATCGACAGTTATCAGGGGATGCGCGCAGCCATGCTGCATCTCATCGAGGTGCACGGGCGGCGGCGGATCGCCTTTCTGCGCGGACCCGATCCGCACCGCGACGTGCAGGAGCGCCTGCGCGCCTACCATGATGTGGTCGCCGAATTCGGTCTGGACGACGACCCGGATCTGATCTCGCCGCCCTGCGACTGGTTCGAACAATATGCCGCCTCGGCGATGCGCGTTTTGATGGAAGAACGTCGCGTGGCGTTTGACGGGCTGATCGCGATCAATGACGAACTGGCGTATGGCGCCATGGTGTACATGCGGGCAAAAGGGGTGCGGCTGCCGGAAGAGGTGGCAGTGATCGGCTCCGATGACAGTTCGCTCGGACGCTTGTGTACCCCGCCGCTGACAACCGTGCCCAACCATAACCGCGAGCGCGGCCGCCAGGCTGTGCACATGCTGCTGTCCCGGATCGAGGGTGCGGACGTGCCTGAAATCATCAGCCTGTCGACGGCCGTCAAAGTCCGCCAATCATGTGGCTGCCGTGACCCCTATATTATTCAAGCCAGCCAGCCTCCAGCCGCGCTGCCACTGTCGCTGGAAAAGGCCCCGCCGGTGGAACTGCGTTCGCATGTCATCACCCAATTGCAGCAGGCCGCCATAGAAAAGAGTGTCCCAGGCTGGCATACAAAACTCTTTGACGCGTTTACCGCCAGCCTGGACAATCAGATGGAAGGACCCTTCCTATCCGAGCTGCAGGAACTCGTACAGCCAGCGACCATGCCCATCTCGGAACTGAGAGAGTGGCAGGCGGTCCTGACCGAACTGCGCCGCTGGATCGTGCCTCTGGAACAGGGCCGGACCGCACGGCTGGAGCGCGCCGAAAGACTGCTCCACCAGGCGCGGGTAATGATCGGCGAAATTGTTGCACGCTCTCAGGGCCGCCAGGAATGGCTGCGCAGCCGTCAATTAAACAACCTGCTCCAGCTGCGCCAGGAAACCTCGGCGGCCGAGACGCTCGACGGCCTGATGGATATCCTGGCGCGCGAGCTGCCCCCGCTGGGGATCGCCAGCGGCTGTCTGGCGTGCTATCTGGATTCTGCCGACCCCTCTGCCGGCGCCCGTCTCGTTCTGGCGTTCAATGAGAACGGCCGCCTAGCGGATGTGGAAGGACGGGTGTTTATCTCAGCCACGGAGCTGGCACCACCGGCTATGCTCAACCTGCCCCCCTTGTTCAACCTGGTGGTTCATCCGCTGAATGTCGGCGCGGAACAATTGGGCTTTTTGATCCTGGAAGCCAGCGCCTTTGACGCCTCGGGCCATACCGTGCTGCGCGACCAGATCAGCACTGCCTTGAAGAACGTATTGTTGATCGAGCAAAACCTGCAGCTTTATCGGGACGCGCGGCAAAGCCAGCAATCGGCTGAAGAAGCGAACTCGCTCAAAAGCCGGTTTCTCTCCATGGTGAGCCATGAGCTGCTCACGCCGATCGTGCTGCTCGTAGGGCTGAGTGAAATGATGCTGCGCGAAGAGACGGGCAATCGACCGCCGTTGCCGGAGGCGTACCGCCAGGACCTGACGCGCATCCATGCCAGCGCTCAACAGCTGGGCAGCCTGGTGCGTGATGTGCTTGACCTGGCGCGCAGCCAGATCGGCCAGCTCACTCTGACCCAAAGACCAGTGCAACTAGCTGAGGTGCTCAGACCGGTGGAACTGGTCAGCGAACAACTGGCGCGCAGTAAGGGCCTGGATTGGCGCGTGGACATTCCCAAAGACCTGCCCCAGGTGATGGGAGATGCCTCCCGCCTGCAGCAGGTTGTTTTCAACCTGGTCAACAACGCGGTCAAATTTACGGCTCAGGGTTCGGTAACCCTCAAGGTGGAAGTCGGCGACGGAACGGTCATGGTCGCCGTCACCGACACCGGCCTGAGCGTGCTGCGAGCTGAACAGGAAACCATCTTCGACGAGTTCCGCCAGTCTGACCGCACAGTCGCGCGGGGGTACGGCGGGCTGGGAATCGGCCTGGCGATCTGCCGCCAGATTATCGAACTCCATCATGGAAAGATCGGCATCCATTCTTCCGGTGAGGAGAACAGCGGCTCGACCTTCTATTTCACTCTGCCGGTGCTCCAAACGGCCGACATGACACGGCCGGCGGAGCCTTCACAGGTGGTTCTGATCCTGACCGAGCAGATGCAGCGCAGTCTGCCGTTGCGCCAGCACCTGGAGCGACAGGGTTTTCAGGTGCAGGTCCTGGTGATCGTCCAGACTCCCAATTGGCTGGAAGAGCTGCTGGCTGCCCGGCCGGGAGCCCTGGTACTGGACCTGCCAGCGGCGCGGCGCGGCTGGGAGATCATTGACATCCTGAAGAAGAATTCGGACACGCAGGATCTGCCTATTCTCTTTTATTCACTGCTGCAGGAGCAGGACAGTGGATCCATGCTGGCACTGGATTATCTCGCCAAGCCGGTAGCAGCCGACGGTCTGGCGCAGGCACTGCAGCGGTACGGAGTCACACCGTCAGCCGATTGTGACGAGCGCACAGTGCTGATCGTGGATGACGATCCGGAGATTCTGGCGGTGCACGCGCGCCTGGTGGAAGAACATCTGCCCGAATGCCGGGTGCAGTGCGCCTCCAACGGGCGGGCGGCTCTGGAACAAATGCAGGCTCAGCCGCCCGCGCTGGTGTTGTTGGATCTCCTGATGCCCGAAATGGATGGTATGGCCGTGCTCCATGCCATGCAGGCTGACAAACGCCTGCAAGGGATCCCAGTCATCGTGCTCACCGCCCAGCGTCTCAGCGGCGAAGAAATGGCACTCCTGAACCAGGGCGTGGTGGCTGTCCTGGGCAAGGGCTTGTTCACGGCTGCCGAAACTCTGGCACACATCGAACATGCCCTGGGGCGTCATAAGCACCTGGGGTCTGACAATCAGCGCCTGGTACGCAAGGTGATGGCTTATCTGCATGAGAATTTTGCGCAATCGATCAGTCGCGAGCAGTTAGCGCGCTATGCTGGTGTCAGCGAACGGCATCTGAACCGCTGCTTTATGCAGGAAACCGGCACCACGCCGCTCACTTACCTGAACCGCTATCGAATCCAGCAAGCCAAAAACCTGTTGGCGGAGGGACGGTTGAGTATCACCGAGGTCATAGGGCAAGTGGGCTTTTCAGAGAGCAGTTACTTCACCCGCCTTTTCCGGCGCGAAGTGGGAGTTTCGCCAAGCGCTTATAAGAAAACAGCTCGATCCTGAGTGATAGGTACAATCAGGATACCAGCTGGTACACAGTCACATGGGGCGACCATTAACTCGACATAAATCTCCAAATTTGTCTCAAACGGACAACAGTCTGTCCCAAATGGACATGCCTTGCCAGGGGCGAATGATATATCATGATTAAAGGACCCGGTGTCTTCTGGAGCCCAGGGCGTTAGCCGCCTCATAATCGACGCTGGATAAGCAGTTTATAGGATTCTGCGCATGTCCGACACCATTCTGATTGCCGTCACTGATCCCAATATTGTCTACCTGCTGCAGCGTTATGCCGAGGAAAGCGGTTTTCAGGCCGTGCATTTGGACCAGGAAAAGGAGCTGTCACAAGTTGCCCAACAAGTCCAGCCAGCCTTGATCGTGTTGCAGATCGAACCAGCGGAATCGGTCTGGCAGCAGGCACTGGAATGCCTGAAATCCGATCCTGTTACGGGACGTATCCCGGTGGTCGCGTATTCCTGTTTTGACGAGGGCAGCCCGATCGAGGGTGTAGCCGGCTTTCTGCAAAAATCCGTTTTGTACGGCGACTTTGTCCTGGCGCTGGAACAGGCAGGTGTGCCGGTCGATCACGCAAAGCGGGAGAATTTCAATCCGGACCACAAAGGTATCTGAGATGAGTCCTGAAGATCAGACCGTTCCCCCTTCTTTCCTGCTCGAAGTCAAAAATCTAAAAAAACATTTCCCCATTAAAAAAGGTTTTGTTTTCTCACAGTTGGTCGGCCAGGTCAAAGCTGTCGATGACGTCAGTTTTTACATTCGACCCGGCGAAACGCTTGGATTGGTCGGTGAAAGCGGCTGCGGCAAGACCACCACCGGGCGGTTGATCATGCGCGCTTACGATCCCACCAGCGGCGAAATCTGGTTCGATGACTGCAAACTGGGGCGAGTGAATGTAGCAGCTCTGGATAAGCAGCAGCTCCGCCAGATTCGCATGAACATGCAAATGGTATTCCAGGATCCTTATTCCTCCCTGAACCCGCGCATGACTCTGCTGCAAATCGTTGGCGAACCCTTACTCGTCAATCAGGTTGCCAGGGGGAGTGAATTACAGGATCGGGTTGCTGAACTATTGAAAGTAGTGGGGCTGCGCCCCGAATATATGCAGCGCTACCCACATGCCTTTTCAGGCGGACAGCGCCAGCGCATTGGCCTGGCCCGTGCTCTGGCACTTAATCCCCAATTAGTCGTTTGCGACGAACCAGTCAGCGCGCTGGATGTTTCTGTGCAGGCGCAATCCCTGAATCTTCTGCAGGATCTGCAGAGCGAATTTCATCTCACTTACCTGTTTGTCTCCCACGATTTAAGTGTGGTGGAACATATCAGCGACCGCGTTGTGGTCATGTATGTTGGAAAACTGGTGGAACATGCTCGCACGGAAGAACTCTTCTACAAACCCAGGCATCCTTATACCGAGGCACTGCTCTCTGCGGTCCCCAAACCTGACCCGCGCCAGCGCAGCACGCCGATTGTGTTGGAGGGTGATGTTGCCGATCCGGCTAACCCGCCCTCCGGCTGCTACTTTCATCCGCGCTGCCGATTCTGCATCGAAAAATGCAGAACGGAAGCTCCCCAGCTGCGCGAGATTTCTCCAGACCACTTTGTGAGCTGTCATCGCGCCGATGAACTCGATTTGGCTGGTGTAACTCAATAACATCAAAGCAAGACGATTCCCGACATTCCAACAAGGAGAATTGCCTTCCGAATGTGCGCCAAACGCTTTGTAAAAGCAAACGAACACGTTTTGGTTTGACCCGGTCGAGAAAGGAGGTCCCTGAGCTACCCATTACGATCAAGCTTCCAGGCAATGGAGATAGTATTTTCCAGTTAGCTCTATAAGAAGGAGAAAAGGATATGGAAAGCAAACGAAAGTTCACCCGAAGGGAATTCTTGAAGATAAGCGCATTTACCGCAGCTGGCGCCCTGGCTGCCTGTACTCCACCTGCACCGACTGCCTCCCCGGAAGCGCCGACAGCGGCGCCCGCGGTGCCGGCAAGTGCGACGCCTCCCCCCGCAGCAGCCGGTCCCGCCTACCAGGAGCCGCCTATGCTGGCTGACCTGGTGGAACAAGGCAAGCTGCCGCCAGTCCTGGAGCGCCTGCCGGAGAATCCATGGGTTGCCCCGGTGTTCGAATCGAACGGCAAGTCCGGCGGTATTGTCCGGCGCGCCTTCACCGGTCCCGGCGACAAATGGGGCATGTCCAAGATCTGCGACCGTGCCCTGGTCTGGTTCGATAATGATCTGGTGATGCAGCCGCGCATGTGCGAGTCCTGGGAAGTCAACGATGACGGCACAGAGTGGACCTTCCATCTGCGCAAGGGCACCAAGTGGTCCGATGGCGTGGAGCACACCAGCAAGGATGTCCTGTGGTGGTATGAACACGAAGCCACCAACGAAACCCTCTTCCCCGGCCTGACAGAGGGACGCTGGTTCACCGGCACCGGGGAAACCAAAAAGATGATGGAGGTGACCGCTCCGGACGACTACACCTTCACTTTCAAGTATGCCGAGCCCAAACCGCTGTTGATCTACACTATGGGCCGCCAGGGCGTAGCAGCCCCTGCCCATTACATGAAGCAGTGGATTCCCGATACCGCCGATGACCCGGACAAGCTGGCAGCGGCCGTTACAGCAGCCGGGTTTGAGTCCTGGGACAAGTACTACATCGACAACCGGCGTTTCTGGTTCTGGAATCCTGACCTGCCCCACTTCGGCGGATGGATCGCCAAGAACGACCTGAACGAGGAGAAGTGGGTCATCGAGCGCAACCCCTACTTCTTCGGGGTCGACTCGGATGGCATGCAGCTGCCGTACCTGGATGGGATGCACAGCCGCCTGTTCTCCGACGGACAGGTTTTCAACCTGTGGCTCACGAATGGTGAGATCGACTTCCAGGCTCGCCGTGTGCAGGTGGGAGACTATACCCTGCTCAAAGAGAACGAGGCCTCCGGCGACTACAAGGTCGTTGTCTGCCCGGCAGCGCGCCACATGGTGGTCGTGCTCAACCAGGCATCCAAGAACGAGCAGCTGCGCAGCTTCTTCATGAACCGCGACGTGCGCATTGCCCTGTCACTGGCACTCAACCGGAAAGGCATCAACGAGCTGAACTATCTGGGTCTTGGCACGCCGCGCCAGTACAGCCCCCTGACAATGTCGCCGCAGTACCACGAGAAGCTCTCCAACGCCTACATTGAATACAATCCTCGCAAGGCGAACGAGATGCTGGATGCTGCCGGATATGCTGCCAAGGACGCGGATGGCTTCCGCAAGTACTCGGATGCCGAGGATGCCGAAACGATCTTCTTCGTCATGGAAGGGCAATTCGGAGCCGGCACGCCTGATGAAGATGCCGGCCAGCAAATCGTGAAGATGTTCAAGGCCGTCGGCGTCAAGTGCGAATACAAATTCGTGGAAACGACTCTCTACAACCAGCATTACACCTCCAACGATATGGACGCCGCTTTTTGGTTCGCCGACCGCACCGTTGTGCCTCTGGGCGCTGAAGGACTGATCTTCCGCGGCATCGCCAGCGACCGGCCCTTCGTCGATGCTTACAACAAGTTCTTCGACGACCCCGAGAATCCAATTGCCATCGAGCCGCCTCAGGATCATTACATCCGCAAGATCCGGGACCTCTGGGAGCAAGTCCTGGTCACAGGCAATCCGGACAAGCAAAACGAGTTGTTCGCGCAGATGCTGGATATCTGGGCGGAAGAGCTGCCCATGATCGGCGTCGTGGGCGAGCTGCCGGCTCTGACTGTCGTCAAGAACGGGCTCAAGAACTTCGGACCGAGCCCGAACGATGACACGACCGGCGACGAGTACGTCCTCAACCCTGAAACCCTCTTCTGGGAAAACCCGGCCGAGCATATGGGTTGATCTTTCTGTATATTGCTTTCCCCCTTCCCCGGCCGGGAAGGGGGAAAGCCCTTACAGGTTATGTTGACCGTCCATGTAGAGAGAATCTCTCAATCTGCAAAGGCGATGGTAAGACCTTGTCGGAGGTAGTCTATGCTTGGATATGTCCTGCGCCGGATCGCGATCATGATCCCCACCCTGATCGTTATTTCCATCATCACATTTATCATCATCCAGCTTCCACCGGGAGATTTCCTGAGCTCGTATGCCGCAAGCCTGCGGGCGCAGGGCGAGGTGATCGATGAAGCGGAGATCAGGGTCATGCGTGAACGCTACGGTCTGAACCAGCCCATCTATGTCCAGTATGGAAAGTGGATCAAAGGCATTGTCACGCGCGGCGACTGGGGACAGTCCATGTCGCTGCAGAGGCCGGTCAAGGATTTGATCTGGCAGCGCATGACGCTTTCGATGGTACTTTCTGTCGTTTCTTTGCTGGTCGGCTGGTTTATTGCTATACCGCTGGGGGTCTATTCCGCCACGCACCAGTACTCCCCGCTCGACTACATCGTGACGTTCATCAGCTTTATGGGGATCGGCACGCCCAGTTTCCTGCTGGGACTGGTCGTGATGTTCGTTGCCATGAACTACATGGGCTTGAATGTGGGCGGCCTGTTCTCGGATCAATTCATCCTGGCACCATGGTCGTGGGCTAAGGTCGTTGACCTGCTCAAGCATTTGTGGATTCCCGTATCGATCCTGGCGTTCAACGGCACGGCCGGCGGGCTGCGCACCACCCGCGCCAATCTGCTCGATGAGCTTAACAAGCCGTATGTGGAAACTGCCTATGCCAAAGGACTTACCGAAAGGCGCGTAATCTGGAAATACCCGGTGCGGGTGGCACTTAACCCCTTCTTCAGCACGGTGGGATGGGAACTGGCGAACCTGATCTCCGGCGCGACCCTGCTCTCGATCGTTCTCAACCTGCAAACGGAAGGACCCATGCTGCTGAATGCACTCACTGCCCAGGATATGTACCTGGCAGGCAGCTTCCTGTTCCTGCTCAGCGTCATGACGGTTGTCGGCACGCTGTTATCCGATATTCTATTGGCGTGGGTGGACCCGCGCATTCGCATGACTTAACCCTGTGGGCTGGACTTTTTCACTTCCTTCATGACGCGAGGTATTATGACGAATCAGCCCCAAGCTGCTCAGACGAACCAGCCCAGGATCGCTCTTGACGAAGAAGCCAGGGTCGGTGAGAGGATCGCGGTCGCGACTCCGGCGACCCTGATGTGGTGGAAATTCCGCAAGCATAAGCTGGCGGTGATCAGCAGTATTTTTCTCATTTTCATGTATCTGCTGGCGATCTTCTGTGAGTTTGTATCCCCTTATCTGCCGGATGACACCTCCGCCCTCTACAAGTCGGCTCCCCCCTCCAAAATACGCATGATCGATGCAGACGGAAACTTCCGCCGCCCCTTTGTTTACGGCACCGATCTGTCGCGGGATCCGGAGACCCTGCGCGCTATTTACACCGAAAACCAGGAAGTTATCTACCCCATCAAATTCTTTACACAAGGTCCCACGTATGAGTTCTGGGGGCTCTGGGAAACGGATATGCATTTGTTCGGCGTGGCTGTCCTGCCGGATATTCCCCAGGAAGAGCAGCCGCGCGTCATGGTCCTGGGTGCTGACCGCATCGGACGGGATGTCTTCACCATGACTGTCTATGGTGCCCGTATCTCGCTCTCCATCGGTCTGATCGGTGTGTTCATCAGCCTGGGCGTCGGGATCATCATCGGAGGCATATCGGGTTTTTACGGCGGCATCATCGACAACCTCATCCAGCGCATCATCGAGTTCATCCGTTCGATCCCGCAAATCCCTTTGTGGATGGCGCTGAGCGCGGCGCTGCCGCTCGAATGGCCCGTGTTGAGGGTCTACTTTGCCATTTCCCTCATTCTCTCACTGGTCGGCTGGACGAACATGGCGCGCGTGGTGCGCGGCCGCTTCCTGGCAATGCGCGAGGAGGATTTTGTCCTGTCAGCCCGCCTGACCGGGTCGAGTGAAGGGCGCATCATTCTGGTGCACATGGTGCCTTCCTTCCTCAGCCACATTATCGCCAGCCTGACCCTGGCCGTCCCCTATATGATCCTGAGTGAGACCAGCCTGAGTTTCATCGGCCTGGGGCTGCGCGCGCCAGCCATCAGCTGGGGCGTACTGCTCGCAGAGGCGCAGAACGTCCGCTCGATTGCCCTGACGCCGTGGGTCTTCTGGCCCGCGGTGGCGGTCATTTCGACTGTGCTGGCTTTCAACTTTCTGGGCGATGGGATGCGCGACGCCGCCGATCCCTATGCACGCTAGGAGGAAGCTTTGAACAACAGCGATCTACTGCTTCAAATGAAAGACTTGAAAACGTACTTCTTCCTGGACGAAGGGACTGTCAAGGCTGTGGATGGAGCCGATCTGGAAATTAAAGCCTGCAGCACATTGGGGGTGGTGGGAGAAAGCGGCTGCGGCAAAAGTGTCGCCGCTCGCTCGATCATGCGCATCGTGGCAAAAGGCGGCAGGATCGTCAACGGCGAGATTATGTTCCACCAGCGCCTGCGCGATCCGGAGACGGGCAGCCGGTCGAGCAACCTGGTGGATGTCCTCGATCTCGCGGCGCTCAACCCACACGGCGAGAAGATACGCTCCATCCGCGGCGCTGAAATCTCGATGGTCTTTCAGGAACCCATGACTTCCCTCAGCCCGGTGCATACCATTGGAAATCAGATCGGGGAAGTGGTCTCCCTGCACCAGAAGCTCGATTCAAAGCAGGCGCGCGAAAAAGCCATCGATATGCTCGACCGGGTGGGCATGCCTCTGCCCCAGCGGACCATCGACCGTTACCCGCATGAACTTTCCGGCGGTATGCGCCAGCGCGCCATGATCGCCATGGCATTGTCCTGCCATCCCAGCCTGCTCATTGCTGACGAGCCCACCACCGCCCTGGACGTCACCACCGAGGCGCAGATTCTTACACTGATGCGCCAGTTACAGGAAGAGCTCGGGATGTCGATTATGTTCATCACCCACAACCTGGGGGTGATTGCCCAAATGGCTGATCGGGTGGCTGTGATGTACCTGGGGAAAGTGGTCGAGGACGCCAGCGTGGAGGATCTTTTCTACAAACCGCTGCATCCCTACACCCAGGCACTGCTGCAGTCTATCCCGCGGCTGGGGGCAAAGAAGGATCGCAATCAGCGCCTGGCTTCGATCCGCGGCTCGGTGCCCGATCCTTACAACCTTCCCAGGGGCTGCCCCTTCCACCCGCGCTGCGCCAGGCGCCTTGACATATGCGACAAGGAAGAACCTCCTCTTGTGAAAGTGGATACAGGTCACCAGGTCCGCTGCGTTCTCTACAAATAATCAGCCTGGGAGAAATCGGCCTGCAGGGTCTCTTAACCAGCCTTCGAAAAGAGCAGTATTACCGGACGGATCGTTTCGGTTTTTAGTTGCGGGACCTTTTCGAGAGTCCCCGTTTGTGTAACAATCCATGAGGTCATGATATGTTAACCGGTCCACACACCCCGTTCACCGACGACAGCAGAACGTACATCTCCACCGAGAAGAGGGAAGGATGTTTTCCCCTTTCCCTTTCGGGCCGACCCGCGCCTTTGTGTGTCAGCGCAGAGGATTTTCCCGGCGTCATCCGCCTCGCCCGACTCTTCCAGGCCGACATCGGCCGTGTGACAGAAAATATGCCTGAGTTTCTCACCGACAGACTCCCTCCTGCAAAAGAAGTCGTCCTGATCGGAACATTAGGTCACAGCCCGATCATCGACCGGTTGGTGCAGGACCAGAAGCTGGATGTAACGGACCTCGCCGGAAAATGGGAGACCTCGCTGATTCAAGTGGTTGAAAAGCCACTCGCCGGTGTGGACCGTGCACTGATCATCGCCGGCAGTGACAAACGCGGCACTCTGTACGGGATGTTCGATCTTTCTTCCCGTATCGGCGTGTCGCCCTGGTACTGGTGGGCGGATGTGCCCGTGCAGCAGCAGCGCGATCTTTTTGTTTTGCCGGGACGCCATATCCAGGGCGAGCCGGCTGTAAAATATCGGGGCATCTTCATCAACGATGAAGCACCCGCGCTCAGCAAATGGGCACAGGAGAAGTTTGGCGGGCTCAATCATCGATTCTACGAGAACGTCTTCGAACTGATTCTACGGTTGAAAGGCAACTACCTGTGGCCCGCCATGTGGAACAACGCCTTCCATGACGACGATCCCGTCAATCCGCAATTGGCGGATGAATACGGAGTCGTGATTGGCACTTCTCATCACGAGCCCATGATGCGAGCCCACGCAGAATGGACCCGCTACGGCACCGGTCCATGGAGCTATCCGGCAAACGAACAGGTGCTGAGAAAATTCTGGGAGGAAGGCATCCGCGGCATTGGCGCGCGCGAAACCATCGTCACCCTGGGAATGCGGGGGGATGGCGATATGCCCATGACCCCCGAAACGGATATCGCCCTGCTGGAAAGGATCATCAGGGATCAGCGGCAGATCATCGCGCAAGTCACGGGGAAAGATCCGGCCGTCACCCCGCAGCTATGGGCATTGTACAAAGAGGTCCAGGCGTACTACGACCAGGGTATGCAAGTGCCGGAGGATGTGACGTTGTTGTTTTCCGACGATAACTGGGGCAACATACGCAGGCTGCCCAAACCCAGCGATCCTCCGCGCCCCGGCGGGTACGGCATCTATTATCATTTTGACTATGTGGGCGATCCCCGTAACTATAAGTGGCTCAACACCAGCCCGATAGCAAGGACCTGGGAACAGATGCATCTGGCATACCGTCATGGGGTGGATCGCATCTGGATCGTCAACGTGGGCGATATCAAGCCCATGGAATTTCCGACACAATTCTTTCTGGATTATGCCTGGGCTCCCCGCACGTGGCCTGCGGAGCGTTTGCCCGAATATACGCGCGGCTGGGCTGAACAGCAATTTGGCGCCGGGCACGCAGACGCGATCGCGCGCATCCTTTCCCAATACACCCGCTACAATAGCCGCCGCAAGCCTGAGCTGCTCGCCCCTGATAACTACAGCCTGGTAAACTACCGCGAAGCCGAAACGATTGTAGCCGACTATAACAAGCTGACCTGTGAAGCCGAGCGCATTTACAACGCCTTGCCCGTTGAATATCAGGACGCTTACTATCAATTGGTGCTGCACCCGGTGAGAGCCTGCGCCAATTTGAACGAACTCTATGTCACGGTTGGCAGGAACCATCTCTACACCAGACAGGGCAGAGCCGGGACGAATGACCTGGCAGCCAGAGCAAAATATCTGTTCGACAGAGATGCCGAATATTCCCGCTACTATAACAAGACGTTGGCTGGAGGAAAGTGGAACCACATGATGGACCAGACCCATATTGGGTACACGACCTGGCAGCAGCCAAAAGAAAACGTCATGCCCAAAGTGAAGGAAATCAGCGTACCGGATAGCGCCGGGATGGGTGTCTCGATCGAAGGCTCGGAAGACTGGTGGCCGCAGTCAAAGAGTGAGCCGGTCCTGCCCGAGTTCGATGTCTACCAGCAGCAGACGCACACCATCGAGGTGTTCAACCGGGGCAAGACTCCCTTCGAATACCAGGCGGAGGCAGGAGCGCCCTGGCTGCTCGTCAATCCCACACAGGGAACGATCGAAAAGGAATGCTGTCTGTCGGTCAGTGTAGATTGGCAGCAGGCACCGCCCGGAACACAGCAGGCGCCGATTACCATAACGGGCCCGCGCGGCAGCCCGGTGGTCGTTCAGGCAGTCATCCACAATCCTTTATCGCCGAAAAAGGATGAGGTGCGGGGATTTGTCGAGGGAAATGGCTATGTCTCGATGGAAGCCGAGCATTACAGCCGGGTCGTGGAAACGGCATCGATCCGGTGGCAGTGCATCCCGGAGTTGGGGCGAACGCTCTCCGCCATGACGCCTGTTCCGGTCACCGCTCAAAATCAGGTGCCCGGCGGAGACAGTCCTCGCTTAGAATATTGCATGCATCTCTTTCGCGGCGGACCGGTCAGGGTCCGGGCGTACCTGTCACCGACCCTCGACTTCCACAATACACAGGGACTGCGCTATGCCATTTCTTTCGACGATGAACCGCCCCAGACCATTAACATCTGGACCGATACTTCACACCAGGCATGGATGCAATCTGTAAGTGATAATATCAAAGTGGCAGTTTCCGAGCACAGGCTCGCCGGACCCGGCGCGCATGTCTTGAAATTCTGGATGGTGGACCCTGGCGTGGTGCTTGAAAAACTCGTCGTGGACACGGGCGGTTTGAAACCAAGTTATCTGGGTCCGCCCGAAAGTTTTTACCGGGCAGCAGGGCGCTGACTATCAACGATGAACCCGGTAAATCAGGAGGTTGCTCATTATGGTGGCGCGTTGGCTCATGAATTTACGGGTTTTTCTGGTGTGGCTGCTCGGATTTGCGCTTGCGATGGTTATCCTGATCCTCTGGCATGAGCTTGTGATGGTATTTGTCATCAACACCCTGCGGCTGGGAGAAAATATCATTCCCTTGATTCACATTCTCTATTACCTGCTGGCAGGGCTGTTATGGTTTGTTTTTTTTCTCATCAGCATGGAATATCTCAAGCGGTCTGCTCGGAAGGGCATGCTGCTCAGAGGTTCATTGCTTGTTATCGGGACACAGCTACTCATCATCGGCTTTGGCCAGGCCGGACTGACACTGTATGGATATTTCCCCGCCGATCAGCTTGGCATCATCCTGATTGCGGCAGCAGGATTGCTGGGGGCAGGTATGCTATTCTTTGCTCGACACATAGGCAAAGTACAGCATAGAATCTGGCTAAATCAACAGAACTAAGGAAAGAACCAAATGCAGAATGAGACCCTCGATTATCCCCTGGCAGAAGGATACATCCATCACTGGCTGGTTGCCGGACCACAAGTTACCCCGGTGGAGGAGCTGCATCGTTTTGGCAGCCCGCCGGACAAGCAGCAAATTGCCAGGCATTATCACCAGCCCGAACCAAGCATCGATGGCATGCCAGTCGAGCACGGAGAATACCAGGTCGGCGAGATCAGGGATCGGTGGCGGTACGTGCGCACCTCTCACGATCATCTGATCGATCTCTCGGCACTCCATCCTGCCCCCTGCTTTCTACGCGCCTGGGCATACGCCGAGATCGAATGCCCGACGGAACAGGAGGTAACTTTCGTCCTCACCACCCACGGTCCGGCAGACCTGTGGATCAACGACCGGCACGTGCACCGCCAGGAGCATTTTCACGATCAGAGGCCGAACCCGGTCCGTTTCCAGGCGCATCTGAAGGAGGGCGTGAACCGATTGATGGTACGCTTCGAAGCAGCAGCAGTTCGCGAGTGCCCCTACGGCATGGCATTGCAGCTCCCGGGATTTCAAGCCGGGACCCGGGACAAGGTTGTACGCATCCCCACCGGTGTTCCTGATCTGCGGTATCGGCTGAAGATGGAGACGCTTTTCGAAGACTGTCACATCCGCCAGGATGTCTACGCCCGCAAAGATGAGATCGTGGTCTACCTGCCGGATGGGAAGATCGCAGACACTCCCTTCAATATCCGCTTGCAAACCCCCGGCGGCTCCATTTATGCCGAGGCGGCGCGTGACGGCCGGCACATGGAGCCGCGGCAGCCGATCGGTTTTCCTTTCCAGTCGCCTGAGGGCAGCTACCAGTTGCGCTTCATGCCTCCTCCCCGTTCGTTCTACGAGCGCAATGTTCGCATCACCCGCATCTGCGATTTCTACGCCTCCACAAACGTCTACTCCACGCAGCCCTATGGGACGTATCCGGAACGGCGCACGGAATGTCTGAAGGATGCCGCTCGGCGAAAGATGGACCTTTTCAGCGAGATCGCGAAGATGGAGGGAGGCTGGTGGAAGGATCTGGACGAAGCGATAGTCCTCAAGGCAATCGAAGATGTCAACCGGCGCCATGCCGGCTCCGAGAGCCTGCTCTGTGGGTTGCTGGGGATCGTCTATCGCTATTCCGACAGCGAGGGCTTTCCGGCAGCCTTGCGCCAGCCGCTCGAAGAGTGTCCGCTGGGCTTCCGCTATTGGGACGATGAGCCGGGCAGCGACGCCCTGGATCACCACGGGGAAAGTCACAGCATCCTCTTCCACACCGGCGAGATCCTGGCGGGGCAGCGTTATCCGGAGCGCGTTTTCACCAATGCGGACAAGTCCGGCCGGTGGCACCTCGAAAAAGGAACTCGGCTGGCACTGGCATGGCTGCAAAAACGCCTCAGCGACGGCTTCGAAGAATGGGACTCCAACACCTGCTTCGAAGAGGATATCCTGGCGCTCGCCACGCTCACCAGCCTGGCGGAGGATCCCCAGGTCTTCGAACTGGCTGCGCTCGTGCTGGACAAAATGTTCTTCACGGTGGCAGTCAACTCATTTAGGGGAGTATTTGGCTCCACACACGGGCGCACATACTCCCCGCACATCAAGACAGGCTACCGCGAGCCCACTTCCGGTATCACGCGTTTGCTCTGGGGCATGGGCATCTTCAACGAGCACATCCGCGGAGCGGTCAGCCTGGCGTGTTCGTCCTACGAACTGCCGCCCGTCATCGCCGCCATTGCCGCCGACCAGCCCGACGAACTGTGGAGCAAGGAACAGCACAACGGCGTGAACAAGGTAACCTACAGGACCCCCGACGGCATGCTTTCTTCAGCCCAGGACTGGCGCCCGGGCGCCTCGGGACACCAGGAGCATATCTGGCAGGCGACGCTCAGCCCCGCCGTGACGGTTTTTACCTCCCACCCAGCCTGCGCCTCCGAGAGCGACTCGCGCCGCCCGAACTACTGGCACGGCAATGCCAGCCTGCCGCGCGCGGCGCAATGGAAAGACACGCTGATCGCCATCTATGACTTCCCGGCTGATGACTGGATGGGCTTTACACATGCCTACTTCCCCGTGCACGGCATGGATGAATATGAAATCCGGGATGGCTGGGCATTCGGCAAAGCGGGGGACGGCTACATTGCCCTGGCAGCCGCCCGCGGACTGGATTTCCAAACGCGCGGTGACAACGCTTACCGCGAACTGCGCTCGAACGGCACGCCCAATATCTGGCTGTGCCAGATGGGGCGCCTCGTCCTGGATGGGGGCTTCAAGGAATTTATCGAAAAAGTACTGGCGCTGCCGGTGAAATTCGCTGAGAAACAAGTCGAGCTGACTACCCTGCGCGGCGACCGGCTCCGCCTTGGCTGGGAGGGACCTCTGCTCCTGAACGGCGAGCCGCTCTCCCTGAGTGAGTTCGAACACTACGAGAACCCCTACTGCACCTGCGAGCTGGGCGCGCCGCTCATGGAGATCCAGCGTGGAGGGGATGTCCTGCGCCTCCACTTCGAAGAAGAAGGATAATAGACTTCTTCGGAAATATTTTTTTTAGCCACGAATTTCGCGAATTGACGCGAATTCTCCTAGACTTTTCGCGCGAAGCGATTCGCGTAATTCACGGCAAGAGAGATGCCAATGTGCTTATTCCGGATAAAGTCTAATCCATGAAAGATCTTTCTCCACTCGTCATAGGTCTGGATTCCAGCACGTCAGCCTGCAAAGCGATCGTATGGGATTGTCGCGGGAATGAAGTAGCCAGGGGGTATAACTCGTTGTCGCTGATCACGCCTCAACCGACCTGGCACGAGCAGTCCGCCGAATCCTGGTGGACGTCGATGGTCGCGGCGATCCGCCGGGCTGTGAGTCAGGTGGAGAGCAAACGCCTGAAAGCCCTGTGCATCGCGCACCAGCGCGAGACATTCGTCCCGGTGGATGAGCGGGACCAGCCGCTGGCGAACGGTATCCTCTGGATGGATGAACGGGCGCGTGAACTCCTTCCGGATTTGGAGCGATCCTTCGGGCAGGAGAAATTCCACCGACAGACCGGCAAGCGGCTCTCGGTCAATCTGACCATCGCGAAGATCGCC
The DNA here is from genome assembly GCA_016932715.1 of Anaerolineales bacterium. Lineage (GTDB taxonomy): Bacteria > Chloroflexota > Anaerolineae > Anaerolineales > Villigracilaceae > Defluviilinea. The sequence goes on from JAFGCG010000111.1 coordinate 25,198, forward strand.
TGGCTGAGGGAACACCGGCCGGAGGTCTTTGCCCGAACCGGCAAGTATCTGGACGTGCATGCTTTCCTGGTCCGCCGGCTGACAGGGTCTTACGCCACTGGTTGGGGGTGCGCCGACCCGACGGGGCTGTTCGACATCCAGAACAATTGCTGGGCTCAAACGTTCCTGAATCAGGTCGGCATCCGGCTCGACCAGCTTCCCGAACTGTATCCGCCGGGGACGATCATCGGGACCGTCCTCCCGTCAGCGGCGGAAGCCTGTGGGCTGCCCGCGGGCTTGCCGGTGGCGGCGGGGATCGGCGACGGGCAGTCGAGCGGACTGGGGGTGAACATCACCTCGCCGGGCGATGCCTATCTATCTTTGGGGACGTCGGTCATTTCGGGAACGTACAGCGACCGCTACGTTTTCAACTCTGCCTCCCGGACCATGACCGGCGGGGTCCCGGGGACGTATCTGCTGGAAACCGTACAACTGGGAGGCGCGTATACCATCGCCTGGTTCATGGAAAAGATCGCCGCGCAGCCCGGGCAGGAGGCGGCAGGGCTCCAGGAGTTCTACGAGCAGGCTGCCAGTGCGGTGCCGCCCGGCAGTGATGGGCTGGTGCTGGTCCCGTACTGGAACAGCGTCCTCGGTCCGTATTGGGACGCGGCCGCCAGCGGGATCATCGTGGGCTGGCGCGGCGTTCATCAACTGCCGCACCTCTACCGGGCGATTTTGGAGGGAGTGGCTTTCGAACAGCGCCTGGGCACAATGGGGGTGGAAAAAGCAACCGATCAGGCTGTGGACCGCTACATTGCTATGGGCGGCGGGGCGCAAAGCAATCTCTGGCTCCAGATCATCGCGGATATTACGGATAAGCCGGTCCTGCGCGCCGCCGCGGCGGAGGCTGCCGCGCTGGGGGCCGGCATCCTGGCGGCGACGGCTGCCGGATGCTATACGGATGCCCGCCAGGCTGCCCGGGAAATGACCCGCATCCTCCCCGGATCATTCGAACCTGATCCCGCGCGCCGCGATTTTTACAACCGCTTGTTCGAAGAGGTGTACCTGCCTCTCTTTCCCGCTCTGCAGCCCTATCTCGACCGCCTGGCTTCCATGCAATAACACCTCACCAGAACAAAAAAAGGTGAAATAAGGCAGAACACTATGGTCGACACAGATGACCTTCTCTTCGAAGTAATGACCCCACTGGGTTTTCGCGACCAAAGCGATCAAGGAAGGAGTACTGGTATGGCACAGGTAAAAGTCTATTATGACCGCGAAGGAAATACCCTGACGGTTTGGTTCGGCGACCCCGCTAATGAATATATCGCGGAGGAGACCGGGGAAGAGATTGTCCTGATGAAAGACCGTGAGGGCAAAGTGATCGGCTTCGAGAAGTTGAATTTCGCCGCGCAAGCGACCGATGCGGTGCGGGTCGCATTCGAGACCGTTGCAGCATAGCGAAAATGAATACATCAATCAAGAAGCCGGAGTTTTTTACTCCGGCTTCTTTTGTATTCCAGACATCCGGTCCATGTTTGGCACACATCATGCCCCACAGGGGTGCTCCCGGAAGAGCACCAGGACAATGTGCGCGAAGACCATACGCATGCGCCAGCAAAGAGTCGCGACACCCATTTTCGGTTATACTTTCTTCATGCCTGACTCCAAAGATCACCTTCGGCTTTATATCGAAAACGCTCGTGAGGTTCTCGACGCAGCCATATTGAATCTGGCACATGATTATTATGGCTCCGCCTGCAACCGGGCATATTACGCAATCTTCTATGCAGCAGCGCTCTTCTGTTCGCAAAAGGCATGGCATTTGGAAAGCACAGCGCCGTTATTTCAGCGTTTCGCCAGCACTTCATCAAGACGGGTGAGTTGGGCGCAAAGTGGAGCGAGGCTTATCAGCGCATCATGTCGCACCGCCAAATTAGCGACTATGATATCAATCTTCGAATTGAGAAGGAACAGGCCGCGGGCGACGTGCGGGATGCACAGGCATTCGTTGAGGAAGTGGAACAATGGTTACGGAAACAAAATCTGCTCTAAAAAATCTATCGGAAACAGAACGCACCGCCGTATTGGATTTCTTAACGCGGGTCCGTTCTGCCTATGGCAGCCAAATACGACGGGCAATGCTCTTCGGTTCAAAAGCCCGCGGCGAGGCGACTTCCGATTCGGACATTGACCTGTTGTTGATCGTCACCGATGAGACCTGGCAGCTCCGGGACGAAATCTGCAATATCAGCGCCAACGTTTCGTTACAATATGACTTGCTGCTCGACGCGCGCGTGGTTGGGGAAGCGCGGTGGCAATACATGTCTGAGATTCAGGCAGGGTTATATCAAAATATTTCAGACGAAGCGATCCCCCTCGCAATCTGACGAGCGGTTGTTCCACCTGCCGGAAAGCAGGCAAATTCCGCTTGCCACGCCTGCCAAGCTGGTGGCGCTGGTGGATTCATTGGGAAACGGGACACTCAACGAGATGCAGCGTGAGATGGTGCAGGCGTTGCGCGAGGGGATTCTCTCGCTGGCGAGGCGAGAGAATATCAACGAGCCAATTTATATTCACCGGTAGATCCATCGACATATACTTCAAACAATGTGGTGAAGTGCTCGTCGTGAGCCGAGTATGTTATTGCCCAATTATTTGGGTAGTTTTTTCCCTGTACATCAAATGTCTCAAAAATGCCGCAGTTATTTCCGGCATCATTACGACTTTTTGCTCCTCCGGCATTTTCAGCTATTTGGATTGCTTCTTCCGCCGAGATTTTTACTTGTGCTAGATCAACAGATGGCCATTCTTTCATCCCTGTAAAATATCCTGCTGGATGATATTCTTCTTCAGTAAATAAGATTTCGTTTTCTGTAGGGTCTATGGTGATATAACGGACCCATCGATAAGGGGTTCCCCGATCAGAGATTATCTTCGAAAGAGTAAAACTTCCAAGTTGTAGACCAAATGAAACGTCTTTGCACTCAAGCCTGAACACTACATCGTTCAGTTTCCAGGTATCCATAGACTCGTTTCGAACAAACTCATGAAAGGCTTCTGCAATAAACAAGTAGTCTTTCTGTTTCCACGTAACTGGTACATATTCAGGATTTGGAGTAGTCCGAGTCATTTCTGGTAGCAAATTAAATACCTCAGAATTGCCTTGAAGTAGGGACTGCATTATGGTCGATGGATCAAAAGAGTATATCTGATCGGCAGTTGTTGTACGTTCTACTTCCAAGGGCAAGAGTTGGCAACCTAGAACACTGATCATCAAAACAGCACACAAGATTATTCTTCGCAAATACTTTTTTCTCATGACTGCCTCCAAATTATTATTCTCTTCCCCAGAAAGCCAGATTCCACATAGATACAAGTTGGCTTTGATCAACGCCTGGCGGCATTCCCCATCCAAATACATTTGTAAGCACCATCATATCTTGGGTGAACAATTGAAGCTGGAATCGCGTATCGAAATTAGAGCGCCCAAGTGCGCGATTGTTGTTAAAAACATCAAGAGGATCATCGTCCAAGTATGGTTTGTTCTCATCAGAAGAAAAATACCTGTTCCAATTGATCCGTCCAGTAATTCTATCCTTATATCTGTTCTCTATATAAGGATAAAATGTGAAGCCGCCATTCTGAGCCATACCTGTGATAATTTGAGTGTCTATCGGCAAACAACTTCTGCATTTACTCGTTGATCTACTAATCCTTGCGGTCATGGCCTTAATCGAATTTGCCATAGAGAACGGACTTCCAAATTCTTTTATTTCTTCACCACCCATTTGAGCAAATCCCAGACTCGAATTCTTGAGTTGATCCGTAATCCACGGTATATTACAACCCGAATTTTTTAGTAGATAAACAGCATTTTGCAATTGATCTATTGGATAGTCAAGCCATTGGCTTTGAATAGCAATGGCAGCCGCGATGGTTGTAGGATGTAATCCTTTAGCCATAATTTCTCCGGCTGCCTGATCAAAAGAGTTCTTGTATAACTCTACAATCACCAGGCCCTTGTAGTCCGGGATAGCCCCATACCAACTTAAGCAATCCAAAGTGTTGTACAGGAAAAATGGACAACCTGGGAAATTAGCGAATTCCCCAGTTGGATCAGTGAAATTTACAGGATTCGCTTCGACGTAATTCCAGCGGTTGGTACGGGTCTGGTACAATCGTGTCGGGCTGAATGAACTGGTTAAGATAAGGGTCATACCAGCGAGAGCGCAGGTAAATCAACTTAATGTAACTGTCAGTAAATTCACCGGTATACCCATACGCCGTCTGCGAAGCGCCATACGCCTGGGTGGTCACCCCGTAGGGATCATACGCGCTGGCATACGTGACCGCGCCGCTGTTGTCCGTGATCTGCCGCACACTGCCCAACGCATCGCCCAGGAAGTATTCCGTATCCGTACCTGCGGCCTGCGCGATCCGTCCATTGCCGTAAATGTAGGTGTTCGTGCCGTCGCTGAGGGCTTGGGTCAAACCAGTGTTCAGGTCCATGGTGAAGGTCGTCGTCTGCCCGTTAACGGTCTCCTGGAGTCTATCACCAAGTCCGTTATAGCCGTAGCTAACCGCTGATCCCTGACCGCTGATAGCTATCAGCCCAGGAGTTTGGGCTTAAAATAATATGACCGTCGACTTTCCGTTGCAGTAGATCGGGTGGTATTTTGCAGTGGGCCGAAGTGTTGCAAAATTCTCAGGCACACAGGCAACGTAAGCCAAAGGCTTTAGAAAGATCATCCTTCCCAGAGGCCGGCAACATAAATTTGCTCTTTTAGTTCTTCACTATTTGCATTAGAATAATGTTGCTTTTCTATTACCTTCAACCCTGTCTTTGATTAAGATGGCATAGCCGCACCTGATTATGAGATCATGGCTCACCACATTTTGATCGTAGATGACGATCAAAGTATTACAGATGCACTCGCACTTCTTTTCAAGCGTGCAGGCTACGCTGTTGACGTGGCATCCTCGGGTGCCGAAGCACTACAAAAGCTTGTAAACAATCCAGACTTAATCGTTTTAGATATTATGATGCCTGATGTAAGTGGGTATGAAGTATGCCGACAGATCCGTAGTCAGTTCTCTTCTGTTCCAATACTTATGCTAACAGCTCGCGACCAAACCCAAGACAAAGTCCTAGGGCTGGATCTGGGCGCGGATGCCTATTTAGGCAAGCCATTTGAAACCGCCGAGTTGCTGGCGCAAATGCGGGCTTTGCTAAGACGCTCGAAAGTGGAGGATTTTGCCGATCAGACCCATTTAAAATGTGGTGATATTCAACTATGTGAAAACACACATCGTGTAACACTAAAAGAGATGGAGATAGAACTGACACCGAAGGAATATGATTTGTTGCGAGTTCTTATTCGCCGCCCGGGCATCGTATTTGGGCGGGAAACTCTCCTCCGGGAAGTATGGGGATACGAATATTCAGGAGACACACGTACCGTCGATGTGCATGTTCAGCGTTTAAGGGCGAAAATCGAGGATGATCCTGCCCAACCACGTCGCCTGTGTACAGTGCGGGGTTTTGGTTATCGCTTTATGAACCCGGTGACGGATGATGGTTCTTGACCTCAAACTTGTCATTTTTATTTGCCTGATATCCCTTCTGCTGGCAGCTCTGCTGGGCATCCTGATCGGTCAACACCGGCGGCAAAGATCCATGTTCCTGTTTAAAAACAACTCACTGGAGCTTTTTCCGCTGGTATTCGAGTCGATGCCACTGGGGGTGATCTTCCTATCACGTGATCGTCGATGCATCTATGCCAATGCCAAAGCCTGCAATTTGCTGGGAACACTGACACGGGGAAGTGAACTCCCTGATAAGCCGTGGCGGGAGGAATTGTACAAAGATTTAGAAAAAGTCCGGCAACTCTCGGGGAAGCAGACCTGTTATCGTACATTATCCCTGCCATCGGACCAAACCTTAAACTGGTGGCTCAATGCCTTGCCAGATGCAACGATCATTACATTATCCGATCTGACCAGCCAGACGAGAACTGAAAAGAATGCACGTCTTTTTCTAAGTAACCTGTCTCACGAAATTCGAACGCCACTGACCGCAATTTTCTCCCATGTCGAAGTATTACGCCTGACAGAATTACCTCCAGCGGCTTACCAAAACTCAGTCAATGCGATCCATCAGGCAACCAGCCACATCAATCGCCTGACCCGGGATTTGTTGGAATTAAGCCGCCTAGAAATGACAACTGACGATGAGCAGGTTCTGGTCGATATGACCCTATTAGCAGAGGAAGCTATCTCTGGACTCATCCCAACAGCTGAGGAAAAACAAATCCAGATCTCACTTAACGCCGATCCACGCCTGCCACAGATCCTGGGTAATCCAAATTGGCTCAGACGAGTCTTTATCAACCTCCTGGATAATTCCATCAAATACGGTCGTTCAGGAGATCAGATAAATATTAAGCTGGAAAACCGCAGCGATGGATTGCTGGTCATTGTCAAAGACACAGGTCCCGGTATTGCGTCCAAGCATCTGCCCTACGTGAAACAGCGTCTTTATCGAGGAAATACGGATATCCCGGGCAGTGGGATTGGGTTGGCATTGGTAGAGGAAATCTTGCACCGGCATCATGGCAGCCTGGAAATCGAAAGTCAAACTATGGGTGAACAGACAGGCACGACAGTCTGGTTCACATTGCCCACAGTATTTGTGGAAGAATCAGCTCATGAAAAAAGTTCTGCATAACCGCAACTGGACTTTCATATCACTGGTCCTGCTGGTTATGGCAGGATACTGGCTGCTCCCCATTCACGGACAAGTTGTGCTAGTCCCTGAGAAGAGCACAAATGAAAATGTTGTTTGGCCCCTTGTCCACATCGAACCAGACCATCTCGTCCCGGGGCAGTCAGGAAAGGTCACTATCATCGACAATGTTCCCTGGGTAGGCATCTATGCCACAGTAAATGGACAAAGCACAAAATTTGAACGGGGCGAAATCCTGGAAGACGGTACAACATGGCGGTGGACATGGTCATACATCGTCCCTGCCATGTCAAGCTACGAAATTGTCTTTTACCACGATTGCCAGACTGGTTGTATAGAACGTGCTCGAGTAGTAGTCGGCCAGCCGGTAGATAGTCCTGGACCGGTTGGACCTGCAGAAGCGCGTATCCCTACTAAACTTGGACTGGTGTTCGCAAACCCCAACCGGGACTGGCACAACCGCAGTGGCTGGATTGTAGACCTGACTTATGCCTGTCGAGCCGATACCGACAAGTATTGGGGGGTCGATCAACTGGCTGAGCGGGTTCATGTTGCGACCACGAAGGGTCTGCGAGTACTGGTGAGGGTGGATTATGATCAGAGTCAGGGACTTCCGCCTGTTGATGATTATGAGGCACTCGATCTGTATTTGAAATATCTGCACCGACTGGCGCGTGACCAGCGTCTGAAAGGCATCTACGGCTTCATTATCGGCAGTGATGTCAATGCCGATGACAGTAATGTCCTATCACCCGACAAACCGGTAACACCTGAGTGGTACGCGCGGATATTCAACGGCTATGGCCGGGATCCAACCTTTGCAGACAACGCTGTTGAGGTGATCCGCGCGGAAAACCCCAAAGTGCGGGTATTGGTTGGTTCATTGCGAGCCTGGTCGACCAATCAGGACGGTCAACAGCATTATAGTATTGATGAGCCCTGGTTGAACTACATGAACTCACTGGTCGCAAATATCAGTGATGCCGCATCGGCGGATGCGTCCATGGGTGTCCCGGTCGCATTGCCTGATGGCTTTGCAATCAGTGTTGCCGGACGCATTGATGCGCCCGAAATGGTGGAGCATTCCCCGGCTGACGAACCGCGCGTGGACCTGTTCCGATCAGACTGGAAAGGCGCTCAGGCTGGCTTTCGGGTCTACAAGGATTGGCTTGATGTTATCAACTCATATCCAGAAACACGCAATCTCCCGGCTTATATCATTGCAGCAAACACCTTTTCGCCGGATACCGGCACGCCGCCAATGCAAAATTATCCACGCGGTTGGTTGAGCAATGCACTGGATGTTATCAATCATGAACCGCAAATCCAGTCCTTATGCTGGTTCATAGATTATTTTCCCGATGACATGCAGTGGGATATGTTCAGCCTCACCAATCCCTCCGGGCGACTGGTGGATGCGGCTGATGAGTTTGACAAACTTCTGAGATTAGAGCCTTGATGTATGGGTCTCACCACCATGCTAAAACGATGAAAAAATAACAGGCTGGTACGCCCGTGGTCAGATCCCCAAAGTGATGGCAGATTCCATTATCACAAGCATGTAACGCACAGATAACAGTTGTATAACGGGAGTGCCTAATGTCAGAGAGATACAGAATATGTCACCCCGAGTCCTTCGGGAGGAGGACATAATCACTTCGATGTTAGACACTCCCTGTGTAACGATCTGCTGTTACAGCCATTCACGGCTTCCCCAGTCCCTCCCAATTGGACCAGCCGCCGCCATACTGCCAGCGATGATAAACGTTGTTATCCCTGCCGCGCACGAACACGTCCAGGTGGTTGTTCACCCGCCAGGAAGCAGCATCTGGACCGGAGGTCAGGTAACCATCCTCCAGGGGCTCCCACGCGCCCCAGGCACTGCCATTCCAGATGCGGTGGAATAACTGTCCCTCGGCGCCGCGCGCAAAAACGTCCACGCGGTTCGTCGAAGGAGAGACCCCACTCTGGTCATAGCTCGAAGCGCCACCAGGCACTTCGCTCCAGGTACAGGCGCCATTGCTGTAAACACAACGCCACATTACTTTGTTGACCCCGGCCAGGAAGACATGAATCTGACCATTGCCCGGGGAGGCAGCGTCCGGCCCGCTGGTCAATACGCCGCCGAGCGGTTCCCAGGCCCCCCAACTGCCATTATTGTAGCGACGGTGCCAAAGACCATTATCCGTGCCGCGCACGAACAGGTCGATCCGGTTTGCCGCGGTCGAAACTGCCGATGGGCTTGACATCGCTCCCCCAGGAGGTGCCCCTGCTGAGAGCCAACCTCCCCAGCCTCCGTTGAGATAACGCCGATACCATAGGTTGTTATCTATCCCACGCACATACACATCCAAATGACCCGTTCCCCAGGAAGCTGCATCTGGAGAGGAGGTCAAGATCCCATCGAGTGGTTCCCAGGTATTGTCCCAGCCTCCATTAAAGACTTTGTGGTAGAGAATATTATTTTCTCCCTGAACGAACAGGTCCTCACGATTCCACCCCCACGCTACCGCAGATGGATCAGATGTATTCTGAGAAGTATAGGTGTTGCCAACGGTCAAATTGGACCAGGTGGTTTCCGTGAAATCAACCGGCGTCATCCCCGATCCCCAGGGAGCGGCGTTCGGGTTCGCGGGATCTGTCCAGGCAGAGTGACCGGTTGAGACCATGTAATGCAGATGCACACCGGATGCATAACCGGTTTGGCCTTCGATACCGATCTTGGTGCCCAGAGCCACATACGAATTGAGGATCACCGGCACGCTATTGTAGGCCAGGTGAACGTACCAGGAATATTCGGTCGAGCTGTGTTCCACAACGACCATATTAGCCTGTTGCCAGCAGGAAATGTCATTACAGCCCGAGTTGCTGCTCTCTTTGACAAATACAACTTTGCCGGGTTTGGTGACATACACAGTATCGCCGGGGGAAATGTTGAAATCCACCTGGTTCTCGTGCCCGCTGCCGTCTTTCTTAGGCACATACCCATTCTTTCCCGCCGGGAAGGGCAGCAGGTGTTCGTTGAAATTCGCCGTGACTGCCGCGGCACGAAATATAGGTTCAGGCAAAGTGAACATTGCCTGGCTGCTTTCATCGATCAATGTGAAGGGAAAGCTGTGCAGCAGGGCGTTGTATTCGACGGGATCGTTCACTTGCGGAGCCAACGCCTGCCAGCCTTCGGGTGTGCGACTAGCCAACAGGACAACATATTCGACCAGGCTCTTCTTTGATTTCGTGTTTTGCCGGCGAGCAATGGCGTACGCCCAATCGTTTTCGACATAGACATCACCCAGGGCGAATTTGCTGCCCTTTGACGACGGATTTTGTTTCATGTACGCGTCGAGAGCGAGTTGCAAAGCTGTTTCTGGATCATCTGCCTGTACGGGAGGCTGGTAGTCTTGTTGATGATCCTTACTGGCGGATTGCGCCAGCGCAGGAGATGACACGTTCGTCGCCAGCAAAGCGATCAGGATCGCCAGGAGGAGCCGAACAGCAACTACGATATGCCGATGGGTTCTTGGTGTCATGAGTTTTGCCTTTCCATGAGCGCGCATCTCCCCAGGAGATGCGCGCTCCCTGAAGTGATAGTGATTTAACGAAGCGACCAAGATGATGCGTCAGGGCCGGAGTTCAGTCCGCCATTCAGCGATTCCCATGCATTCCAGCTCCCGTTCCATAATTTATAGTAAAGCTGTTGATCCATGCCGCGGGCAAACAGACTGACTTGATTCCACCCAGCCGAGACAGCGCCAGGATCCGTATTGTACGAACCATCGGGAACTTGTATCCATTGATAGGAACCGTTATTCCACTGTAACCTCCAGGGCACATTGTCGACACCGGCAACAAACACGTCGATGTGTCCGGGTCCCCAGGAGGCAGCATCCGGTCCGGTAGTAAGCACACCACCGAACGATTCCCATGCCCCCCAGCCGTTGAAATAGGACCGGTGCCAAAGGGCGTTATCACTCCCACGCACGAACAAGTCGAGCCGCCCGCTGCCCCACGAGACTACCCCTGGCGCCGAGGTCGCGTTGCCGTTGGGCGCTCCAGCGTCGCCGATCCAACCGGACCAACTGCCATTCGTGAATCGTTTCTGGTACAGCTTGTTGTCGGTGCCGCGCACAAAGACTTCCAGGTCTCCCCAACTCCAGGAAGCCGCGTCGGGGGCTGAGGTGAGCGTGCCGCCCAGTGGTTCCCAGGCGCTCCAGCTGCCGTTGTATGCTCTGTGCCAGAGCGCGTTATCACTGCCGCGCACAAACACATCGATACGATTCTTCCCCCACGAGACCGCGGATGGGTCAGAGGTGGCTCCGCCGGTGGGTGAACCAATGGATGTCCAGGCGCTCCAGCTGCCGGTCGTCTTTGTACGATAGTAGATATTGTTGTCGGTGCCGCGCACGAAGACATCGCTGCGCGGAGAAATACCGCTGCTGAACTGACGGTTGGCTGCATTACGGAATTCTTCTTTCATATCGTTGAGCGCCTGTGCCAGCAACGGATAGGTCTGGTAACTGCGCAGGGCAAAGCGATTGTCGTAGCCGCGACTGTCGTCGATGAACCAGATGAGCGCCTTGATCTCGGGCCGCCCGTTGCGGCTGGCATTGTAACTGCGAATTTCTTCGAACGCCTTGTTGACCCAATTGGTGGGGTAATTGCTGGAAGGCTGCGAGTTCGGATCGCCCGTGTAGGTGTTGAATTCGGTTATGTAAACCGGTTTATTCCAGAAACGCTGATCGATCTGGTTGATCACATCCCGGTAGAAGCGGAACGCGCCATCGTAGCGGTTATCAGCCCACTGGCAGGGCTGACGGGGATCCTGGCAAGCCGAACGCGCTCCCCCGGTATGGAAGGCAAAGCCATCCGCCCCATTCAGGCGGGAGGTCATGCTATACATCCATTCCGGCGGCGTAAAGGGTGAGTTGAAGACAGCCAGCAATTCCGTCCCAGATACCATGGAGCTTTTCCTGCCCCAAAGATGATTGAAGGCGTTGGCGTATGCAACGTCCGAAATACCTCCATCGATATTTGGCTCGTTGCCGACGATGAAGAGGGAAGCCAGGTCATGAGTGGATCCATCGCGCTGATAGCTTCGAAACCGCTCGACACAGCGGATAAAGGAATTCGACCAGGATGTGTATTCTGTGGAGTTGCTCGGGACAGCGACCATATTCCCGGCTTGATCTTTCCGATAGTCAATCCGAATGATGTTGACCAGCCCCTCGAGTTGGGCCCTCCATGCTGGACCGAGGGCATATTCCAGGTCACCATTGTTACACTTATCCACATATTGACTGCCATTCCATTCGAATGCAACCACTGTTTCGACGTTCCAGCCGCGCTTCCCATAGGACACATTCATATCGGGCAAATAAGATCCATCGGGAAGCTGACCGCCGTAGTAATGTACACCAGCTAACGTCACTCCGGACGGACTGCTCGGTTGTGCGCCCTGGACAGGCTGGCCGGGAATCAGCATGCCGACCAAAAGAAACGCGATAACGAGCAACTGTTCGACTTTGAAAGTATATCGTTTGAAAATAGTCATATGCCTTTTCTCCTTATCTTTACGTGATATTTCCTGCCTTGCGAACAACGGACAACTTCAGAAGGCAGCAGATGTACACTAGCCTTAAGAATCGTACTCATCAAAAGTCACAGGAATTTCACAGGAATGTAACAATCAGGTAACAAAATCAAACTCTTTCCCGCCTAAACAACAGCACGAGCACCACAGTCGGCATTGTGGTCACCTCTCAGTGGAAAGGAACAGCATGGAATCTGGACTTGTGAAACTGGCACCACTGGGATAAAGGTCATGGCGTTTTCGCGGGCTTCGAAATTGTTACCCAATCGTTACCGGAGTGTTACAAGACTGTGATGTTCGAATGGTAAACTGCAGCCCAGGAAGGGGTCTGGGGCTGTTTTTTATTTGGCGCCGAACATTTATTGCATAAGTTTGGACCTTGGCCCCATAACCCCAAAAAGAATTTCTTTTGAACAAAGGAGATACTATGTACACATTGGATGTTCATCACGGACGCAGGTTTGTCCAACAGGCGTTGTCAGTCTGTATTTTGGTGGCTGTGATCCTGGCTGGAGGAGGAACCAGCAATCCAGCCCGGGCCAGCCAGGCTGAACCAGCCCCGGCTTTCCAAGGGGTCGATCCTTGCGCCCCTCCACCTGGTATCCCTGATTTTGTCACCGTCAACAATGGACATTTTTCTCTGGGCGGCCAACCTTTCAGGCACGTGGGGGTAAATGAGGTATACCTCCTGTACTACATTGGTTACACGGATCCTGCTGTACTCGGCACAGAATTAGACGAACTTGAAGATTTAGGTATTAAACAAGTTCGGGTATTCTTACCCGATAGTGGACACCAACTGGACAATTACAAAGAAAGAATACGCTGGGCGTTGGATGAAGCTAAGAAGCGTGGCATTCGTTTAACTATCGTTCTTGATGACTATTATGGGCGCCCAAATGTGACAGGCGATTACATGTACTTCCCGGGTGAAGGAAACCGTACAATCCGCTTTGAGGGTGGTCTCATGCTGGACGATGGATGGTTTGATGAGAATGGCGGGGTTGACGTCTATAAAGGCTTCGTAGAGGACGTCGTCCAGTGTTTTCAAGCTGATGACGGGATCTTTGCATGGGAAATTGGTAATGAGATTAAATATAATACCGCTGGTCACTCCCAAGATTTGGTAAATTTCTACACAGAAATTGCACGCATCATCAACACAAATGATCCTAATCACCTTGTCACCACAGGCATCGCCAGTACAGACTGGGCTTTGATAGAACCAATTGATGCCAATACGCTATATAGTGATCCAAACATCGATTACATTACGATCCATGCTTACAATGGAGAAATTTATGACCCAAGTAGAACGAACGACGTGGCAGTAGCTAACAATGTCAACAAACCGTTCGTCATAGAAGAAATTGGCGCAAGCTTAGATTACATGAAAAGCAAATACCCTGACGACCAGGAAATTGATAAATTTCAAGCGATGCGAGATTTATACCAGCAGGCATATGGTGGATTGGGAGCGGATGCCGTATTGCACTGGGGTGTCGAACTTACAGGTGAGTATGGGTTCGGCGATAGTGTGCTTGGCATGCAGCGGGAACTGCTGGAAGAGTATAAAAGTTTATGGCAATGTCGAGCTGCAAGCCTGGAAAATGCCAACAATGGCGTAAACAAGATCGATCTGTGGTTCCAGCGCCTGGAATGGAAGAACTTAACCTCGCCAGATGCTCCTGAGGGAACTTTGCCTTCCGTAGGAGATACCGTCCGGTTCGAAGCGACCATCTGTAATGCCGGCGATGTTGCAACCGACAAAGGGATTGGCGTAAACTTCTTTCTGGATAACAACGGGCAAAACCCGGTTATTATGCATACTATTGGAAACGTCTATGATGTAAAGGATATCCAACCTGGTGACCAGGCGACAATCGCGTTCGACTGGACAGTCGTCGATCCGAGCAGCCTGGATGCGCGCATCACGGCTCAAAATGCGGTGCTGGTAGGCCTCGTGGATGATGTCAATCGATACCCCGATGAGATCACCGAGGAAAACAACGGTCATGCGATTGATTTTCCTGTAAATTCAGCAACGAATAATGTGGATGTTGTGCTGATCATCGATAGCTCCGGCAGCATGGGCTGGAACGATCCCTCGAATAAACGCCTCGATGCCGGGAAAGCATATCTTGCTGCATCTTTGGCAGGCGATTATGTTGGTGTTGTGGATTTTAATAGTTACGCATCTCTGGACAGCCCACTGGTGCAATTGCCGGAGAATAGGACAAACCTCATCGCTGCCATCGATGGAATTGGGTCGTCGGGCGGCACAGATGTTGGTGCTGGTGTCCAGGCAGGGTGCGATGCCCTGATTGCATCTCCTTCCTCAAACGACACCAAAGCCGCGATCTTGTTAACAGACGGCCAGGGACCTTTCGATAACCAGGATGCCTGTTTCAAGGATCAAGGCTGGAAGATATATACCTTCGGTTTTGGCGATTCCGACGATGCCCTCCTGCAACAGATTGCAACCAACACGGGCGGCGATTTCAAACGACTGCCGACCTCTGACCTGGTTTGCGAATTTCAGCAGGTGCGCGCGAAAATTGCCGGGCAAACACCTGTCCCCTGCACAACGTACAATGTATCGCCCGAGCAGACGATTTCATTCAATATTTCTGTACCTGCTGGCCAACAGCAAGCCACATTCTCTACCAGTTGGGCTGGCAGTGACGTTGTTATGAGTTTGACCACACCCTCCGGGCGGGTCATTTCTCGTGATACTGTCGTCGCTGATGTATTCCACGAAAAGGGTGCAGCGTACGAGGTCTACACCATTAAACATCCGGAGCCTGGCGATTGGGTGGTGAGTCTGTTTGGAGCAGATGTCCCATCAGAGGGTGAAGACGTTGTCTTCGGCTTGACCACCCTGCCTGATACAACGCCTGACGATACAACCCCTCCCGTGATTACTCCCACCATCACGGGGACGCTCGGGTTGAATGGATGGTATACCAGTGATGTCGTCGTTTCCTGGAGCGTGCAGGATCTCGAGTCTGGTATTTCATCCTCCTCTGGATGCGATACGACCACGTTCACAACCGATACAACGGATGTCTCCCTGACCTGTTCAGCTACAAACGGGACCGCCCTCACCAGCACGGCATCTACAACGGTCAAGCTGGACAAGACGGCACCCGCTATCACCATCAGCAGTCCCCAGGCCCAGGCATATACGCATACAGAGACGATCGATATCGCCTGGGACACCAGCGATTCCACCTCTGGTGTTGACACAGATGCAGGCCAGATGGACGGGAATCCGGTAACAAATGGTCAGCAGGCAGATCTATTCCTCATGGCTCTGGGTCCTCACACCATCACGGTAACTGCCTCCGATCAAGCGGGCAACACCTCCAGCCAATCGGTGGAGTTCGACGTGACCGCCACAATCGAGAGCCTAATGGCAGCCGTCGAACGATTCCACCAGGATGGCAGTATCGATCATCGAGGCGTCTACTACAGCCTGATGCAGCAATTGAGGGCAGCTGCAAAGAGCAACAAACCTGAAATCACCAGCAACATCCTCAATGCCTTCATCTACCATGTAAAAGCGCAGCGTGACAAGCATATTGCAGCTCAGGCGGCAGACCTGCTCGTTGCAGACGCGAAATGGGTCATCACGCATCTTCAGGATACGGCTCCACCTTATATACACATCAAAACTCCGCGTGCGATTCCATACCCCCATGCCCATGCTCTTTGGGTCGATTTTGATGTCTTCGACTCGATCACCGGCGTGAAAGAGATCAGCGCCACATTGGATGATGTCGCCGCAACCGATCACCAGAGAATTGACCTCCACAGCCTGACCCTGGGTGAGCATGTCCTCACAGTGAACGCTGTGGATTATGCAGGGAACGAGTCGACCAAGTCGGTGACGTTCAAGGTGGTGGTAACTATTCAGAGCTTGAAGGCCAATGTCGCAAGTTTCTACATAAAAGGCGACATTGACAGCAGGAGCATTTACTATGATCTGCTGAAGAAACTGATGAATGCAGAAAACAGTCGCAAACCCGCGTGGATCATTTCTGCACTCAACTCCTTCATCCAGAAGGTTCAGCAGCAAAGTGGGCAGCACATCACCCCTGAGGCTGCCAATGAACTGATCACGGATGCTCAATGGCTAATTGAACATACCAAATAATGTAATCTATAGCTGCAACTTGAATATCCATGGGGTCGTTCTGTTTTGGTCGCTTGGCAGACGCCCCATGGATTTCTCTATTAAACAACCGAGGTGCGCTTGCACTCTTCGATAAGAAGAAGAAGTTTGTTCAGGTAAAATTCATTCCGCAAAAGAAAAATCATAAGACTGCGACAGAAAACCGGCGGTCATATTGAGGTGCGCTCGCACTTTTCTGTGAGCTGGATAGGTTTGTGCAGCTAAACCCATTCCACACTTGGACTTAAGCGGCCTGCAGCGGTATTTTGCAGTGAACGATTTCAGCGTAAAATGGTGCTTAATAAGCACGTCAGGAAACCTTCTGCAACGGAAACTTGTCATAATGCAGAGGAAAGCCAACAGGACTGCAATGGAAAGCAGGCATCAGTGCAACGGAAAGTCGGCGGGCATAATAGTTCAGGAGAATGTCTCGAAAGAGAGCCAAATGGATAAACCGATCAAACTCACCGAAAAGTACGAACGCAATGGCTGGCCCTCCATCAAACGGCCCGACCTGAAACCACCCGCGGGCTGGAATCTGTCTCTGCTGACCTCATTGGAGCGGATCCGTTCGCACGCGCTTGCCCCGGACGGGGAAGCTATCGCCTATATCAAGGACGGCGAATCGCTCTCGGACGTGTACCTGCTCCCGTTGAATGGAGGCTGGCCCGCCCGCATCACTACTGATCGGACCCTCGCGCCCTACTGGGATGACGAGATTCCTGTCTGGTCCCCGGATGGCAAATGGATCGCGTTCAGCATGCACGGGCATGTCCACCTCGTGCCGCGTGAGGGAGGCTTGCCCAAAAAGATCACGGACTTTGCCATCGCCGCGAGCAGTCCGCGCTTTATGCCCGATTCGTGCGGACTCATCGTCACGGTGGAGCGCGATGAGGCAGATCAGCTGCTCCTGACCGACATCGCTGGCTGCTGGCCCCGCGCCCTGACGACCGATGCGACCGGCGATCACTGGGAGGCGCGCCCCTCGCCCGATGGAAAGTCCATCGTCTATCTCCTGCGCCGCTTCGACGACCTGAACAGGCTCGATGTCGTTCTGCTCGAAGTCGAAACAGGGAAATCGCGCACGCTGTATGGCAAACCATCGACGCGGGCGCTCTCGCCGAAATGGTCGCCGGACGGGCAGTGGATCGCGTTCATCGCCCAGGAGGCCGAGCGCGATGAAATCTATCTCGTCAGGCCGAATGGCGAAGGCTTGCACCCCCTCACGAACACAGGCCATGATGTCACGCAGTTCGAATGGGCGCCAAACGGCAAACAGCTCGCGGTCATCTTCAATCGGAGCGGCGCGTTCGACCTGAGCCTCGTCGAGACGGAATCAGGCGCAGTCGCAGACCTGCGGAGCGGAGCGGGCATTCATTCCAATCCCAATTGGTCACCAGATGGATTGTTTATCACATACGAGTACGAGAGTCCGCTCCTGCCGCCCGATCTCTATCGCCTCGATTTGCCCGGCAAACAAGTCACCCAATTGACGTTCTCCAATCCGCCAGCCATGCAGAAAAACAAAATGGTGATGCCGGAGATTGTCAGTTACAAGAGTCATGATGGGCTGGAGATTCCCGCGTTTTTATATCTTCCCGAAAAATCGAACGGCGCGGCGATCCTGTATCCACACGGCGGGCCGAAGGACCAGTATGTATTTTCCTGGGATGACCTTGCGCAATACTTTACGGCAAAGGGCTACACCTATCTCGCGCCGAACTATCGCGGCTCGACCGGCTACGGCAAACAGTTCGAACGCCTCAATTATGAAAACTGGGGGATCGGCGATACACAGGATTGCCTGTACGGTGCGCGGTTCCTGCAAAGCTTCAAACAGGGCTTCACCTCGATTCGCCGGGAAAGTGTCGGCATTGCGGGCGGGAGCTACGGCGGCTATCTGGCGATCTGCGCCCTGGCGCGCGATCCTGAATATCGCTTTGCCTGTGGGATCTCAAAATATGGTGACTCGAATCTCGTCAGCTCGTGGGCGCAGTGCGAGAAACGGCTGCGTTATTACACTGAGATCTTTCTGGGTCATCCTGCCGTAAACACTGATTTCTACCTGAAAGGTTCCCCGATCACAGAGGTAAAGAACGTCCAGAAGCCGATGCTCATCCTGCACGGACTTCTCGACACGATCGTCCCGCCAGAAGCCTCCGAAGAATGGGTGGAAGCCCTGAAACGGCACGATAAGGTCTTCGAGTATAAAACCTATGCGGATGAACCGCATGGCTTCCTGCATCGCAAAAATCTGCTTGATGCCTATGAACGTATGGAACGATTCTTGGACTGGTATTTGCTGCCACGCTAAAAATGGAAACTAAAATACGCAAAGAAGAAGCAAAAGATATTGCGCAGGTGCAAGCGATCCTGCGTGCCGCGTTTCCAACGGACGAGGAAAGCAGACTCGTCGAGGCGCTGCGCGCGAACGGCAAAGCCGTGATTTCGCTGGTTGCTGTGCGCGTTGAGCACGTGCTCGGTCACATTCTATTCAGTCCGGTTTCCACCACCCCACCGGGTGAGGCAAAAGGGATCGGGCTTGCACCGGTTGCTGTTCATCCTGACGTTCAATCACAGGGGATCGGCTCGAGACTCATCCGCACGGGATTGCGTCTCTGCGAAGAACTTGGATATGATTACTGCGTGGTGCTCGGCGACCCCAAATACTATCAGCGCTTCGGATTTGAGAAAGCAAGTACATGTGGGGTACAGAACGAATATGGGGTGGATGACGAGTTTATGATTGTCCGCTTCTCCAGCGTCACCGTGCAAGGCTTAATAAAGTATGCACCTGAATTCGCTATGTTCTCTGCCTAACTTTTAAATTTCAAGGACATCTAATTACACCATTTTGGCTACGCGCAGAACGCAATTCACATAGAGGCTTGATGACAACATTCTTTAATTATGATGAAATGACCTGGGACGCGGTGGCTGAGCTGCCGCGCGATACACCGCTCGTCCTGCCACTCGGTCCCGGCTACACCCCTTCGACTTCGCTCAGGACAAGCTTCGACCTGCTCGCCGACCAACTCGGTCATCCGCCCCGAATCGGACTCCTGCCAGCCTTCCCGTTTGGCTGGCGCGGCAGCGGACTGGAAATCCCCGAGCCGGTTTTCTTTCCATATATTTCAAACCTGCTGGACAGCTTGCGTGACGATGGCTTCTCACGCGTCTATTGCCTCGCGCCGGCCGGCATCGACCCCCAGTCGTTTTTCATGCGACAGCTTGCCCCAGTATGTCTGCGTCTCCCGCAGAGGCAAAGTTCGCCCGCGATCCAAATTCCTCCGGATTCTGAACGCGGCAAAGTGACCCTGATTCCGATCGGGCACACGGAACAGCATGGTTATCACCTGCCCCTCTCGGTTGATACCCTCATTATTGAAGCCATCGCAAAAGGCACTGCCGCCAAAGTGCCTACGCGCAGCTATGCGTTGCCGGTCATGCCGTATGGAGTCAGCACACACCGCTCCGCTTTCGCGGCGACGATGAACGCCGGCGGACGCGCCTTCGAGGATTTCTGGCTGGCGGCGATCGACACGTTGGTCCAGCGCGGCTTTGACCGTTTCTATTTCATGAGCGGACACGGCGGCAACACATCGTTCCTCGTAAATGTTGTGAAGTACGCCGGCGAACGCCATCGCAGGATCTTTTGCGCAACCGCCTGGCTCCACACCTCCGGCAGGATCGGCGCGGAAGCATTGTCAAAATACCGCACCTCACCGATCGGCGGGATGGGTCACGCCTGTGAACTGGAAACATCGTATCTGCTCCATCTTCGCCCGGACCTTTGCCAGATGGGACGCGTCGTGGATGAAACTGATTTCATCACTACGCCCGATTACTACATGGATTGGATCGAGGGAGGCGCCCTCGTCGCGAATCCGCCCTGGGACGACGATACAAAAACCGGGGCGTATGGAGCGGGAAGTCACGGGACGGCCGAAAAGGGCCGCTTATGGCTCGCAGCCGCGATCGAAGAGAAATCCGATCACGTCCAGCAAATCCATGAACAGCACGAGCGGCGCGAGCAAAGAAGAAACGAAGGCTATGGGTTGTGGGGCAAGTCCTGAAGTTGCCCTACTTCTCGGTCTTCTGCTTTTCCCACAAATGCCGGTCCTCGTTTTTCTCGGGATCCAAATAGCGCGGATGGATTTCCCTGGTAATTTTGTGTCCGTGCGATGTCCATAGATCAGTAGCCAGTTTACGGGCGTCGCGCCGGAGTCCTTGGGAGGCAAAGTATTGACAGATCCGCGTCACATCGCGCAGGAAGATCGTCCACGCGGCGGAATTGGCTTCCGGCGGCACGACTTGCGGAAAGTCGATCAGTGAAATATCGCCATCCCAATAGAGGATGTTGTAGGCTGACAAGTCGCCGTGGATCCGCTGATTGGACAGGAGCAGGTCGATGTTGTGAATGACGCGCTGGAAGAGTGGCTGTACCTCGTCCGGGTCGAGGCCCACGGAGTTGAGAGTCGGCGCGGCATTGCCCAAATCGCCGATGTAATCCATCAGGATGGCATTCTTCTCCATGGCATACGGCTTGGGGACATCCGCGCCGGCTGCGTGCAGCATTTCCAGTGTTTGGAACTCAAAGGCGATCCACGACTGGTGGCGCAATTCTTCGCCGTAGGCGGTGCGTTTCTTCATGGCATGCAGGGCGCCATCGTCCACAATGACATGACCATTTTCATCGAGGTCACCGCGGCCAGCACGATACTGGCCATCATTTTTGAGGTTGCGCAGCGAACGCGGACGATAGACCTTGGCAGCGACCAGCGGCGCGGCGACCGCGGCGCCCGAACGACAGAGATACACCGAGGCTTCCTTGCCGCCCTTGAGACGGCGCAACACATCACTGATCCATTGATGTTCGTAGAAATTGCCGAGCGATTCCAGCAGCCACCATTCCTCGAAGCGCGCGGCTTTGTAGGTGAACCTGAAGTTCGCGCTCGAATCATCCTGTTCGCCGACGAATTGCCGCTCCTCCTGAATCAATTTTCTCGTCATGCGCTGGTAGGGACGACGTTTATCGGTCCCAAGGCGTACATTCAGTTTATCTTCGTCATCGAGTTCTTCAAAGAAATCAATGTAATCTTTTGTATTCATTGTCCATCAAAAGACCTGACCGGTCTCAAAAACGCACTTCTCAAGCCCGTGCGGAGACCCGTCAGGTCTGTGATGAAAAGAAAACCGCAGGGCGAGACGCGCCTGCGGTTGAATACACATGCAGGGGTAGGGCTTGTCCCTACCCAGGGCGACCACCAGGGTCGCCCCTACGATTCACCATTAGGAGGCGCGCTCAATACATATCGGGTGAACGACAAGATGGATTTCATTTTTTCGTGCCTCCTTTCAGAAGAGAATTCAGTTTCGACAAAGGTGAGTTTATCATTTGGGCAAGTGAGCGTCAAGGAGGTTTTCCATCGTCATGGATGGCTGGGATGAAATGCCGGGCACTTCGTTCAGCGCGAGGCGTTCTTCACATACTCATCAAAAAATCTCAATGTGCGTGCCATGAAGTCGAACCAGGGCTGACCGATGAACGAATGACCCTCGCCCTCGTACTGGAACAACCCAGCCTCCTTGCCGGCGTCGCGCAATCCCTGGATAAGCTTTACGGACCACTGCGGCGGTGTTCCGCTCAGAAACTTTCCATCTTCGGTGCCGTAATGGATTTGAATGGGAACGGTCACGCGGTCGAGATGATAGAACGGGGAAATCTTCTTCAGCGTGTCCGCGTCCGAGGCGGCGAAGCGGTAAGCGTCCTGCAGATTGCGCGGCAGGTCCTCGGGAATGACATCGGATGAGTTACAGCCCGCGATGAGTTCACCCGCGGCGATATCGCCGAAACAACCCATGCCCCAGCGCGCGATGATATCGGCGTCATCCGCGCTGACGGGAGAGTACAGGACCGCGGCTTTGAGACGCGCATCGATCGCCAGCACTTTCATCGTCACGCCGCCACCCATGCTGTGACCCCAGATGCCAATCCGGTCGGGGTCGGCCTGCGGAATGGATGGGATGGCATTGATGAGATTAATGACATCGATCACCAGGCCGGAATAAAAGAAACTCTCGCCGATATCTGACTCGCCCCAACTGCGATAATCCGAGGCGAGTGTGATATACCCATGTTCAGCCAGATATGGCGAGACTCGATCTGTTCCATCGCCGGAGCGATAAACACTGCGGGCATAGAATCCATGGTTCATGATAATGACCGGGAACGGTCCCTCCCCAACAGGGATCTGCATGACACCTGTGATCGTCAGGCCATCGCTGGGATAGTCGATCAGGTAGCTTGTGTAAAACTGATTTTTGTCTTCCAACTCGGAACGGATATGGATCTTCCCGCTCTGAAAATCATGCTGGCGGAGCCCAGCGAGTGTATACGGGAAGATCAACTCCTCGATTGTCAGGGTTGGTGAGGGAGTGAATGTAATTGTTGGGACAGGAGAGGGGGTCATCGTCTCCACGATGACCTGTGGCGGCGGCAGAGTCGGAGGGGATAAAGCCGGAGAAGCCGGCTGACATGCCGCGAGGAGGGCAACAAAAACAAGCGCAGCGCACCGCGCAGCGGCAGTGTGGATAAACCGGCAAACGCACTGTTTCATGAAACGATTGTATCAAATTTAAGTAGCGGGATATTGATAAGGCTCGTCTGACATTCCTGCCTCAGACAATTCCTTCGCGACGCGCAGTAAGTGCACAGTAACCTCTTCTTCCAAATATGCCTCTCCGCAGCGCGGACAGACACGCGCGGGCACATCGTTAACCACCGATCTAAATTCATCACGCTCCAATGTAACGGATGTGAGTCCTTCAAAGGTTTCAGCTTTCTGGCAAATCAAGCAGATCATGATCGACGGCCTTTGAAATTTTTATCCCATTTGTGTGGATCAGGAATGTAAACCGTAACAATAATGACTTCATTTGCCTGGGGATTTTCAGAAATCACCATATGAAACGGGCGTTTTCCCTGAAACCCCAGGATCAATCGACCTGGCTCAGGCATCTCTGAAGAGTAATCCTCGACGGTCACCCCTGAGCGAAGCGCCTGCGAGACATTTCGCACGGAAACCTTGCGTTCAAACATGCGCTGAACGGCATGGACGCGAAAGATGACCCTGGGGTTATTCACTCTTGAAACCCTGTCCGATACAGATCGTAGTACATCCCCTGATTTGCCAGCAGCTCAGAATGCGCCCCCTGTTCGACGATCTTGCCATCGTGGATGACGACGATCTTATCCGCGTTTGTGATCGTGGAAAGGCGATGCGCGATGACAAAGGATGTACGTCCTTTCAGCAAAGTTGCCAGCGCCTTTTGAATGACCTGCTCGGTTTGCGTGTCCACCGAAGAGGTTGCTTCGTCCAGGATGAGGATGCGCGGGTCAGCCAGCAGAGCGCGCGCGAACGAGATCAATTGGCGCTGTCCCACGCTCAAGGTCGCACCGCCTTCCTCCACGGAGGTATCGTATCCCTTTTTCAAGCGCATGATAAAGTCGTGCGCGCCGACAGCCTGCGCCGCGGCGATCACATCTTCATCGCTCGCCTCCAGCCGCCCGAACAAAATATTCTCCCTGACCGAGCCGTTGAACAGGAAGGGGTCCTGCAGCACCATACCCATCTGCCGGCGCAGCGACTGCTGAGTCACTGCCCGCAAGTCGGCACCGTCGACGCGCACGCAGCCGGAGGTTGGGTCATGGAAGCGCGTCAGCAGCTTGACGATCGTCGTCTTGCCGGCGCCCGTCTCCCCCACCAGTGCGACCGTCTCGCCCGCGCGGACGTCCAGGTCGATTCCATCCAGGACCAGCGCCGGGTCATCTGAGTAATGAAACGAGACCTGCTCGAATCGCACCTCGCCGAGGATGGGTCCCATTTCCCGCGCCTCTTGCGCATCCTGAACTTCGACCGGTGTATTCAGCAATTCCAAAATCCGCTCGCCGCCTGCCATCGTGGACTGCAGTGTGTCGAAGCGCCGACTCAAGTCGCGGATGGGGTCGAAGAGACGGTCGATATAAAGCACGAACGCGATCAACACGCCCGCAGTGATCGACTCGCCCAGGACTGCCGTGCCGCCGAGATAGACGACCAGCGCGGTTGCGATCGCGCCGAGCACATCCACGATCGGGGTGAAGACGGAACCCACTTTCGCCGCGTCCAGGCTGCGCTCCAGGAAGTAACGATTCACATAATCCTTGAAACTCGCGTAATTATGCGCCTGGCGCGAGAACGCCTGGACCACCCGCACACCATTGACATTTTCCGCCAGCACGGAGTTAGTCCACGAGACGGCGGCGCGCACCTTGCGATAATTGCGCCGCGCCGCCCGGCGGAACAAAATAGTCGCCACGACCATCAAAGGCAGCACTGCGAATGTGAGCAGCGAAAGGCGCAAATTGAGCGTGAGCATGGCAAACAGGATGCCAACGATCGCGAGCAGGTCGCGGACAATTGCCAGCGTTGCCCAGGTGACGAATTCACGCAAGGTGCCCACGTCATTGATAACGCGCGTGATCACGCGTCCCACGCTGTAACGATTATAGAAACTGAGCGAGAGCTTCTGGAGGTGATTGAACATTGCCGTGCGGACGTCGTACAAAACGTGCTGCCCCACGCGTGACATCAGCCGCACCCGGACGATGTTCGTCGTCACTTGAATGACAGAAATCCCGAAATAGATCAAAACGATGTTTCGCAGAGCGATGAGGTCATTCTTGGCAATCCCCTCATCGATGGCGAGCTTGACAAAATAAGGTCCTGAGACAGATGAAGCGGTGACGATCACCATGAAAATCAAGGCAATGATCATCTGCCCGTAATAGGGTTTCAGGAATCGCAGCAGCCCGCGCGCAACTTTGGGATCGTAGCCCTTGTCGAGCTGATCCTCGGATTGGGTGATAAATGCCGGAGGAATGATTTTGGTGGTCATGTTTGTTCTATCGCGCTGAGCGGAGTGGCGCTTTGCGCCACGCAGACGAAGCGCGCATAAGCAGGATAACTAAAAATTCTCAGAAACCGCGCTTCGTCTCCACTTCGTTCCGCTCAGCGCGAGGCTTTTCTTTTACTTTGTTCTCTCTGTTTTCTCTCATGTTTCACAATCTCGTGAATTCCATCAATATCACCACGAATCAAAGCTTCTTTCTTAGCGCGGCTCCAGCCTTTGATCCGATGCTCCCATTGAAAAGCTTCCTGATAGGATTCCGTAACGACACTCCATTCAAGTTTTACAGGGCGACGAGAAAAAGTATACGATTCCGGATGCGCGCCAATTTGGTGTTCAAGAACACGTCCATCCAGGTCTTTTGTCAAACCGGTGTAATAGGTATCATCAAAGCAGCGAAGGATATAAACGGCGTATGGCATAGGCGTTTTCCTGTTGTCCGCGCTTCGTCTTCACTTCGTTCCGCTCAGCGCGAGAAAATAATTGAACCTCGCGCTGAGCGGAGTGACCGAAGGTCACGCAGACGAAGCGTCAGTTACATCTCATCATGTTCCTTCAACGGCATAATCTTTTCTTCCTGCAACTCTTCCAGTTCCTCCGCGAACTTTGCATGATCAATTAACTGCAAATCATGGATTTCCCTGTACAGGCCGCCTGCGCGCAGCAGCTCGTCATGCCGGCCCTGTTGGAGGATGCGCCCGCCCTCCATCACCAGAATCAAATCGGCGCGGCGGACAGTGCTCAGGCGATGCGCGATCACAAACGTCGTACGTCCTTCCATCAACGTATCCAGCGCGGTTTGAATGAGTTTTTCGGTCTGCGTGTCCACTGAAGACGTCGAATCGTCCAGGATCAGGATGCGCGGGTTCATGAGCAGCGCCCGCGCAATCGCAACACGCTGGCGTTGACCGCCCGAAAGCGTCACACCGCGCTCGCCGACAATGGTGTCGTAGCCGTTTGTGAAACCTTGGATGAACTCATGCGCCTGCGCGGCTTTGGCAGCGGCAATCACCTCATCCAGCGTCGCCTCGGGGCGGCCGTAGGCAATATTGGCTTTGATCGTATCCGAGAACAACAGGGAGGTCTGCAGCACGATCCCGATTTGCTTTCGCAGCGTCACCAGATCCATCTCGCGGACATCCACCCCATCGATCAGCACGCTGCCCTCGCTGACATCGTAAAAGCGCGGCAGGAGGTTCACCAGCGACGTTTTACCCGAGCCTGTCTGCCCGATCAATGCGACCAGGCGGTTCGGCTCGACCCGCAGGTTGATCCCGTTTAAGGAGGCTGTTCTTTCATCCTGGTATTTCAGTCCTACCGCGCGAAACTCCACTTCCCCGCGCAAGGGTTCGAGCTGGATGGCACGCTCCGGCGATTGAATCGCAGGTTCTGTATCCAATACTTCAAAGACACGCTGTGCACCGGCCGCGGCTTCCCCGCCCGCGTTGACAAGACCCGTTAACTGCTGCGCGGGTTCGGCCAGCATAAGGACATAGGCGTTGAAGGCAACGATCGCGCCGATGGTCAGCGTGCCATCCATCACCATTTGCCCGCCAAACCACAGGATCAAAATAACACTGAGAGTTGTCAGCCACCCCGTCGTCGGCATGATCTTGGACCACTCGTCGATCACGTGGACCCAGTTCTGGAAAACCTGCCGGTTGGCGGACTCAAAACGCTTGATCTCGTACGGTTCGCGCGCAAACGCACGCACGACCTGCACGCCAACCACATTCTCCTGCAAACGGTTCGAAACCTCGCCGACCGCATTGTCCACGGCAAAGAACAGCTTGCCGATCTTCGTCCCGAAACGGGAAGTCATCAGGATCAGTGGAATCATCGGCAATAATCCAATCATCGCCAGTTTTGGGTTGTCGGTCAGCATGATGGAAAGGATACCGATCGTCAGCAAAACAAATCGCACGAGGTCGGCGACCGCGCCCCCGGCAAAGCGCTCGATCGAACGGACATCTTCGATGCAGCGCGAGATCAACTGTCCGCTTTGGGCATGATCGTGGTAGGTGAACGGCAGATATTGGATGTGGTTGTACATGCGGTTGCGCAGGTCGTAGCCCACGCGCGCTGCGATCCACTCCGACCAGTAGCGGTTGCCCAGATTCAGGATGGCGGAAACAAGCCCAAGTCCCAGCAGAAGAAGCGCCGACCGGACCAGGTAGCTCTTTTCGCCCTGCACCAGTCCCTCGTCGATCACGGAGCGGATGATGCGCGGCACCACCAGGCTGAGTCCCGTGAGGATCAACAGAATGACCAGCGTCGCCAGTATTTGCCAGAAATAAGGCTTGAGAAAAATTCGTATTCGTACCAGGTGTTTCATAGAAGGACAAGGAGGATACCACAAGCGCAGCACGATTTGCTTAGCAAATCGCGGGGATAAAAACATGCCGTTGAAACCTGCGGGAAGGAATGCTTTCATCCATGATGTTCATCACAATCTCTAAAAATTGAGGGTGGTATAATGCCTCTGTGTTTCAAATTCGCTTATAGGGAAAAGGCATGAAACTCCACGAATATCAATCGAAAATGATTTTTGCAAAGTATGGAATTCCCATCCCAAAGGGACGGGTAGCGGCGACCGCAGATGAAGCGAAACATATCGCAGAAGAACTCGGTGGCCGCGTTGTTATTAAATCGCAGGTACTTGTGGGTGGACGCGGCAAGGCTGGCGGCGTGAAAGTTGCCAGGGATCCAAAAGAAGCGGGAGAGTTTGCCCAGCAAATCCTTTCGATGCATATCAAGGGCTTGCCTGTTCGCAAAGTGCTGGTCGATGAAGCCGCGGCAATCGAACATGAAATCTATTTCTCCATCACGAACGACCGCGCCGCGAAGAAACCGGTCATGATCGCTTCCGCCTCCGGCGGCGTAGACATCGAAGAAGTGGCAGCGACCACGCCTGAAAAAATCGTCAAGGTCCATGTCGACCCCTTGCTGGGGCTGCGTGATTATCAAGCCCGCGATATTGCCGCTTCGATCGACCTGCCGCGTGAACTCTGGCGGGATTTCAGCAGGATCGCTTCCGGGTTATGGCGAGCTTATCTCGAAACGGATGCAACCCTGGCTGAGATCAACCCGCTGGTGATCACAAAGGGCAATCACCTGGTCGCCCTGGATGGCAAGATGATGATCGACGACAATTCGCTGTTCCGCCATCCCGACCTGGCAGAAATCCGGGATGTGGATGAGGAAGCGCCCGCCGAGACCGAAGCGCGCCGCCATGGACTCTCCTTCATCAAGCTGGAGGGGGACATCGGCTGCATGGTCAACGGCGCGGGACTTGCCATGACCAGCATGGATATCGTCAAGCTGTTTGGCGGTGAACCGGCGAACTTCCTGGATATTGGCGGAGGCGCGGGAGCAGACAAAGTGGCAGCCGCGATGCGCATCATCCTCTCGGACCCCAATGTAAAGGCCGTCTTACTCAACATCTTTGGCGGCATCACGCGCTGTGACGAAGTCGCGCGCGGCATCCTCACTGCGATGGACGAGGTCAAGCCGAACGTACCGATGGTTGTCAGGCTGGTTGGGACCAATGCGGAGGAGGGCCGCCACCTCCTCGAGAATGCAAACATGACCACAGCCGAGACACTGGCAGACGCCGCCAAGAAGGCTGTAGCAGCCGCGAAGGGATAAATAAAATCTCGCGCAGAGCGGAGCGAGTGCAACGAGCACAGTCGAAGCGCAGTTGCAACCAGGCGCTTCGTCTCCGGCTCTTCGGCACGGCTTCGCCAGTCAAAGCCTCCGCTCAGCGCGAAGGGAGCTATTAATTCATGAGCATATTAATCAACAAGAATACCCGCCTTCTCGTCCAGGGCATTACAGGCAACGAAGGACTCTTTCACACCACCCAAATGTTTGCCTATGGAACGAACGTCGTCGCGGGCGTGACGCCGGGCAAGGGCGGCGAATGGGTCCTGGACGGAAAAGTTCCGGTGTTCGATTCGGTCAAGCTCGCGGTCGATGCAACCGGCGCGAACTGCACGTGCATTTTCGTCCCTTCACGTTTCGCTCCCGACGCCATGTTCGAAGCCGCGGATGCGGGCATCCCGCTGATTGTCTGCATTACAGAAGGCGTGCCGGTGCAGGATATGATGCGCGTGCGCAATTATCTTGACCAAAAGAAAGTCCGCCTGGTGGGTCCAAACTGCCCCGGGTTGCTGACTCCCGGGGAAGCAAAGGTTGGCATTATCCCGGGCGACATTGCCATCCCGGGCAGCGTCGGTGTTGTCTCGCGTTCCGGCACGCTGACGTATGAAGTGCTGTACGCCTTGAAACTCGCCGGCATGGGAGCGTCCACCTGCGTCGGCATCGGCGGCGATCCTGTCAATGGCACGAACTTCATCGATGTGCTCGAGATGTTCGAGCACGACCCGCAGACCGAAAAGGTTGTGTTGATCGGCGAGATCGGTGGAACGGATGAAGAAAAAGCCGCCGAATACGTTGCGGCCAAAATGACCAAGCCGGTGGTTTCCTTTATTGCCGGTCAGACGGCCCCTCCCGGCAAACGCATGGGACATGCGGGCGCGATCATCGAAGGCGGCGCTGGCACCGCAGCCGACAAGATCAGGGCCTTGGAAGCCGCAGGCGTCAAAGTCGCCAAGCACCCGGAAGAGATCCCGTCCTTGCTAAAGTAATGTCGTTGCGAGCCGAAGGCGAAGCAACCCCATCCGAATTAGGAGATTGCTTCGGGCGGAAGAACATCGCCCTCGCAACGACATAGATATTCCACACAGATAGAGCCGTCCTTGCAGGACGGCTCTACGGTTATAATCATCGTGGCCCTTCAGGGCAAAATGAATTACTTGTGCGAGTCGATATAGCTGACTGCTTCGCCCACTGTGGTGATCTTCTGAGCATCTTCATCAGAGATCTCAGCGCCGAACTTATCTTCGAAAGCCATGATGAGTTCAACCAGATCGAGAGAATCCGCTTCAAGTTCCTCACGAAAACGAGCTTCTGGCGTAATTTTTGACTCATCGGCGCCAAGTAAGTCTTTGATGATCGCCTTCACTTCAGTATATGTGTCAGACATGACAGCCTCCTTCAGAATTTGACGTGGCAATTGTACTCGGTCTAAGGACCGTGTCAAGCCGGATATTGACTACTCAATCACAGGAACACTGCCCCATGCCAAAAGTTGCGCCGATCGACCAGCGAAAAGCAGACCATATTAAGATCAATTTGGAGAAAGATGTCCGCTCGGCATTGACGACGGGCCTCGAAAAGTATCATTTTGTCCACGAGGCCTTGCCGGAGCTGGATTTGGAGCGCCTCGACCCAAGCCTCAGCCTGTTCGGCAAACGATTGGCTGCTCCCATCCTGATCAGTTCCATGACGGGCGGGACCGAGGAGGCTGGCGAGATCAACCAGCGACTGGCGGAAGCCGCGCAGGAAGTCGGTGTAGCGATGGGCGTTGGCAGTCAGCGCGCCGCCCTCGAGAACCCCAAGGAAACCCCCACCTTTTCCATTGCCCGCAAAGCCGCCCCCGACACCCTGCTTTTCGCCAACCTCGGCGCGGTGCAGCTGAACAACGGCTATGGCATCGATCACTGCCGCAAAGCCGTGGATATGATCCGGGCGGACGCGCTTATTCTTCATCTTAATCCTCTGCAGGAGGCAGTCCAGGATGCGGGGGATACCAACTTCGCAGGCTTGGCAAAGAAGATCGAAGAGATCTGCAAGAAGCTGGAAGTGCCTGTGATTGCAAAAGAGGTCGGTTGGGGCATCTCGGAGCGGACAGCCAGACTGCTCGCCGATTGCGGCGTCTCTGCCATCGACGTGGCCGGCGCGGGCGGGACGAGCTGGTCCCAGGTGGAGATGCACCGCGCCCCCGACGAATTCACGCGCGCCCTCGCCGCGACCTTTGTCGGCTGGGGAATTCCGACGGCGGATTCCATTTTGAATGTCAGGAAAGCCGCCTCCGAAATGACAATCTTCGCCAGCGGCGGCATCAAGGATGGTCTCGACATCGCCAAGTGCGTTGCTCTCGGCGCAACGCTGGGAGGCATGGCAGGTCAGTTCCTGAAAGCCGCCGCGGTTTCGACGGAGAAAGTCGTCGAGGTGATGAAGCTGACCCAGAGGCAGATCGAGGTTACGATGTTCGCGGCGGGAGTTGAAAACCTGGAAGGTTTGAAAGCTGCAAAGCTGGCAGGCGTATAGATCGCAGATGCAGATATAGCCTCAGAGAAAGTCGTTAATTCTGCAGCCAAATCAACCATGCTACAATCGGGCGCATGACCTCCCCTATCCAAGCCATCATTTTCGATTTCGGCAACGTCCTGTTGACATGGGACCCGCGTAATCTCTATCAGCGTTTCTTCCCGGATGACCCGGAAGGGATGGAGCGCTTCCTCCGGGAAGTCAATTTTGCAGAGTGGAATATGCAGCAGGATAAGGGCCGCCCGTTCGCAGATGGGGTCGCCCTCCTTTCGCAACAATTCCCCCACTATTCGCATCTTTTCCAGGCTTTCCACGAGCACTGGATCGATTCGGTCGGAGAACCGGTCTTGGGCACGATCAGCATCCTGAAGCGGCTCAAACAAGCCGGGTATCCGATCTATGGGCTGAGCAATTGGTCGGCAGAGACCTTTCCGCACGCGCGCAATATGCACGATTTCTTCGACCTGCTCGATGACATGGTCATTTCGGGCGAAGTGGGCCATGTGAAGCCGGACCCTGAGATCTATCACATCCTGCTCGCTAAGATCGGGCGACCCGCAAACGAGTGTCTCTTCATCGACGATGCCTTGCCAAATATCCATCAGGCGCAAAAGATGGGCTTTGTTGTCATCCATTTCCAGTCTCCGGAGCAGTTGGAAGCCAGCCTGCGCGACCTGGAGATTCCTTATTAAAACCTCACCTTACGCAGTTTCACCACGGAGTGCACGGAGAACACAGAGAAAACTCTTTGAAAATCTCCGTGGACTCCGTGTTCTCAGTGGTGAAGGTACTTTGCCTGCGTAACATCAGTTAAAACTATCCTTTCGGACAGGTACAACACGCTTACGTGGCATAGAATGGATGTGCTAAAATACGTGGGCGACAAGCGCAGTGGCGCGGGGCGCCACAGACCAGCTCAAACTCCACTCCAGGTTTATTCATTATGAGTCTCATCCACATCAAAGACCTTACCAAACACTTCAAGATACTCAATCGCCGCGAAGGCTTGAGCGGCGCGTTCCGGGATCTGTTTTCGGGGAACTATCGCACCGTCGAAGCGGTGGCAGGCGTCTCGTTCGACATCGAAGCAGGCGAGATCGTCGGCTACATCGGTCCCAACGGCGCGGGCAAATCGACCACCATCAAGATGATGACCGGCATCCTCAAGCCGACCGGGGGCATGCTGCAAGTCAATGGACTCATGCCGTACGACAACCGCATCCGGCAGGCACAGATCATGGGCGTGGTCTTCGGGCAGCGCACGCAGCTCTGGTGGGACTTGCCCGTGATCGAGTCGTTCAAAATCCTGAAAGAGATTTACAAGGTCGATCAAAAGATGTTCGACCGTCACATGGACATGTTCAACGAACTGGTCGGGCTCAAGGCGCTGTACTCACAGCAGGTGCGGACGTTGTCGCTCGGGCAGCGGATGCTCTGCGATATCAGCGCCTCCTTCCTGCATAACCCACAAGTGGTATTCCTGGATGAGCCCACGATCGGGCTGGATATTTCGATCAAAGCCAAGATCCGTTCCGTGATCAAAGAATTGAACCGCGAGCACAACACGACCATCATTTTGACGACACACGATCTTGGCGATGTCGAGGCATTGTGCCAGCGCATCATCATTATCGACAAAGGCAAGATCCTGTACGACGGCGACATTAAGCGAGTCAATGCGCTCTTCGGCGCGTACCGCACTCTGAAACTGCAAATAGACGATTTTACAGCCGCGACACTGCAAACGCTGACAGGCAAGCTCACCGAAAAATTTGGCGCAGAGCATGGCATCAGCATCGCAGAGACAGAAGAGCTCTGGACCGATGTCACGATCGACCAGGCGCGCACCCCGCTCTCCGATGTGCTGAACTTTGTGATGAGCAATTTCGGCGTGGATGACGTGCGCATCGTCGAAATCTCCATGGAAAATGTCGTGCGCAAAGTCTACGATGGAGCATTGAAATGAAATCGTATCTCGCGGTCCTGCGCGGCTCCTTCATGGTCGGGTTGGTCTACCGCTTTGGCTTTTTATTCAGCATCGCGGGCAATATCATCTACATGTCCATCACCTATTTCCTGTGGCGGAGTATTTATCAAAACAGAGAGACGCTGCGCGGACTGACCTTCGACCAGACCTATATCTATGTCGCACTGGGCAGCGCCGTGTTCATCCTGCTCAAAACCTATGTGGATTGGCAGATGTCTTATGAAATTCGCGAGGGCACGGTCGCAACCTATCTCACGAAGCCAATCGATTTGCAGTTCTACGAGCTGTTCATGAGCCTGGGATTCTTTTTGATGAGTCTCGGCGCCATTACCATCCCAACGATCCTGCTGCTGGTCTTTGTCTTCCGCATCGAGATTCCGCTGGGGCTCGGCCTGGCAATCTTTCCATTCAGCCTGATCCTGGCGTATCTGCTCAGCTTTTGCTTCGATTACTTCATCGGGCTGCTTTGCTTCTACACCGAGTCGGTTTGGGGGCTCAGCATCACGAAAGAGATCCTCGTGACCGTCCTGTCGGGCGCGCTGATCCCACTGCCCTTTTTCCCGGACGTCATCCACAAAATATTGCTGTGGCTTCCGTTCCAGGCGATTTACTACACCCCATTGACAATGGTCGCGCAGCCAAACCTGGGCTGGGGAACCTTCCTCCCCATGCTGGCGGTGCAATTATTCTGGGTAATTGCCTTGTTTACGCTCACCCGTTTGTTTTACAATCAGGCCATCAAGGTCCTGCGGATCAGCGGAGGCTAGCCGTGCACTCGCTCAAAGATTATCTGCGCCTTTACTTCATCATCGAGACCCAATACATCAAAGCGCGCATGCAGTATCGGGCTGACTTTATCATCAGCTCGATCGGCATGTTCTTTTCGAGTCTCGCGACCCTGGGCATCTTCTGGGTGATCCTCGGTTCCATTCCCGATCTGGCGGGCTGGTCGTTCATGCAACTGGTTTTCATCTATGGTTTCTACATGATCGCCATCTCGCCCATGCAGATCCTGTTCGACCACATCTGGCAGATCCGCTTTCACGTCCAGCAGGGCACGTTCCTGAAATATTATTTTCGTCCGCTCAACATGATGTTCTATTACATGTCGGAGATGTTCGACATCAAGGGACTGACTCAACTGGCGGCCGGCATCGTGATCCTGATCTACGCTTCGATCCGGCTGGACCTGGACTGGACTCTGCCACGAGTCGCGCTCCTCCTGCTGACGCTTTTCAGCGCCTCGCTGGTGCAGATCTCGATCACGGTGCTGGCGGGCTGCGCAGCCTTCTGGGTCCTGGATGCTTATCCGGTCCTGGGCCTGGCATGGAAGCTGCGCGAGTTCGCCCCCTATCCAATGAATATCTTCGACGGCGCGTTTCGCTTCACGTTCACGTTTATCATTCCGCTTGGCTTTGTCGCGTTCTATCCCTCTCAGCTTTTTTTGCAGCCGGAGGACGTGTCCTCTCTGGTATACTTTTCGCCACTGGTCGGCGTTGGTCTCTTTGCACTCACCTACTGGGTCTGGACAAAAGGTGTGAACTCCTATACCGGAACGGGATCATAACAATGGACCTCAAACCGCTTCTTTCCCAAATTGAGCTGGAACTGCAGAAACAGGTTGCCCGCCTCGACGCGCCGCGCACGAAACCCTTCCATGAGATGTTAACCTATCACATGGGCTGGACAGGCGAAGGCGCGGGACCCGAAGCAACCGGCAAGCGCATCCGCCCGCTGATGGTGCTGCTGTGTACGGCAGCCTGTGGCGCAAGTTGGCAACTTGCGCTACCTGCCGCGGCCGCTGTGGAACTCGTCCACAACTTCTCGCTTGTTCATGATGACATTCAGGACAACTCCGACAAGCGGCGCGGACGTACCACGGTCTGGGTCAAATGGGGTGCGCCGATGGCGATCAACGTGGGGGATGCGCTGTTTGTCATGTCGAATCAAGCGATCATTGACCTGAAGGAAAACTATCCGGCAGAGATCGTCGTCCGCGCCGCCGAGATTTTGCATAATACCTGCCTCGATCTCACCCGTGGTCAGTTCCTGGACATGTCCTATGAAAAAACGGATGAACTTGCGGTCGAAGACTACTGGCCGATGATCGCAGGCAAGACGGCCGCCCTGCTCTCCGCGTGCTGCCATATTGGCTCTTTGCTCGGCGGAGCCGATGAATCAAATCAGGACGCCTACCGCTCGTTTGGGCACTATCTCGGCCTGGCGTTCCAGGTGGAGGATGATATCCTCGGCATTTGGGGCGATGAAGCCGTGACGGGAAAATCTGCTGCGAACGATCTCATAGAAGGAAAGAAGTCCCTGCCGGTGCTGGCGGGCCTGAGCGCCAGGGGAAGGTTTGCAGAGCGCTGGAAGCAGGGTCGAATTCAGGCAGGAGAGGTTCAGGAACTGGCGCGCCTCCTGGCGAGCGAAGGCGGGTATGAGGCTGCCGTGGAGGCTGCCAAGCAAATGACCGACCTCGCCCAGATGAGTCTCCGAGGGGCTGATCCGCAGGGCGAGGCCGGCGGGGCACTGTTCGAGCTGGCAGACAAGCTGCTCAAACGGAATCAGTGACCGGCGGAGGGCGAGCCGGTCGATCTTCCTGAGAAAAATGAGAAACGAACGCGCAGGCGAACAAGGTGCAGAAGCAGAAGACTAGCCGTGTGATATAATTTTGACAGACAAAAAAAGAACTCTTGCTCTCCCCAACTCTGAGCAGGAATGGCGGTTTGAAATGCGGGTGTAGTTCAGTGGTAGAACGCTTGCTTCCCAAGCAAGATATCGTGGGTTCGAGTCCCATCACCCGCTTTAATGTCGAGGAGAGGCTCCCTCGACATTTTTGTTTGTAATTTTGTAAGGTAGCTGTCATGTGCTCCCCCAACGGTCATATGTAGAATCAAGTCGGAGGTTCCTCAAAATGGTGTCGCCAGAGAATAAAGGAACAATATTGTACATCGAAGATAATCCCGATAATCGTTTACTCGTAAAGCGCATCCTGCTTGCCGAGGATTACATGCTGCTCGAAGCAGGAGATGCAGGTGAGGCTTTGGATGTCTTAAAACGCACACGTCCGGACCTGATTCTGATGGACATCAACATGCCCGATACAGACGGCTATAGCCTGACCACGCAGATCAAGGCCATGCCGGGATTCGAACGCGTTCCCATTCTGGCGCTGACTGCAAATGTGATGCGCGGCGACAAGGAAAAAACACTGGAAGCCGGATGCGATGGTTATATTCAAAAGCCGATTGATATCGATCTGCTGGCGCGGGAGATCGAAAAATATATTATGAGGAGACCGAATGCCTGAAAATGTAACAGACACACAGCCGATCAAAAAACCGAATATTCCCAAGGACGCAACCGTCCTGGTTGTCGAGGATAATGTTGCGAACTTTGTGCTGATTGCCCGCATGCTGGGATATTTGGGCATTCACTGCGAATGGAAGACCTCCGGTTATGAAGTCGTGGAATATGCAGACACGTTACAGCGGTTAGACCTGATCTTAATGGATATTCGTCTGCCCTACGAGGATGGGTACGGCGCGCTGAAGAAAATCCGCGCTTCCAGCCGGCTCAAATCCATTCCGATCATTGCCGTTACGGCGGAAGCCAGCACAGATCAAATGAACAAAGCCAAAAGCTCCGGCTTCGATGGCTTCCTCGGCAAGCCGCTTGACCCGGACAGGTTCCCTGATCAGATTCGCCGCATCCTGAACGGCGAATCCGTTTGGGAATTCAGCTAATCCCTGAGCTCACAATGACTGCCAAGCGCCTAAACAACGATCCTTTTTTCATTACTGCTTATTTCATTGCCAGCGGGAATTCGATGGAACTCGTCCAGTATTCAGACCCGCAACGATATGAGGCGACAATTCCGCGTGGAGTGGAGCTTTCGCTCAGCGACATGGAAAGCTTTCTGAACGAGGGCGCAGTGCAGATCAATTTACAGGACGCTTCAGCGCTTCCTCCGCCGCTGGCGGTTTATACCCGTCAATTGGGATGTGAGGCAGCCGCGTATGTTCCCATCCTTCAGAAAGGACAACTGCGCGGCTTTGTGTTAATTGGTACACGAGCCGGCCAGGCAATAGACGAGGAGGTCGTCGATGCGTTTGCCAGGACGATCCGCCTGACCACCAACGCAATGGAGTTGTTGTCTCCCGCTGCCGAACCACTCGGTGACCGCCGGTCGCTGGAACGAAAAGCCATTGATGCCCTGGCAGCGAGCAATGCCAATATCGACGACCTGCATTCCTTTTACACGCTCATTCACGACCAGGTTCGTTCGGTCATCGGAAACTATGGATTTGTGATCGCGCTGTACGATCAGCGCACGAACTCCATTAACATTCCCTATCTTTTTGAAAACAACGCCTTTTCCTCCATAGATACATTTCCATTAGGAGAGGGTCTCACCTCTGTAATCATCCGGACGCGTGAGCCGCTCATGCTGGTCGAAGATACGGAAAAGCGCGCAATTGCGATGGGCGCCAAAATTACAGGCAAACCAGCCTTATCCTGGCTGGGTGTTCCCTTACTGGCAAGCGGGGAAGCCATTGGCGCACTTATTGTTCAGGATCTCGAAAACGAAAACAGCTTCAGCGAGGATGACCTGCGCTTTATGGTTTCCGTTGCGAACCAGGTCTCGGGCGCCATCAATAATGTACGCCTGATCACGGAGAGCAAAAAGACGGCACTTCAGTTTGAAACTGCGGCAGAGATTGCACGCGATATCAGCAGTTCCCTTGAACTGGATGAACTCCTGCAGAAAGCGGTTGAGTTGATCAGATCCCGCTTTGACTTTTATCACGCGGCGATCTTTCTCAAGGATCTGCCGGGTGAGTTTGTCGTCATTCGGGAAGCCACAGGCGAGGCCGGCGCACAGATGAAACGCGCCGGTCACAAACTCAGCGTTGGGGCAAAGTCGGTCGTTGGATTCGTGGCCGGGAAAGGCGAGCCGCTGATCGTCAACGATACCTCGCGGGATGCCACCTACTATCCAAACCCACTACTGCCTGAAACACATGCCGAAGCAGCCATCCCCTTAAAAGTTGGCGACCGAATTGTGGGCGTCCTGGATGTGCAAAGCACGCAAGCGTATGCATTCGCAGAAGAGAATCTGCGCACCCTGCAAATCCTTGCCGACCAACTGGCAATTGCTGTGATCAATACCGAGCTGTTCGCTGAAACCCAGGAACACCTTGCCCAGCACCGCTTGCTGCACCATATCACCACGACAGCCGCCTCCGGAACAACCCTGGACGAAGCCCTGCAATCGGCAGTCAACGGGCTGCAGGTGACCCTCGGTGGTGACCGTGTTTCGATTTTATTGGCGGACCGCGAAAAGAAAGTGCTGGAAGTAAAAGCCGCGGTAGGCTATGCCAGCAATGTGTTCGAGCTGCGCGTGCCATTCGGAAGCGGAATCACCGGCTGGGTCGCGGCGCATCGTCGGCCTTTGCGCGTCAACAATGTTTTGCAGGACACGCGTTACATTGAAGGCAGTCCCAATACTCGTTCCGAAATGGCAATCCCTCTTTTATATCGCAGTGAACTCCTTGGGGTCCTTAATGTGGAGAGCGAGCAATTCTCGGCTTATGCGGAGAACGATGAGGAATTGCTGGGCACACTGGGAGGCAGCCTTGCAGCCATTATTGCAAATGCAAGGCTTCTGGAGCAGATCCGTGCCCAGGCCGACCGTGAACGCATCCTATTCGAGATCGCCGACAAAATCCGCCGCACCACAGACATGGAAACGATCATCTCAACGACCGCCAGTGAATTGACCCGTGCAGTTGGCGCGACCGGTGCCTGGATCAAGTTGGGGGTGTCGCCATCCGGCAAAGATGAGAAGAGCAGGACAGGCAATGAATAAACGTTTCTCACTCGATCAAACGCTCCATCAGATCGGCGGATGGTATCTGACCATCCTGATTGCAGCTGCCCAACTGATCGCCCTGCTTGGGGCAATCCCTGGCATTCTTTCGGTACGAGCAAACGCCGAATTTAGCGAACAACTGGCACGAGGCCTGTCGATCCTTGTCCCCATCCTGATTATTATTACTATTCCAGTTATTGTGGGTCTTAGCCGGAGGCTCACACCCACAGTTCTGAAAAAACTCGATTTCCTGGCCGATGATACCATCCGCTTAAAACCCGAAGATGATCTCGATGCCTGGCGCGAAATCACCAGCTTAAACTGGCGCTACGGAATTCTGGCTGCCGCAGTGATTTTCGCTGACATCGTGATAGTGTTTCTCTATACGCTTTCCCACACAGAAGAGGTCGCTTCAACCTTGCAACCGACCACGCTGAACGCCTCGGATCCGGTCTATGTTTTAACAGGTGGCTTGGTTGCGCTATTCGGTGCCGTCATCCTTTCCGTTTTGCTGATCGAACGCTTTACGCTGCCCCTGCGGCAGATTCTGCTTCCAAAAGACTTTGAAACCCAACTGCAAGGTCATCGCGGGCTTCTGCTCAATGGAAAACTCCTGACGCTTACCCTGGCATTGATTGCCATTGCCATTTTGTTGCTCGCCCCGATTGGCTATCAGCACGCCGTACGTGTCCTGTATGGAGTGAGCAGTTCCAGCGAAATTTTTCGGGGCTTGCGTCTTCAATCCGCTATTTTCAGCGTCATGGCCTTTCTTCTGGGGATAGGCTTCGCATACTATGTATCCAGAGCAGTTTCGGGGCCCGTTTACGAATTGATCGATGCCTTCAATAAGGTCGAAAAAGGCGATCTAAGCCAGCGCGCCTCTGTCACGGCGACCGATGAACTCGGTATCGTCACAGTGCAGTTCAACCGCATGGTTTCCAAGCTGGAAACGCTCCAAACGACACTCGAGGAACAAGTTGCTGAGCGCACCAGGCAATTGGCAGCCACAAACGAAGTGGGAAGAGTGGCGGCAACCAGCCTCGATCCTGAAAAGCTGCTTGGCAAAATCATCCCACTCTTCCATGAACAATTCGGTTACTACTTTGCAGCCATCTATCTGTTGGATCCAGGCGGAAGATGGGCTGAGTTGAAAGAAGCGACCGGCGAAGCAGGCCGAGTGCTCAAGCAAAATCGTCACCGTCTGGAAGTGTCCGGGAAAAACATGGTCGGCGCGGCGATTCGTGAACGCGTCCCCCGCATTGCCCAGGTTGCTTCGGAAGACAAGCAAAGATTTGAGAATCCTCTTCTACCCTATACCCGCTCTGAGGTAGCCCTGCCGCTGATGGTCGGCGACCACGTACTCGGCGCGCTGGACGTTCAATCCACACGGGAAGCGGATTTTGGTCCCCAGGTCATCGAGACCATGAAAAACATGGCAGGCCAGGTTGCCATCACGCTGGAAAATGCGCGTCTCTTCCAGGAAG
The DNA here is from genome assembly GCA_016932715.1 of Anaerolineales bacterium. Taxonomy (GTDB): domain Bacteria; phylum Chloroflexota; class Anaerolineae; order Anaerolineales; family Villigracilaceae; genus Defluviilinea. Next base: position 66,161 of record JAFGCG010000111.1, read on the forward strand.
CGCAACAGATCATCAAAGAAATGCGTGCAGTTCAGCAGCAATATCTGCTGGAAGGTTGGAGTGGCTTCTCCAAAGAAAATCAAAACCTGGAATACCGCCTTGGTGATGAACCGGATGAGGAGTCCAAAAGACTTGAGGTACCCATCAGCCTGCGTGATCAGACCCTCGGGCAGATCGTACTCGAGGGAAAAGAAGAATGGACGCCGGACCAGCAAAGCCTGGTCGATGCGATTGCAACCCAGGCCGCGATCGCCCTGGAAAATGCCCGCCTGGTGAGTGAAAGCCGACAGATTGCGTTACGTGAGCGCATGGCGGCTGAAATCAACTCGAAGGTCTGGTCATCTGCGACGATTGATGGCGTCCTGCAGACTGTGATCAAGGAACTAGGCCGGCGGCTGGATGCCTCCAGTGCAACTGTGGAACTCCACCTTGACAACACCATAGGAGATGAAGCATGAATACCCCATCTTCTCCTCAGCAAGCACAGGGCGGCGGACTCTACACGTATGCCAACTGGCGGGAACGCTTTATAAAAATCGTTCTGTGGTTTTCCTGCGGCGCAGGACTGCTGGCGATCGGTGGTTATCTTTTTACCGACTCTACCATCGGGATCAGGCTCCTGGCGATCATGCTTTGGGGGATATTGGTATTGGTAACAGTACTTACCAATCTGCCGTATCTCATCAGAGCCGGTGTCTTCCTTCTTCTTTTATACATTTCTGGCTTTAGTTCGCTTCTTGACCACGGCCTTAGAGACGCATGTATTCTCTTTTTCGGCTTCATCATCATGACTGGTCTGCTGCTCCCGGCACGGACAGTCATCTGGCAGGCCATGGGAATTGTGTTCGTGACTCTTCCGACCTTTGGCTGGAATGATGTGACTTCGCGGGAAGGGTTAACTTCGGTTGGAATTCTAGCAGTAGTCTCCGCGATTTCAGCATATGCATTACATGCATCGCAGGCCGAATTCGCAAAAACGCAAGACGACGCGCGCCAAATACTCGACGCACTGCAAAGTGAACGGTCGACTCTCGAACAGCGAGTCGAGGAACGAACAGCTGGCTTGAACCGAAAAACCGATGAACTTCGTGCGACCTCCTACATCGCCCGCCAAACAGCCGAGGTTCAGGATCTGTCTTCCCTTTTGAATATGGTCGCCCGGCTGGTCACTGACCAGTTTGGGTTTTATCATACAGGCGTCTTTTTGATCAATGAAACTGGAGACCAGGCCGTACTGCAAGCCGCCTCCTCCGAGGGAGGGCGGCGGATGATTGAACGGGGCCACTCCTTAGCCGTGGGGACTCAGGGAATTGTAGGCTATGTGGCCGCGCAGAAGAAACCACGCATCGCCCTCGACGTGGGCGCGGACGCCGTTTTCTTCAACAACCCCGACCTTCCGATGACCCGCTCCGAGGTTGCCCTCCCGTTATTGGTCCGGCACAAAATCCTCGGCATATTGGACATCCAGTCGGATAAGCCGCAGGCTTTCAATGCCGACGATATTGACGTTCTGCAAACCCTTTCAGATCAGGTTGCCATCGCAATTGAAAATGCGCGTTTGCTGGATGAAACCCAGGCAGCGATCGTCCAGCTTGAGGCATTGACCAGCCGCCGCACGCGCGAAGCCTGGGGGCAAAAACCGGGCGAGAGAAACCGCGTCTTCACCTATACCCCTCTTGGATTGCGCGCTGAAAAGTTGTCGCAGGATGGGGATAATGCCGTTAGCGCCCCGATCATGCTGCGCGGACAGAATATTGGAAATATTTCCATCGCGCGAAAAGGCGATGTGACCTGGAGTAAATTGGACAAGAATCTGGTCGAAGAGGTTGCCAGCCAGGTTGGGTTGGCAATTGACAATATCCGTCTCCTCGAGGAGGCCACCCAACGGGCCAGCCAGGAACAGACAGTCGGTAAACTTGCAACGCGATTTAGTCAGTCCCTTGATCTGGATACATTGCTTCAAACCGCCGCACGTGAACTGGGACAACTTCCTGATATCTCCGAAGTATCCGTCTTCATTGGTCAGGAGCCCCAGCAAGCGTCTCAGTCCAAGCAACGCTCAAAGCGCAATGTGAGCTAACATGAAACAGACCAGTACCCAGCAAAGCGATATCGATGTTGTGAACGAGCGTCTCGGCCAGGCGTTTTATTCGAGCAGGCGTTATAACCCGCCTTTGATCGCCGTTGCAGGATTAGGCCTCATGGCGATTTACCTGCTCACGCGAGCAGGCATTCTTGGGGAATCAGCTCCTCAATTACTGTACCTTGGTGCGCTGACACTGCTCTATGGGATCTCAGAAATCCCCATGCTGGCTGTTGCCCAACAGAAGAAAGGGATTGCCGCAAATTTCTATGCCACAGTAGCCGGCGGATTATTTGCCATTCTCATAACCCTCCTGTGGCAGGGAATTGTTCTCATCACCATACTGATTGCAGCAGTGACGCCGCTTCTGGCGCTCCGCGCTGGAATGCCGCGCAAATATCGGGCATCGCTCTTATCGCTGCTTGCCGCGGCAGTCGCTGGTATTTTGTATGCCAACTTTTACGCCAGTGTGAATTTCCCGTCTAATCGCCTTCAAACCAGCAATTTAGCCGCGGTTGCCAGCATTATTTTCGTGCTCGCCGCCACCTTGCTGCTCGTGACCATTGTGATCATTTCACAGAACAGAAAATTCAAGAGCCTGCAGAGTTTGCTGCTTACATCCTTTGCGATCATTGTGATGATACCAACCGTCATGACAGCCATCTTGTCAGCGATTGCAACCTATACAAATAGTCAGACTCAGACTTTCAACAGCCTTGAAGCAATCACCTCTCTCAAAATAAACCAGCTTGAAGCTTTATTACTGGACTCCCGGGAGGATACAGAAAGGCTGTTGGCAGATCCAAGATTCATAACCAACACCTTGGAAATCCTTACTGTTTCCGACCTCAACCCAACAACCGCGCAAAGCTTCAAGCGGATCGCACGGTTGCGAATGGCCGCTGTCCTGGGAGCGGAAGAACGCTACAGGGAGATCATGGTGCTTGACATCAATGGCAATGTAGTGATCTCTACAATAATGAGTAGCGAGGGATCTGGTTTCCCGCAACGGGACATCTTTCAAATGGGATTAATGGGGTTTTATGCGGGCTTTGCAGAGGAAGCCTCTTTCGGGACCGAGAACCTGATTGCTGCCACTCCCATATTGGGGACTAACAGGCAAGATGTACGCGGTCTCCTCGTGCTCCGTTCGGATACCGCACCTATAAAAACGATCATGGAGAGTACGCCCGGCTTGAGCGAGGCGGAAACCTATCTGGTTGACACCCGCCTGCGTCCATCCACAGAGACGCGCACACCCGTCGAGGTGGTTGATACAAAGGCAGCATTGGATGCCATTCGCACTCACAGTCCCGGCAGCAGAGATATCTATCCGAACTATGAGGGTCAGCAAGTCCTTGGATATTACGAATGGTTCCAACCGATGGCAGTGGCAGTGATTGCTGAGATTCCATTAAGGTTCACGATTAACAGCTCATTGAACTCCCTGGCAGGCAGCGCCCTGCTTGCTCTATTTGTCGTCGCGATTGCAATCATAGCCGTTGTCATATCGGCCCGCACCATTGCCGATCCGATCACGACACTTGCGCACACCACGGAGAGTTTTGCGGCCGGCAAATTATCTGCTCGAGCCATTGTGGACCGCCAGGATGAAATCGGCAGGCTCGCACGAGCCTATAACCAGATGGCAGTACAACTTCAGGAAGTCATCGGAAGCCTGGAGCAACGGGTTGCGGACCGCACGCAGGATCTCGAGAACCAGACCCTGCGCCTACGTGTGGCAGCAGAGATTGCACGCGATGCCGCCTCCGCACGTCAACTGCGCGAATTACTCGCTCAGGCTGCCGAACTGATCTACCATCGCTTTGGTTATTACCACACCGGTATTTTCCTTCTGGATAATAACGAGGAGTATGCCGTCCTGGTTGCTTCGCCTACCGAGGCTGGCAGAAAAATGATCGAGAACAATCACAAGCTTCGCGTGGGCGAGACAGGCATAGTAGGGCACGTGGCAGCCACCGGAGAGGCGCGTGTCACGCTGAATACTGGAATGGATACAGCCTACTTCAATAATCCACTCCTTCCGAATACAAATTCGGAAATGGCTTTGCCGTTAAAGGTTGAAAACCATGTCATCGGTGTCCTCGATGTACAAAGCGAACAGGCGGAGGCGTTTTCCGACGACGATGTTGCGATCATGCAAATCCTGGCAGATCAACTCGCCACAGCCATCGAACGGACCCGCCTGTTACAGGAAGTGGAAGTAAGCCTGAAAGAACTGGAAAGCACGTATGGCCAGTTTACCAGCGAGAATTGGAAAAAGTTGTCGGCTGGCGGTTTGACAGCCAACAAAGGATATCGTTTCGACAACGTACGGGTGGAGCCGGTTACGGAATTGACCCCACTGGCTAACACGGCCTTCAAAACGGGAACAATTGTCAGTTCCAATGGCGGCACACCGGATGCCGAAAAGGAGCACATTGTTGCCGTACCCATCAAGTTACGTGGACAGACAATTGGTGTCGTTACACTAAAGCTCAAGGAAGGTTATGACAGCAACACGATTTCGACCGTTGAATCAGCCACAGAGCGCCTCGCCGCGGCAATGGAAAGCGCCCGTCTCTATGAAGAAGCACGCCTGCGTGCAGACCGTGAGCAATCCATTTCGAGGGTTACCTCCGCCATTAGTGCATCCACGGAGTATGAGCAGATCCTCCAAACCACAATCAGAGAGATTGGCAGTATTCTAGGCGACACGGAAGTTGCTATTCAGATCCTTGAGGAACCTACAGCCGGAAAGCAGGCTGAATCGAGAGAGCCATAGGATGAAAAACGCTTTTCGCAAATTCTTTACTGTCCCGGTATTTCCCGAAGACGAGGATAAAACTCGTTCAGCATCTGTTTTAAACAGTATTGGCCGGGTCACAACGATAATCTTGGTGTTGCGTATTATCGTGGGAACCTTTTTCGAGCAGGAAATGGTTTTCGGCAATGTAAATCTGACTTTCCTAATCACCATTCTCATTGTTGAACTGACACTGTACATTTCCCGGCAAGGATATGTAAAGATTGCCAGTCTGCTATTGATCGCCGCGGTTTGGCTCGGCTTATCCTATCTCGCTTGGACATCCGATGGTATTCGAGATGCAGCGTTTTTTGGATACTTCGTTCCAATCTTGATGGCAGGGCTTCTGCTTGGAGAGCGAGGCGTAATTGGATTTGTAGCTGCCAGTGCTCTTTCAGGTATGGGCTTAGCATATGCAGAGACAAATCAATTAGTAACGCTGAACGCTCTGGATACGCCTGTAGAGTTTGTACGCGATACAACAGCAGTCTTTATTCTGACAGGTGCGTTCCTGTACTGGATGCTCAGAAGCCTTCAAGACGCACTCAACAGGACGCGCGCAACCGCACGTGAACTATCGCTTTCAAATCGTGAATTAAGCACTTTGCAGGTTGATCTCGAACAGCGTGTTGAGGAACGAACCACCGAGCTTAACAAACGCGCCGCGCAACTGGAAGCCGTCTCGAGCGTCGCGCGCGCGATCGCCTCGGTGCAGGATCTCGATACGCTTCTGCCGGCCATCACGAAATTGATCAGCGAACAATTTGGCTTTTACCATGTTGGCATCTTCCTCCTGGATGAAAAGCGGGAAAACGCGATTCTGCGTGCCGCAAACAGCGAAGGCGGCCTGCAAATGCTCAGCCGGCAGCATAGCCTGCCGGTCGACCGTCACAGCATCGTTGGATATTCCATTTTACACGGCGAGCCACGCATCGCCCTGGACGTTGGAGTGGATGTCGTTTATTTCAATAACCCCGATCTCCCGGAGACCCGCTCCGAGATGGCGCTGCCCCTCCGTGTAACCGAACAAGTCATTGGGTCCCTTGATGTACAAAGCATTCAGACAAATGCATTTTTGGAGGAAGATATTAGTGTATTGACGACACTCGCAGACCAGGTTGCTATCGCCATCGAAAACGCTCGTTTATTCGGCGAAGCTCGAACCGCATTGAGTGAATCAAGAGCGCTGTTTGAAAGGTACACACAACAGGAATGGAGCACCTTCGCGCGGCAGGCAAAACAAACCGGCTTCATCTTCGATGGAAAACAAGTGACGCCCCTGGACAGAAGTATCAAACGCGAAGCCGCCAAAGTGGTCGTCCAGACAGGCAGCCTTTCTCTTGAAAAAGAATCCGCCTCGATCGGCATCCCGATCAGAGTGCGCGGACAAACGATTGGCGTATTGGACGTGCGCGCAAAAAGAGGTGCACGTCAGTGGAAACAGGATGAAATCAGCATCCTGGAAGCCGCGGCAGAACGCGCTGGGCTAGCCCTCGAGACTGCCCGTCTCGTACAGAGCGCTCAGCGCCGCGCCGCCCGCGAACGCGCCATCGGAGATATTTCCTCAAAAATCGGTGCAGTGAGTAACCTGGAATCGATCCTTCAAACGGCCGTAGAGGAACTGGGCCGCAGGATCGGCGGCGCGACAGAAGTCTCGCTGGAAATCAGCAGCGATGACGATCAGGATGACCGCTAGGATGTTTACGAACAGGTAAAGCCATGCTAAAGCAGCCAATCAACCAGTTAACCAGAATTCTTGCTCCCCCCGTCTTCCCGGAAGATGAGGACAAAACGCGCAAAGCCAAGTATGCGCACTGGATTGCCTTTTTCTTGTTGGGCACTGTGATTTTCTGGGAAGCAATCGCAAGAATTTTCCTGGGCTATCATGGCTTTGAAGTGATGGACGTGTTTTTGATAGGGATCGCTGGTGCATGCCTCACGGGCCTGGTGCGCCTGCGACACGGGCATGTTCGCTCTACCGCAATGATGCTCGTCATCATCGTCTGGACCGCCGCAAACGGTATGTCCGCACAAGGTTTTGGCGTGAAAGACGTCACGTACATCGTGAACTTCACGATCATTCTGATGGCTGGCTTGTTGCTGAGCTGGCCAGCCGCGCTGACCGTCACGGTGCTTAGTATCGTTTCAGGAATTGCCCTGGCATTTGCGGAGGAATCAGGATCGATTGTTGTCACGACGTACCCGATTACGGACTTTGCCGTGAGTATGGGTATGGCATTTCTTTTGAACGCGGTCATGATCTTTCTCCTGATCAGCGGGCTGGAGACCGCGCTCAATAAAACCAGGTCGAGTGTAGAAGAACTGGGATCTGCAAATGCCATCCTCCAATATACACAAAGTGAACTGCAAAACCGCAGCGACGAGCTGATCGTTGCAAACCAGGAGTTGCAGATTCGCTCTCAAAAGCTGCATGGCATTGCCGAGGTGGCACGCACAACCACATCCATACATAGTTTTGATCAACTCCTTCCGGCCATTACCAGCGGGGTCAGCCAGCAATTAGGGTACTACCATGTCGGTCTCTTTTTGCTGGATGAGGAAAAACAATATGCCATCCTGCTTTCCGCCAACACAGCCGATGGTCAGAGAATGATAAACCGCGGATATCGCGTGGCGGTCGGCAGCATAAGCCCGGTCGGTTACATCGTTCAGACTGGAATACCGCGCGTGACTCGTATGAATGAAGATTCAACCTTCCTCCAGAATGTCGATTTCCCTGAAACCCGGTCACAGATCGTGCTGCCACTTCGCTCCAGGGATGAAATCATAGGAGCACTGGATATTCAATCGCGGGAAGTCAACGCCTTCAGCGAGGACGACCTGGCCACTCTATCCATTCTGGCAGATCAAGTCGCCATTGCCATTAAAAATGCGCTCCTTTATGAACAGTCACAGGCTGCACTGCGTGAAGCAGATGTTGCCTCGCGCCAGGCGGCGAGCCAGGCCTGGAACGAATATGGGAAAACGATTCAGACAAGAGGCTATCGCTATGACGGGATCAAATCCGAGCCGGTGAACGATGCGAAACAATCAAGAAGGGAAAGCGATTCACTCTTGATCCCTGTCCAGTTGCGTGATCAAACGATCGGTCGTCTGAAACTAAAGTCGTCTGATCCCGCGCGCGAGTGGACCGATGATGAACTAAGTATGGTACGAGCAACTGCAGAGCGCGTTGCGCTGGCGCTCGAAGGCGCGCGTCTGCTCGAGGAAGCACAAAAGCGTGCCAGGCGTGAGGCGTTCCTTTCCGATGTGACCGCCAAACTGGGCACTTCCTTCCAGTTGGATTCCATTCTGCGGGATACGGTCGAGGAACTTGGGCAAACCCTGAGCAATTCGACCGTCACGTTCCAACTGGTGAACCCGTCTGCACCTCCTCCAGCAGACCCGCCGAGGCCGAATGGCGCCTCAGCCGATGGGAATACAGTGGAGTAAGTCATGACATTGAACGAGACCACCCCTAAAGATATGGATCGCGCCAGTCAATTTGCGCACCTCTGGAACTTCCTGACCAGCCCGCATCCCTCCATTGCCGAGATCGGAGAAAAGAGGCGCGCTCAGCTGATCGCAACGATCGCATTGATCCTGACCGCAGCGTTCCTTGCCGGACTGATTACCGGAGGTTCTTTTGGAGCGTTTACCGCTTTACTTGTTATTTCAGTGGCATCCTACGGAATAAGCCGCACGCGCTACTACAATACAGCTTCCTATTTCTTAGCCTATGGGCTTACCTCCCTTGCCTATCTGAGACTCTACATGGGGGCAACAGATGGATTTGAGGAAGATATCACGACAATAGCACACGTTGCCATCGTTGTGGCAAGCATTTTGCTGCCCGTGAGAGGATTTGTTCTATTGGTCTTGCTGTCAGCAATTGCCACATGGGCTGCTCCAGCATATTCACAGGTGCCCATACCTTCAGATGGCTTTGCCAGAACTTCAGGCGTTTTCATGTTCATCGGCTTCATATTGGCTGGAGCCAACATTTTCCGCACCGGGATCGAACGGGCACGCCTGAAAGAGGTAAGCGATATCAACCGCGAACTGGAAGATCTTACAACAAACCTTGAACAACGCGTGAACGAGCGCACGGCCGAAATCGAAAAAGCCAACGCGCAAAACTCGCGCCGCGCCACCCAGCTGCAGACCATCACCGAATTGTCGGAAGCCATCGCGCAACTGCAAGACCTGAACGAACTCCTGCCAGCCACCACAAGGCTGATCAACGAGCGTTTTGGCTTTTATCATGTGGGCATCTTTCTGGTGGATCAGGATCACGATTACGCAATTTTGCAGGCTGCCAACAGCGAAGGCGGAGAGCGGATGTTAAAACGCAATCACCGCTTAAGACTTGGGACGGGTGTGGTGGGCTATTCCGCAAAAACCGGACAGCCGCGCATCGCGCTGGACGTTGGGGCGGACGCCGTTTTCTTCAACAACCCGGACCTCCCGGAGACCCGCTCCGAGACCGCACTGCCGCTGAGATCGCGCAATGAGACGATCGGTGTTCTCGACATTCAAAGTAAGGAAGCGAACGCCTTTTCAAGGGAAGATCTGGAGGTCTTAACGGCGCTTGCCAATCAGGTCTCCATCGCGTTGGAAAATACCCGCCTGTTGACGGAAACCCGCGCGGCGCTGACACAGGTACAGGAAGTGTACAACGCATTCACACACGCAGAATGGAGCCGTACGACCTCACACACTACCCAGTCTGGTTTTCGCTATCAAACCGGCCGCATCGAAATGCTGGAGGACCCGCTCGAGGGGCCTGAAGTTCTGTCAGCCGTGCAGAACGGTGAAGTTGTGGCAAACCCGACCAATGGGTCAGAGGCGAGGCGTGCGACGGTGGCTGTCCCCGTCAAACTCAGAGGCGAAGTCATTGGCATTCTGCATATCGAATCCAGCGATCCGGAAAAAGCATGGCAGGAGGATGAGATCAGTCTCGTGCAGGCAGTTGCCGAGCGCGCCGCGTTTGCGATGGAGAATGCGCGTTTGTTCCAGGACGCCCGTCGCCGCGCCGCCAAGGAACGCCTGATTTCGGAGGCGACTGCCCGCATCAGCAGCGCCTTCAACGTCGAAAATATTCTTCAGACCACAGCAGAGGAATTGGAACGTGTGCTGGGCGGCTCTGAAATATCCATTCAATTCCAGAGCAAGGAGTAATTGTGACTGTAAATCAAACGCCGCTCCCCTCTGAATCACAACAGCAAACATCCAGTGTTTCCTGGTTGATGGGCGTTCTCCCCGCGCTGCTTTTTGCAGGGTCGGAACTGGCTGCGCTCTGGGCAGGCGGCAGTCGTCAATTATGGATCGTTCTGCCAATTTTTATTGCCATCCCCGCTGCCTATTTCCTGATCCGAGCCGGAAGGCAGAATCTGGGGAACGCCATACTGATGATCGCCATTGGACTTCAATCCATTTTGTTGTCCCTGGTCCAAAGAGGAGCAGGTGCCCCGAACGCCATTGCCGCGTTCGCGTTGATCATGGCGATGGGGCTGGGAACTTTACCACGCAGATACATGCGTCACGTTATTGCCGCCAGTCTGACCTTTGCAATTGCTTCGTTTCTTATCGACCAGTTCGGAAGTCTCAACCGGACCGCGGCGCTGTTCACTGAAGGACGCGCGATATTCTCAGTCGCGCTGCTGGTTTTACTTGGCGTTTTCCTTACAAGACAGCTTTTCTCGCTGGATATCCGCACAAAGATCGTGACAGGCATCCTGGGTACCGGCGCATTAGCACTGATTGTGTTTATTGCCTTTAGCCTTGCCCAGACACAGCAAATTACGAATGTTCTCCAGGCAAGGCTTGAAACAAGCGTCAGACAACTGGCAGAGGAACAGCTGGTAAATACGGCTTCCACACAAGCCGACCTGGCAAACCAGTATTTTGAAGATGTAAAGGAAGAAGTCGTCGGCCTGGCTAGGAATTGGTCTGCCCTCCTGGGACAGAAGGAAGTTATCAGCCAGCGCACCTATTGGGATGCCGGCACTAACCTTAAACAACTGCCAGGAGGGCATTACGGCAATTCGACAAACGAGGCATCATCGATATTTATCCCTGTCGGAGTGCCGGTGAACGAGTCTCTGATCATAGATCTGAACACCTCTGCTTATCTTGATTTTTATTCCGCCAATATTCTGGATTTATATCCGTCGCTGCTTGAAATATATGCCGTCGATACCATAGGAGTCATACGCCATTACCCGAACAATAGCCTGGCATCCGCGCTTGCACCGGACTTTGATGCAAGGAAGGAACCTTACTATTCGATCACAGCACCGTTCCTCAACCCACAGCGTCTGCCCCGCTGGATAATCCCATACGCAGACACAACAAGCGGTGAGCTTTTTGCGAGGGTTGCCGCGCCTGTGTATAACGGCGACCAGTTTGCCGGTGTTGTTGCAATAGATATGCAATTAGCCGGGATCATTCAACAGGTCAACTCCCTCAAGGTTGGACAAACGGGGTACGCATACATGATCGACGATGCGGGCCACGTTATTCACATGCCGCAAGCCGGATACGATATGTTTGGCGTTCGTCCGGAGGATATGAATGCCAGGGAATTCTTTAACCGAACCATCGAGGATTCGGGCACCCTTGAGTTGAAATCGTTGACCAAGCGTATGATGGCAGGCGGAAGAGGCCTTCTGATCGTGGATGTGAATGGGGTTCCCAATTATATTTCATTCGCACCCATAAAAGCCAATGGGTATAGTATAGCGCTGGTCGTACCCGTTTCAGAGTTACAAGGTGCGATCGTTGCCGCGCGCGACCAGACAGAGCAGCAGCGCCAGTCTGCTTTGCAGACAGCCGCCGTAATTATGATTCTCCTTTTTGTCATTGCGATTGCGATAAGCCTCGGGCTTGCGCAGGTCATTGCCGCCCCCATACAACGTCTCACCCAGGTCGCAACCCGGATTGCAGGCGGCGACCTGCATGTGCAGGCGGCCGCTACGACCCGGGATGAAATTGGCACCCTGGCTCATTCATTCAACACCATGACAGCACGGCTTCGGGAAACCCTGGACGGACTGGAGCGCATGGTTGCAGAGCGCACCGCTGAACTTTTGTCTGCCAACGAAAGAAATGAACGACGCGCAAAGCAGTTCGAATCCATCGCGCAGGTCGCGCGCACGATCAGTTCCACGCGCGACCTCGATATCTTACTTACACAGATTACCACGGTCATCAGCCGTGAATTCGGCTTTTATCATGTCGGCATTTTTCTGCTCGATGCCGCCAAGGAGTATGCCATTCTCAGTGCAACGAACAGTGATGGAGGGCGGGTGATGCTGAAGCGCGGTCACCGGCTGAAAGTCGGTGAGACGGGTATCGTTGGTTATGTCACCGGGACCGGCAACCCGCGCGTCGCGCTGGATACGGGGGCAGACGCCGTATTCTTCAGCAATCCGGACCTCCCGGATACTCGTTCAGAGATCGCCCTGCCTCTGCGGGCCGGCGAAGACGTCATGGGCGCACTGGATGTGCAGAGTACCGAACCAGGGGCATTCTCCCAGGAGGATATTAACATTTTGTCGACGCTGGCGGACCAGGTCAGTGTTGCCATTCAGAACGCGCGCCAATTTGAACAGACGCGCAAAGCCTTGAGTGAAGCGGAAGCTCTAGCAAAACAATTCGCTAAAACGGGCTGGCAGCAGTATACAAAGGACAAAAACCTGGTGGGCATCCACCACACTGGTGCAAGAGCAACTCTGCTCTACGACAACAATGGTGCCCCGGAGAAAGAGGAAGAAGTCTGGGATACGGATCCAGCACAGGCAAAATCGCGAGGAGCCTTCCTCTCCCTCCCCATTGAATTACGCGGCGAGGTGATCGGCTCGGTGGACGTCCGCTCGCCAGACAGCCGTCCGTGGGATCAGGACGAACTGGACATCATCACAGCCATCATCGAGCGTTCTGCCATCGCCATGGAAAACGCCCGGCTGCTGGAGGAATCACAGCGGCTTGCTTCCAAGGAGGCAAAGATTGGCGCAGTCACCGCCAAGATCAGCTCCTCCATCAATATGCGGAACGTTTTGCAGACCGCTGTCGAAGAGTTGGGACGCGCTTTGCCTGGTTCAGAAGTTGTGATTCAGTTCCAAACCGACCAGAATAAGACGACGTCCTGAAACCGGAGACCGGAAATGTCGAATGTGATTGCCAAATTTTTTGCTGCACCAGACGATAAAGATCTGAATTTTATTCGTCTCACCCGCAATATTTTGCTGTTTGGACTGACAGCGGTTTTAGTGATGTTCCTTGTCGTCATGACCTCACAAGAATTGCGCGGCCAGGCACTTATCATCTGGATACTTGGCGCCTTGATTGTGGTGCAGACATTTGCCTTGCTGCTGGTAGTACGACGCGGCGAGGTTGGGGTGGCAAAGATCGTTGTTCCTATCGCCCTTCTCGTTGCATTAACGGTCAACGCGTTGGGTGGAAATTCCCTTCATGACATATCCATCGTGGGATATCCTCTCATCATTATTATTGGCATTCTCTTGCAGGACAGACTTTCACTGGTTATCACTGTTCCCCTCACCCTGGCGGCAGTTGCACTCCTTGGCGCTCTGGATATGGCTGGGCTCACAACAAGCGCTCTACGATCCGAAACCGAGATTAACGACATTGCTATTATCAGCGTACTTCTCTTAACAGCCACGGGCATCCTGCACCTTTTGGTGGGACGGCTAAGACTGGCAGTCTCAAAAGCTGAGGCAAACGAGCAGGCGCAAATCGCAGCAAATCAGGAGTTGAAGGAACTGCAAACTTCCCTGGAGCAACGGGTTCAGGAAAGAACATCTGAATTGACGCAGCGCCGAACGGAATTGGAATCTGCCAACGCACAGATCCATCGCAGGGCGACCCAATTTGAAGCCCTGGCACAGGTCGTGCAAGCGATCACATCCGTCCGCGATCTGCAGGAACTTCTGCCGCGTATCACAACGGTCATCAGTGAGAGTTTTGGTTTTTATCATGTGGGTATCTTCCTGCTCGATGAGGCGCAGCAGTACGCCATGTTGAGCGCGACAAACAGCAAGGGCGGTCGCAACATGCTCGAACGCAGCCACCGCCTGCGCGTTGGCGAAGAAGGCATCGTCGGCTATGTCACTTCCACGGGCGAGCCGCGTATCGCCATGGATGTCGGGAAAGATCCGGTCTTCTTCAACAACCCGGATTTGCCGGAGACTCATTCTGAAATGGCACTGCCCCTCAAAAGCGGTGACCGCATTGTGGGCGCATTGGATGTACAAAGCAGGGAAACCGGAGCATTCAATGAGGAGGATATTCAGATGCTCAGCCTGCTTGCCAACCAGGTAAGCCTTGCCATCGAGAATGCCCGCCTCTTTGACGAAACCAGAATCGCATTGGCTGAGGCGGAAGCCGTCAGCCGCCAGTTTACGCGCGAGGCCTGGGGCCGCCTGCCCTCTGAGCAGAAACTGATTGGCTATCGCTATAACGTCACGGGTGCAGCACCCCTGGGTGAACCCATCAATCTGACGGAATCGGGCAAGGGCAAAACCCAAGCCAAACAAACGGAAACAAGCCAGGTCGTCGTGCCGATCGAACTGCGCGGTGAAACAATTGGCACACTGGTCGTTCAATCGCCATCGGCCGGCAGGTTGAATCAGGATCAACTCGATCTGATCAAAGCGGTTGCCGAACGTGTGGCGCTGTCGGCTGAAAACGCCCGCCTGTTCGAGGAAACAACCCGGCGCGCGGAACGCGAACGGATGGTTTCCGACATCACCGGCCGGATCCGCAGCATGAACGATCCGCACGCCATGATCCAGACCGCAATCGAGGAGCTGCGTAAAGCCCTGGGTGCCACCCGTGTGGAAGTGATTCCACAGGCCGTCAAAGGTGCCGAATAACCACCATAGAGAGCAAGAGGAAATATGGCATTTATCATTGCTATGTCAAATGAAAAAGGCGGGGTTGCAAAGACGACATCCACGCTGTCACTGGGCGCGGCACTGGCTGAATTCGATCATCGCGTCCTGTTGATCGATCTTGACCCACAATCGAACTTAAGCCTTGCACTGGGGTTCGAAGCCGGAGAGACGGAGATCACCTCTGCCAGTGTGCTGCTCGACAATGCAGTGCTCAAAACCGCCATTCGCAAAACAGACGTGCAGAACCTGGACATCGTCACATCCAATGCGCGGATCGAGACTGCCGAGCAGTTCCTGCCGATGCGAAGCCACTACATGGCGGCACTTCGCAACGCTCTTCAAGCTGAGACACTGCCCTACGACTATATCCTGCTCGACTGCCCTCCGGCCCTGGGCGCGATCACGCTCAACGCGCTTTCCGCCTCGGACCTGCTCATCATCCCGACTCAAGCCGAGTATTTTTCCGCCTATGCGTTACGGAACATGATGGGAACGATTCGCCGTGTGCGGCAGGAGAGCAATCCGAATCTTGCCTACCGCATCCTGGTTACATTGCTGGATCGGCGCAACCGCACACACCGCAATATCTTCGAACAACTACAAGCCACCTTTGGACAGGGTGTCTTTACCACTGTCATTGAGATCGATACCAAGCTTCGTGAAAGCCCAATCGCCGGTATGCCGATCACGCAATACAAGCCGACGAGTCGCGGCTCGCAGCAATACCGCGTCCTTGCTCAGGAGTTGATGGAATATGCCAAAGAAGAAGCCAATCGCCAAGCGGCTTAAGAAGCTATTTGAAGACGTAAAACCTGAACAGGCACCCGCGGAACTCAAGCCCGCGCCCCGTAAGCGCGTCTCGCAAGAGAAGCCCGCGCCGCCATCAGAAGTGAGTCCGATTACAAGAACCAGGCAGCCGGTTGAGGTGGTAAGTCAGGCTGTGGGCCCAACCGCAACCATGTCGCTGGCATTCCAGGCAGGCCAAGACTCCTGGGCCACTTTACAGGTACTGGACGAAACCGAACAGCGCCAGTGGAGCCAGGACGAGCAGTTACTGGTCAAACAGGTTGCCGACCAGCTCTCGTTAGCACTTGAGAACGCAAGGCTGTTCCAGGAAAGCCAGGCGCGTGCTGAGGAACTGGCGGTCCTGAATCAGTTGGCGCAGTCCCTCTCGTCACAGCTCAATATCGACCAGATTGTCGACACCATTTACAGCGGCATTACCCGTCTCATCGATGCAAAAAATTTCTATGTTGGTTTCTATGATGCCAGCACAAATGAAATTATATTCCCCAAAACGGTATCGGAATCGGAGCTTGAACGCGAAATTACACGCTTGCCTCTGGGACAGGGAATCACCTCCTACATGATCCAAACAGGGGAAAGCATCCTGATCACCGATGGATCTGAGAAATGGACGAAAGAAAAGGGCATCAAAACAGTCGGAGTCCCGTCCAAATCTTTTCTTGGCGTGCCGTTAAGCCGTGGCGGGAAGACTTTGGGCGCGATGGCTGTGCAAAATTTCGATGAGCACAATGCGTACAACCAGCACGATTTGCAGGTTCTGACTGCGTTTGCCGGCCAGGTTGCAGTGGCGCTCGAAAACGCCCGCCTGTTCGAGGAGGTGAGAGCCAGCCAGGGGCAGCTCTCTGAGGCTCTGCAGATTGCCAGGCTGGGATATTTCGAAATCGATCACAACACACGGTCCGTCAAATTGACGGATGAGCTCTACGCACTCCTCGGCACAAGCGTTGAGAAGGAAAATGGATATCAATTCCCTCTTGATGACGTCATGCAGCGATTCATCCTGGAAGAGGATATCCCAATCGTTCGGCAAACCCTTCAGGACGTGATCGAAGCAAAAGAGGCCGGTGACATAACGTCAGAGGTCCGCTATCGAAGAGCAGATGGCAAAGTAATATGGGTGAGCTCCGTTTACAAAGCCGAACGCGATGCGCAAGGCCAGCTTGTCAAAGTGGTTGGCTCGTCTCAGGACGTCACCGAGCGCAAGACCAATGAATTGATCCAGACTGCCATCTCCCAGATTTCGGAGAGTGCGCTCACGGCAAAAACAATCGACGAGTTGCTCGGGACCGTGCATGAAGCGCTTGGCATCCTGCTCCCTGCTCGAAATTTCTACGTTGCATTTTACGAGTCCAGTACGAATTCCATCTCGTTCCCCTATCACGCGGATGAACTCGATGATGATTGGACGCCCCGAAAACTCGGCAAAGGCCTTACCAGCCATGTGATCCGCACAGGCCGGCCCTTACGCGCCACTCCCGAGATTTTCGCCGACCTGGAAGCCTCCGGAGAAGTGTCAACCGACGGCGCCGCGAGCGTGGATTGGTTGGGCGTACCCTTGCGGTCAAAACAAGTGGTCACAGGCGTAATTGCCATTCAAACCTATGACTACCAGATCCGAATTACCGAACAACACCAGGAAATCCTTTCCGTGATCGCAACCCAGGTTACCTCTGCCATTGAGCGTTTTCTTGCAGAAGAGGCTCTGAAACGACGCAATGACTACCTGGCAGCCTCTTCGGAAATCGGACGCCTGGTTACCTCAACACTTGATCTTAACACCATCTTTACACGGACCGTCAACCTGATCAGCGACCGATTCGGGTTTTACTACGCCGGGATCTATATCATCGAAGAGACAGGGTTCAATGTCGTCCTGCGCGAAGCCAGAGGCGAGGCGGGCGAGAAGATGAAAGCCCAGCGGCACTCCGTCATCGTGGGGTCCAGTTCCGTGGTCGGCAAAGTGGCGGAGAGCATCGAGCCCATCCTTGTCAACGACACGACGGCCGAACCACTTTATGTACCGAATCCCTACCTGTTGGATACGCGCTCCGAAGTTGCCATTCCCCTGCGCATCGGCTTGCGCATCGTGGGCGTGATTGATATTCAATCCACCCAGCCCCACGCGTTCACACAGGATGATCTTTCGGTGCTGCAATCGCTGGCAGACCAGGTTGCCGTGGCGATCGACAACGCGCGTTCCTACGAACTCTCACAACAACTGATTCAGGACTTGCGCGAAATCGATCTGCTGAAGACTCAATTCCTGTCCAACATGAGCCATGAACTGCGAACACCGTTGAACTCCATCATTGGCTTCTCACGCGTGATCCTCAAAGGAATTGATGGTCCGATATCCGAGATGCAGCAGCAGGACCTCACAGCCATTTACAACTCCGGTCAACATCTGTTGGCGTTGATCAACGATATTCTCGATCTTGCCCGCATCGAAGCAGGCAAAATGGAACTCAACTTCGAAGAGGTACATCTGGCTGAGATGGCAACCAGTGTGATGTCCACAGCCAAAGGGCTCGTGAAGGAAAAGCCAATCCAGTTGACCCACCGGATTCCGGCAGATATGCCGACTGTACGCGGAGATAACATGCGCGTCCGGCAGGTATTCATCAACCTGATTTCCAACGCCGCCAAGTTTACTGACGAAGGCTCCATTACCATAGAGACGTTTGTGCAAAAGAGTCCTGCCGGAAAAATGGAAGCTGTCATCAACGTGACAGATACCGGACCTGGCATTTCGCTGGAAGATCAAAAGAAGCTGTTCCAGGCTTTCTCACAAGTGGATGGTTCTGCCACGCGTAAAAGCGGCGGCACAGGTCTTGGGCTCTCCATCTGTGCAAACCTTGTCCAACTGCACGGAGGCCGAATCGGCGTCAACAGCGAGGTTGGCAAGGGTTCCACCTTCTGGTTCACCCTGCCGCTCTATGTCCAGCCTGATGAGCAGATCCCGGAAGGAAAGAAAGTCGTCCTGGCAATCGATGATGATCCACAGGTGATCGGATTGTATGAGCGCTATCTCAACCCACAGGGATATTATGTTCTGGCGCTGACCGATCCGTTGAAAGCCAAAGAGCAGGTTTTGAAAATCAAACCGTTTGCAATCACGCTCGACATCATGATGCCCAACAAGGACGGGTGGGCGGTTCTCACGGACCTCAAATCTGACCCCGCGACCCGGGACTATCCGGTCATCATCTGCTCCATCCTGGAGCAGGCCGATAAGGGGTTTAGTCTCGGCGCAGCGGATTATCTTGTCAAGCCGATTCTCGAAGAAGACCTGGTGCACGCCCTCGACCGGCTGAACAAGGATGGAACGATCCATGAAGTGCTGGTCATCGACGATGATCCAAATGACCTGCGGTTGATCGAGAAGATTCTCAATCAACACAGCCAATATAAACCGATCCTGGCGGAGGGCGGCCGCAAAGGCTGGGAAGCGATCAGAACCAATCCGCCTCACGCGATTATTCTTGACATCTTCATGCCTGAGATGGATGGTTTCAACATACTCGAGAAACTACGCGAATCGCCTACTCTGTGCAATATTCCGGTGCTCGTTGTCAGCGGCGGCGGTTTGACGAATGAACAAAAGGAACAATTGAATGCCTTCGGACAACGGCTAATCACCAAGGGCTCGCTTAACGAGGGTCAGTTAATCGCCAGCATCGAAAACGCATTGAAGCAATTCGGTTCATAAAGCCGGATTGCTTCTAACAGGATACGATATGTCATTTGTAATCAGGTGTTTAGACTGTGGTCATGCCGCGCCATTCATGCCCAGTTCCACGCATTGTCCGAATTGCAGCAGTCAATGGCGTGAAGCAGAATACGATATGGCGGAAGTGGGAAAGACGTTCCCAGCGCAGATCAAGAATCGTCCTTTCGATCTATGGCGTTACCAGGAACTGCTGCCAATTCACACTCCAAATCCCATCATCAGGCTGGGTGAAGGAGGCACGCCACTCATCCAGGCGGTAAACCTGGGGATGATGCTGGGATTGCCAAATCTCTTCATCAAGGATGAAAGGCAGGGTCCCACCCATTCCTTCAAAGACCGGCAGGCCGCCGTCACGATTGCCGCGCTCAAGGAGGGGGGCATTACCGAAATGGTCGCTGCCTCCACCGGCAATGTGGCGATCTCACTCTCGGCGTACGCGGCCCGGGCAGGGATCAAGCTCTGGGCTTTCGTCACCAGCCTCGTCCCCGGGGTCAAGATGCGGGAGATCGCTTTGTACGGGAGCCAGGTGGTAAAAATCACCGGTTCCTACGACCAAGCCAAGCAGGTCGCGGCAGAATTCGCACGCCAGCGTGGTCTCTATCAGGACATGGGCGCACGCACCATCACAGCAGTCGAATCGATGAAGACGCTTGCGTTCGAGATTGCCGAACAATTGACCATGCTGCAGGGTGCCCCTCCCGGTTCAACCGACGACTCGCCAAAGTGGCGCACCCCTGACTGGTATGTTCAGTCGGTCAGCGGCGGCATGGGACCGCTGGGTGTTTATAAAGGGTTTGGTGAACTGCGGCAGCTCGGCATGGTCGATCGCATCCCGGCCCTAGCACCCATCCAAGCGGAGGGTTGTGCACCCATGGTGGAAAGCTGGAAAAAGGGTCTTGAAAAAGCAGAACCGGTCCTTTCCCCGAAGACACGCATCGAAACGCTTGCCACGGGCGATCCGGGGAGAACGTATGTCATGCTGCGAAAGCAGGTCAATGAAACGCATGGCGTATTTGAGAGTGTGACAGACGAGGAGTCCTTCCGGGCTATGCACGTTCTGGCAAAGATGGAGGGCATCTCGGCAGAACCAGCCGCCGCCGTGGCGTTTGCCGGTCTTTTCAAACTTGTGCGTGCGGGGACTATCAAATCAACGGACACAGTGGTAGTCAATTGCACAGGTCACACGATGCCGGCGGAGCAATTCCTTTTCGGCGAGGGCTGGACGCGCGACGTGGATCTGCGCGAAAAGGCAGCACAGGCCGTGATCCCGCAGGAAGGTCTGCTTTCTGCCCTCAACAACGTGACGCCGAATCGGTTCCCGCGCGTTGTGGTGGTGGATGACACCTCCGAGGCGCGGCGCCTCATCCGACGCATTCTCCAGTCGCAGGGAGATTTCGAGATCTTCGAAGCCACGAGCGGACGCGAAGCGATCGAATTGATCACCAGGGAACTTCCCGACCTGGTGATCCTCGACCTGATGATGCCCGAGATCGATGGCTTTGCCGTGCTGGATGTCCTGCGCAGCGACCCGAAAACCGCGAACATCCCGGTCATCGTCGCGACCGCAAAAGAACTGACCGTGGATGAGAAGAGCCGGCTGCAAGGGCAGATCCAATCGCTGATGCTGAAAGGCGACTTCCTGAACGATGAATTTCTGGAAGAAGTACGTGCACTCATCCGATAGAATACCCCGGCAACAGGAGCATTAACGGTCCCTAGCAACAACGACGGGCGTTGCCGCTGCCCGTCGTTGTTATTTGAGGTAAACAGGTATCCATACCATGCACAAAGGTCGAAACACCGGCATCAATGCTGCGCTAGTCTCTGCTCTATTTCTTGGATTAGCGCCAGTCTTCGGCAAAGCCGCCATGGGTGTAGGCAAATTTTCGCCGCTGACTGTCGTAGCACTGCGGACGAGTATGGCTGCCCTGCTACTGGTGATCATCATCGCGGTATTCAAGCGCCGGATTCTTTATATTTACCCCGCGGGTCTTTTGGGCTGCCTGCTGGCCGGAGCCATCAATGGGGTCGGCTCGATTTTTTACTATATTGGGCTGAGCAAGCTGAACGCCAGCGTTGCGCAGATGCTTTACGCACTTTACCCGTTCTTCGTGGCTCTCTGGCTCCAGCTGGATAAACAGACACCTTCGAAATTAACCGGCTTGCGGATCATCATCGCCGGCGTCTCGACATTTTTGCTGACAAGCACACAAGCTGGAAGCATCGACGTAGTGGGGGTGGTATTTATGCTGATCGCGGCGGCTTTGTATGCACTCCATCTCCCCATCAATCAACGTGTGCTCTATGATGTTCCGGCGCCCACTGTGACAGTGTACACCCTGCTTGCCATGAGCTTGATCGTCGTACCGGCTTATCTCCTTTTTGATCGAAGCCTGCCGCCGGAAAACGCTCCCTGGCTGCCTGTGTTCGGACTGACAGCCGTTACTTTTTTCTCCCGGCTGCTGCTCTTCCTCGGAGTGAAACACATTGGCGGCATGCAGACCGCGCTGCTGGGACTGGGGGAATTGCTCGTGGCAATCACGTTCAGCTATCTGCTGCTCGGCGAAAGCCTGACGGCGTGGCAGTGGGTTGGAACCGCCGGATTAAGCCTGAGCCTTCTCCTGGTTTGGTTCGAGGCGCCGCCCTCCCACCCCAAGCACGCTCATGGCTTGTTGGGATGGCTGCAGCCACCTGATTTCCCGGCAGATTTTTATAAACACGAATAGACCCGTCAACTACCAAACTACTAAACTGCCCAACTACCAAACTACCGAACTACGACTTTTCCCCTTCGTATAAATAACCTGTCCCACGCACACTGAGGATCTGGTCCGAAAGCGTGGGGAACGCCTCCAGCTTGTGCCGCAGTCTGCTCACCAAAGGGCGCAGAATTTCAGGAGCTTCGCGCTGGGAAGTGTCATAGCCCTGAACCAGCAGGACCAGCTCGCGATGCGAATAAACGCGTCCCGGATTTTCGATCAACACACGCAGCAAACGCCCTTCGGCTGGCGTCAAATGGACAACCTGCTGGTTCTTGCGGACCTGCCTGCGCGAAAGGTCAATGTGCGTGCCATCCTGCAAAGAGAATTCCGCTATCCCCTCATCGACATTCACAGCCGAGGGTCCGCCGCGTCGCTTGAGCCGCGCCTCGCGACGCGCCAGTCCTTTCTTGATACTATTCATCACCGCCGCCGGCGGGGCCGGCTTGAGCAAATAATCGTGGATGCGCAGACGCAGCGCCTGAATGGCAGTTTCGGTGGTCCCAAAAGCAGTCAACAGGACCACTTCTGTCTCCGGTGAAATTTGATTGACCACCTGAACAACTTCCAACCCATCCATACCTGGCATGCGGAGGTCAACGATCATCAATTCGACAGGGTGCGTGCGGACGTATTCCACTGCCGCCTGGCCGTTTGGCACCGAGTTCACTGTATAGCCCTCGAGCCGAAGAATATCGGTCAGGGATTGTCGGGCAACCGGCTCATCATCAACAACAAGGATGTTTGACTTCATTGCTTATCTCCACTGGGCAAGAATAATCGAAAACAGGCACCAGGCTCGGGTCCATTCACAAGATCGAGCGTGCCGCCATGTGCAGTGACGATATTGTAACTCACGGTCAGCCCAAGACCCGTGCCGCCTTCCTTTGTGCTGAAGAAAGGTTCAAAGATGTCATTGCGGCGGCTCTCGGGGATTCCGGGACCTGTATCATGAAAAGTGATTTCCACACCGCCATCCAGCGCACGGGCAGCGATTCTTAATTCGCCGCCGGTGGGCATGACATCCAGTGAATTCAGGATCAAATTCAAAAAGACCTGCTGGATCTGACCGCTCACTGCGTAAATCACCGGAAGCGATTCGGGGAGATCCTTCTTTACCTCGATACGCCGCTGGCTGAGCTGCTGGGAAGCCAGGCTGAGTACGTGCTGCAGCAATTCCAGGGTATCCACCTGCTCCACTTTGACGGCGCCCGGCCGATAAAAATCAAGCATGCGGTGCATGGTTTTCATCAAACGTTCGAGCTCATTCTGGGCAAGATCGAAATATTCCTTGCGCTTTTCAGGCACCATATCTTCACGCCCTGCCAGATGCAGACAATTCTGCACAGATTGCAGCGGATTATTGACTTCGTGCGCAATCGAGGCCGTCAGGCGCCCGGCGGCCGCCATCTTTTCGGCGCGCAAGAGCGCCGCCTGGGATTCCTCCACGCGGCGGACATAGGCGCGCAGGTCTTCGTACAAGCGCGCATTTTCCATGGCAACCACCGCCTGGCGCGCCAAGACGAAGAACATCTCCAGGTCCGAGCCGCGGAAGGCCCGCGCCGGGCCCCCGGCATCGCGGGCGGCAAACAATACGCTGTGCAGATTGGAACGCGCGACCGGGATCAGGATCGCCGAACCAAGCCCGAGCGTGGAGAGAAGCGCCTGCGCGTCCGCCTCCCCCGGGCCTGTGGCGTTGATCACGATCGGGTCCCCATCGGCATCGACACGGCCGACAAGCTGTGTGGCGAAATTGTTTCCATCCAACTGAAAGACATTGCCACGCCGCGCGACGACAGAGACATTCCCGTTTTCCACCTGATAATATGCCACGTTCGAGCAATGGAGGTGTTCGCAAACGGCATTGACGATCAGTTCGAGAAGACGGTCACGATCGGTCTCCGCAAAGAGCGTTTCCGTGACATTGAAGAGCGGCCGCAGAGCCAGGACACGGGCAGTGTCCCGTTTGCGCTGGTTATCGTCCAGCGCCTGCTGCACAGCCTGGAGTAGTTCTTCGCTTTTGTTGAATGGCTTCAAAAGCAAGCCATCCACCCCCTGGCGCAGGGCGCGGATGGCTGTCTCCACAGTGCCGAAGCCGGTCATGACCAGCGTGGCAACATCCGGCTGGACCATCTGGGCGCGCGAGATCACATCGAAGCCATCCACTTCCGGCATGCGAATATCGACCAAGAGCAGGTCCACGTGCATCTGCTGAAGATGCTCGATCGCGGCGCGCGGATCTGTTTCGGAGATGACATCATAGCCAGCGCGGCTCAGGATGCGTTTGCACAACAACGCAATACCGGGTTCATCGTCAACGACAAGGATTGAAAGTGATTCCATACTTCCCTGATGCTATTGAGGCAACCAGACTGTAAATTTTGATCCAACGCCAGGCTCGCTTTGGACCTCGATCTGTCCGCCATGATCTGTAACGATTCCGTAGGTAACCGAGAGTCCCAGACCCGTTCCACCCTGGTCGCCTTTTGTGGTATAGAACGGTTCGAAGATACGGCTGAGCTCGAGGTGCGGGATCCCGACGCCGGTATCACCCACAGAGACCATGATCCAATCACGTCCGGCACGCACGGCTGACTGGGTCGAAATGATCATCTCGCCACCGGAAGGCATGGCTTGCAGCGCGTTGTGAACCAGATTCAGCAGGACCTGCTTCATCTGGTTTGAATCTGCCAGCACCCATGGCAGGTCTTTTTCAAGCTCAAGTTTCAATGCCACCCCGCTCGTGTGAATCAAGTGACGGCTCAGCGCCACTACATCTTCGATCACGGCATTCAGCGAGGCGCGCGCCCGCGTGCTTTCGCTTTGCCGCGCGAAATCGAGCAATCTGCGCACCACATCCCGCGCCCGGGTCGCTTCACGCATCACGATCTCCAGGTCTTTGCGGGTTTCGCTATCCTTTGGGATGGAGTCCAGCGCCAATTCCGCGAAGCCTGTGACGGAGGTCAGGGGATTGTTCAGCTCATGCGCGATGCCGGCTGCCATCTCGCCGACCGCCGCCAGTTTTGCCGCCTGGACTAGGCGGTTCTCCGCGTCGCGCTGCGCCTCCATGCGGGCGCGCAACTCCACCTGTGTCGAACGGAGCTGGCTAATGGTAATCTGCAATCGCTGATATTGATCGGCACTGGTAATCACACTGGCAAGAATGCCCGCCAGCGATTCAAGCGCGATGAAGTCATTATGTGTGAAGGCATTTTGCGAACTGCTTTGCACATCGATGATGCCCAGGATCTTTTCACCTTCGCGGATCGCCACGCACATTTCCGAACCGGCCTGCCAGCCTTTGACCGAACGGTAGCGGCTGTCCTGCAAAACATCGTTGGCCACCATGCTCTCGCCGGTCTCGAACACGATGCCCGTGATCCCGCCGCTGACCGGGTATTCAAATGATTTCATGGCGCGCCTGACGACATTCTGGCTTGTGCCGCCGAAGCCGCCGATGGTCAGGTCGCCGTTTTCATCCGCGATGAAGACGGAGCAGAGCTCATACGCGAAGTAACGCGCCAGCAGGTCGGACGTGATCTCAGCCACTGCACGCGGATCGGTCAGGCCGATGACCTGCTGGACAACCTCATGGATCAGTCCAAGGTTACGGGCACGTCCTTCCGCTTCCTCACGCAGGCGGGTGTAATCTGCCAGGCTGGCAAGATGACTGGCAATCACCATCATCAGGCTTTCATCGTACAAGTCGAAGGCTTCACTTCTCAGGCTTTCGATACATAGAATGCCAATGGTCTGGCTTTGAAACCGCAAAGGGACATACAGCCCGGAGGATACTTTATCATACAACGGCAGGCGCACATCCGCATCGACCTCACCCAGTCGGACTCGCTGATGGATGGAAAGCAGGGGTGCAATCTTGTGGTCCGCCGCGTTCTGCACGGTGGAAATCATGTTGCCTTCGACCACGCGGTATTCACTCAACAAACGATCATCAGAGGAAAGCAGGTACAGCACGATCAGCTCGGTGCCAAAGGCGCGCGAGAGCAGGGCAAACATGCGGCGCGCGATCTGGTCCAGGCTGCGGCCCGAAGAAATCGTCAGGGCAAAATCGTTCAGCGTTGCCAGGCGGCGCAAGTGACCCGCCATTTCCGCGAACGTAATGATCGTTTCAATCGCCGGGGCGATCTGTGTCGCCAGGTCGATCAGGCGATTCCACTCATCGCTTTTGAAAGCCGCGCTGCGCCATAACGTCAGCACGCCGATCAGCCGCTGCCCAATGATCAGCGGCACACAGGTCCAGATCTTCGTACTCGCTTTCAAGCCCTTGTGCGGGATTTCAGCCCAGAGCGGACCGTCGCGCGGAAGGACCATCGGGGTCAGGTTGCGGCTCAGGCGGCGCAGGATCGTGTTCCCCTCCAAAGACAGGACCAGGTCTGCGCAGGCTGGAGCATTCCACTCTGCATGGACTTCCAAAGAGTCGCCCCGGCAAATGGCAAGCCAGGCCCCCTGCACAGAAACAAGGCGGACAAAAGAGGCGAGAGCCCGGTCCAGCGCGCGCGGCAGGTCGTAGGGATTTTCCGAATCCAAATCCGGCACGAGCAGGGAAGCCGCGACGGAGGAGGAGGCAGATACGTCGGAAGCGGGTGTTTCGGTTTGCATCCCGGAAACGACCAGACGCCAGAGACGCTGCGCCTCATTGGTCAAGTGACCGGCTCCCGCCAGCACAACCTGGGATACACTGGGCAGCGGAAACGCAAATAACCTGCCTGTACTCAACTGGCTGGAAGCGGGCAGGGAGACGGAACGGCTCTGTCCGCCACTCAGGGCGCCGCACAGCCAGGAATCAACCTCGGGCTTGCTGAGGAATTTCACCAAAGCAGGATGAGTTTTCTTTGCGAGATGGTGGTTGGCGAGCACGCGCCACTTTCCCGCCTCGCGTTCCACCAGCGCCGCCCAGACTGTATTCGTCAGCTGACTGGCTTCCTTTAGTTGGCTTTCAACCGCTGCGTGATTGGGCATACTGCAATTAATTATACAGCAGAGACATGCATCGGCAGTTAACAGTCACCTTGCGAGAATGGTCCACAAAAAGCCGGGCTGAACATTTCTCACCACGGAGAACACAGGGCTTTTTCCGTGTTTTTCTCTATGGACTTGGTGTTCTCCGCGGTGAATAGGGTTGGCAACCCAGATGGTAAAATAAATTGATGACAGATTTTGCTACGTGCTGCGCAATAATCGGCGGCGGGCTGGCTGGAAGTGAAGCCGCCTACCAGGCTGCCCAACGCGGGCTCAAAGTTCGCCTGTACGAAATGCGCCCGATGGTGCAAACGGGAGCGCATCAGACTCACGACCTGGCGGAGCTCGTTTGTTCGAATTCCCTCGGCTCCAACCTCCCTGACCGCGCTTCGGGCGTGCTCAAAAACGAACTGCGAATGTTCGGCTCGCTACTGCTCGAATGCGCGGAAAGCGCCTCCCTGCCTGCGGGCGGCGCTCTTGCCGTGGACCGCGAGCTTTTCGCGCGCCTCGTCACCGAACGGGTAGAAAAACACCCCAGGATCGAAGTCGTTCGCGAGGAAGTGCGGCAGGTGCCGGATACCCTGACGATCATTGCGAGCGGACCGCTCACCTCTCCTGCTCTATCCGAGTCCATCGCGGCACTGAGCGGTGAGGAGCATCTCTTTTTCTTCGACGCGATTGCGCCCGTCATCCAGGCTGACTCCATCAACATGAACATCGCATTTCGCGCCTCGCGCTATGGCACAGGCGCACAGGAGGAAGGCGATTACATCAACTGCCCGTTCACAAAAGAGGAATATCACCGGTTTGTCGAGGCGCTCCTGCACGCGGAGCGGATCGAACTGCGCGCCTTCGAAGAGGCGATCAAAAGCGGCGTGAAAGCCGGTCACTTCTTCGAAGGCTGCCTGCCAGTGGAGATCATCGCCGAACGCGGGGTCGATTCACTGGCTTTTGGTCCCATGCGACCGGTCGGACTCAAAGATCCGCGCACCGGCAAACGTCCCTACGCGGTCGTGCAGCTCCGTCAGGATAATCTGGCTGGCAGTCTCTACAATCTCGTGGGGTTCCAGACCAACCTCAAGTATCCTGAACAGAAGCGTGTCTTCCGTCGCATTCCCGGTTTGGAAAATGCCGAGTTCATGCAGTACGGACAAATGCATCGCAACACCTTCATCGCCTCGCCAAAGCTCTTACGCCCCACGCTGCAGTACATCGGGCGGGATGATCTTTTCTTCGCCGGCCAGATCACCGGTGTCGAGGGTTACATGGGCAACATTGCGACAGGCCTGCTGGCGGGCATGAATGCGGCGCGCCTGCATCATCACGAAGAGCCGATCACACTCCCGCCGACGACCATGCTCGGCGCGTTGTGTCATTATGTGACACACGCCGATCTCAAGGATTTCCAGCCGATGAAAGCCAACTTTGGGATTCTGCCGCCATTGGAGTTAACAACGAAAATCGGAAAGCGGGAACGCGGCAAAGCCTATGCCGAACGCGCGCTTGGAGATTTGCAGCTCGCGCTGAATAAGGTGAGCAAAGGGAGCGAAATCGAAGCGTGACGAAAAGAACCAGAGCATTTTTTCTGCTGATCCTTGGACTTTTCCTGATGGGTGCGGCCGCCTGGTATGCGCTTCGCCCTCCGCCGGAAGCTGCTCCCGTTATGTTCGACGGTCAGCGCGCCTACGCGGACGTGCAGACTCAGGTCGCGTTCGGGGCGCGCGTGCCCGGGTCGGAGGGCCATACCAGCGTCCGCAAATGGATCGGCGAGGAACTCGTCAAAGCGGGCTGGCAGGTCGAAGTCCAGGAATCGGAGGCGCTGGGACATCCGATTCAGAATATCGTTGCAAAGAGAGGCAACGAGCCGCCGCAGATCATCATCGGCGCCCATTACGATACGCGTATGTTTGCAGATAGCGACCCCGATCCTGCCCAGCATACCAGCTTTGTTCCCGGCGCCAATGACGGCGCCTCGGGCGTCGCGGTATTGCTCGAGCTGGCGCGTTCCCTGCCCAAAGAGACGGTTCCCGTCTGGCTGGTTTTCTTCGACGCCGAAGACAACGGGCGCATCGAGGGCTGGGACTGGATCCTGGGCTCGCGCGAGTTCGTCAGGAACAATCCCATCCAGCCGCGCGCCGCGATCATTGTGGATATGATCGGCGACGCAGACTTGAACATTTACAAGGAACGCAACTCAAATCCCGGTCTGACCGACGAAATCTGGGGAGTGGCAAAGACGCTGGGGTACGAAAGCAAGTTCATTCCCGATTACAAGCATTCCATGATCGATGATCATACACCGTTCCTGGAGGCAGGCATTCCCGCGGTGGATATTATCGACTTCGACTATCCCTACTGGCACACTGTGCAGGATACGCCGGATAAGGTTTCCGCAGAAAGCCTGCAAGCCGTGGGAGAGACGCTGCGCGCCTGGATCATCCAACAGAGCGAGCAACCCTGATAAAATGGTTGAGTAGTTTGGTAGTTCAGGAGTTGAGTAGTTGAGTAGTTCGGTAGTTTCATGGTTGTGAGGTCTTTCCAATTTGACTACACGAAAACCAAAGAGATCCATGCCGAGGAAAACCGCAGCCACTCCCATTCAGAAAGTGCTTGCCAAAATCCGCCCTGCCTGGATGAAACGCGTCGGGCAGGAGATGGCGCGCGGCGCGGAAGTGCGGGCGGACTTCGAGCAGCAACTGGAGCGATTCTTTGACCTGCTCCAGCAATCCATCACCACCGGCGACCTGGCATGGATGGATTCCATCCTGCTCGATTGGGCAAAATCCTCCACGGAGACGGATCTCGAAGAGAAACCCTATCAAGTTTCATTTTTGATCAACCGCATGATCGCCCTGACCATTCAAGTGGCGCGCGAGACGCTGACGAAACAGCAGGCTCTGGACCTCCTGGCAACGGTCATTCCAATCTATACCTATGGACTCGAAGTGGTGGCGCGTTATGAGATGGAGACCCGGGTGGCACATTTCAGCAGTGAAATGGAGAAGGTCCAGCGCCGCATGGAGCGCGTCGATAAAAGCAAGTCGGCTTTTATCTCCGTCGCGGCACATGAGCTAAAGACCCCCATCACGTTGATCGAGGGGTACGCCTCCATGATGGATGACCTGCTCCAGCAAGGCACAGCCACGAACCTGGGCAGCCTGTTGACCGGGATGAACACCGGTATCGACCGCCTGCGTTCGATCGTCGATGACATGATCGACGTTTCGATGATCGATAACAACCTGCTCCAGTTGAACTTCCAGCCGATGCAGATTGCTCAAATGATGGAGGCGCTCTGTCTCGAAGTCGAGAAAACAACGCGCAGCCGGAAATTGACGATGGACATCAAAGACTTCGATGGGAACAAACAATGGATCTATGTCGATGCGGCGCGTATCATGCAGGCTCTGCGAAATGTGCTCAACAACGCGATAAAATATACGCCCGACGGCGGCACAATCACGATTGATGGCAGGCCTCTGCCGGGCTTTATCGAAGTGGTCGTCCGGGATACGGGCATCGGCATTTCTCTGGAAGACCAGGCAATCATCTTCGAAAAGTTTGGCCAGCTGGGTAACGTGGGATTGCACTCCAGCGGAAAGACGAAGTTCAAGGGCGGCGGTCCGGGGTTGGGACTTCCGATTGCACGCGGCATTCTCGAAGCGCATGGCGGCTCCATCTGGGTCGAGTCCAAAGGTCACGACGAGAAGGCAAATCCCGGGTCGACGTTCCACATCCTGATCCCGGCTCGTACCGAGTCGTCCGATCCCAGGATGGCAAAGTTATTTGATACACTTGGGAAAAACAACGACAAAACGGTGGTCGAGTAGAGCGAGTGCGCGAAGCGTCTCGCTCGTATCGAGACCACCATGTTACAAGAATACTTTTGTTGACAAGTGGTCTCGATACGTGGCACTGGGGTGCCACTACTCGACCACCATAAAACTATGAAAAATAATGGCTAAAAAATTCCCTCAACCCACCAATCCGCCGCGCGAGCGCGCGTTCCTCGTCGGCGTGGAACTCTATGGTCAGAAATCGCTTCTGCCTCTGGCAGACTCCCTGACCGAACTGGCTTTGCTGTCCGATACCTCCGGACTTGATGTGGTCGGTGAACTGACTCAAAAGCTGGATCGCCCGCATGTGAAGACCTACATCGGTCCCGGCAAAGTGGAGGAGCTGAAAAGCCTCGTGGAAGAGACACTGTCGCAGGTTGTCATTTTCGACGACGAGCTTTCCCCGCGCCACCAGCGTGAATTACAGGAAGAGCTGGGCCGCAATGTGAAGGTGCTGGACCGGACCGCGCTGATCCTTGATATCTTTGCGCAGCATGCTCACACCAGCGAGGGCATGCTCCAGGTGGAGCTGGCGCAGTATGAATATTATCTGCCGCGCCTCACCGGTCAATGGACGCACCTCGAGCGACAGGCTGGCGGCGGCGGCGGACGCGCCGGCTCGACCGGCGGCGTAGGCTTGCGCGGACCCGGTGAAACGCAGCTGGAAGTGGACAAACGCGTCATCCGCAAACGCATCTCACATCTCAAAAAAGAACTGGAAAAAGTGAGCGCCCATCGCGAGCGCTACCGCTCCCAGCGCAAACGCGCCCGCATTCCAACGGTCGCATTGGTCGGGTATACCAACGCAGGCAAGTCTACGCTCCTGAATAAGATCGCGAAATCGGATGTGTACGTCGCCGACCAGTTGTTCGCCACCCTCGACCCGACGACCCGCCGCGTGGAACTGCCCGGCGGCTATCAGGCTCTCTTTACCGATACCGTTGGCTTTATTCAGAAACTGCCGACGACGCTGGTCGAATCGTTCCATGCAACGCTGGAGGAGATCATCGAGGCGGACCTGCTTCTGCATGTTGTGGATATTTCCCATGCCAACGCGCTCAACCAGTTCGAGTCGGTTCAACAGACGTTGGACGAACTCGGCGCGCACCACATCCCGACGGTCACCGCGCTGAACAAGGTGGACCAGCTGCGTGACCCGGAGTCCGCCAGGGAGGCCGTGAGCGGTTTTCCGAAGGCTGTCACGATTTCGGCATTGAAGGGAAACGGCATCGAAGACCTGCTGGAGCTTGTCCAAGAGGAACTTTACGAAACGTACACACCGATCCAGGTGCGGCTCCCCTATCAGCAGGGCGCGCTGATCTCCCTGTTCCACGAAGCCGGGCAGGTCGAGCGGATCGAACATGGGCGCGGCGGTGTCGTCATGCAGGGACGCATTCCCGGACGCCTGCTGGCGCAATTCAACGGCTGGCAGGTCTCTGCGCCAAATCATCATGAACCCGAAGAAGAGGCAGAACTATGAAATGGCTTTCGAAGCTGGTCGACGACGCATCCAATTACTTCGCGCATCGCAAGGGTCTCTTACCATTCACCGGCATTTTGCTGGTAATCCTCAATTTCATCCTGTCGCTGGTCCTCGGGCCAAACGCGATCACGGAAAGTAATTTATTTTTGCATCTGGGGGTCATTATTGCGATCTTCGGCTTGATGCTGGCGTCGGCGTTATAGTCCAGTAGTCAGATAGTTCGATAGTCAAAGCCACTCGACTACATGACCACTCGACTACCTGACTACATGACCATTCGACCACTTGACTTCTGCAACATCACCCATCTCCCCCAGCAGCATCGGTAACAGGGACCGGAGCGCCTCGGGATCACCTGAAGTGTAAAACCTGACATCACCCCGCTGCCCGGACAGGTTCCTCATCCCTTCCGCCTCGAGCAGACGCCCGGTCTGCCGCGCCACGGCAGGAGCGGGGTCGATCACCCGGACACGCTTTGCGTCTCCCACGATCCGCTGGATGAGGGGAATCACAAACGGATAGTGGGTGCATCCCAACACGACCGTATCGATATTTTTTTCGAGCATGGGCAGGAGCGCCTCTTCCAGAATTCGACGTGTTTCTCTACCATGTAAGTTTCCATGTTCGATCTGTTGCACCAAGCCGGGACAGGTGCTTTGGAATAATTCCACTCCATTCGCAAATCGCTCGACGACAGAAGCGTAGAGGGCGCCCTGGAATGTGGCAGGCGTTGCCAGCACGCCGACTTTGCCAGTGTGTGTATGTTCCGCCGCCGGCTTGACCGCCGGCTCCATACCCACGAATTGAACATCAGGGAATTTCTCGCGCAGATACTTCAGCGCGGCAGCGGAAGCAGTATTGCAAGCCACAACGATGATCTTCGCCTCGTGCTCCAGCAAAAACCGTGTGATTGCCTCGGAGAAACTCTGGATTTCCTCCAGCGAGCGCGAGCCGTATGGAACATGTCCCTGGTCGCCGAAGTAGCTAACCGACTCTGCGGGCATCTGCTCGCGGATCGCGCGCAGGACGGAGATCCCGCCCACGCCGGAGTCGAAGATACCGATGGGTGAGGTTGGGGATGGCATTGTTAGTCAGTATCCTGATGCATCGTTTTTGGATTGGATCGTCCTGGAGGCATATTCATGATTATAGCCCCACCAGGTCTCGCCAGGTCTGCACAGCAGATTTTCCTTAATCTGTTTTGTTCTGGTGATGGATTTGGGGAGGGTGACAAAACAAAAAGACCCTAAGGGCTTTGGCAACCCTTAGGGTCTGATGTGCAGAATTAATCGAACTTCTGTTTGAGGCGGGCGGATTTGCCTGTGCGGCCGCGCATAAAATAGAGCTGTGCCCGGCGGACCTGGCTATGGCGCTCGACCACCACCTTATCCACACGCGGGGAGCGCAGCAGGAACGTGCGCTCGACGCCGATGCCGTTGGAAGCCATGCGGCGTACGGTAATGGACTGATCGTTGCCGCCCTTGCGCATGCGGATCACAGTGCCCTTGAACTCCTGAATGCGTTCGCGATCGCCTTCTTTGATCTTGACGTGCACACTGACGTTATCGCCAGCTTTCACGGCGGGAATTTTTTCATTCTGTTTGGCTTCGAGAGCCTTGATAACATCTGCCATTGTCTATCTTCCTTACACCTGGAGTATGATTTCTTGTGACGCGACGGCGGATTATAGCACGCATTTTCCATATTCACAAGCCAATTTGAACCGCGCACATGGCTTTCTCAAGGTCGGAATTGGAGCCGCGGATTTACGCGATTCTTCGCGAATGGTTTAAGTTTTCGCGTAAATTCGTGCGGATTCGCGGCTAAGATGGATAACTGTGAAGAACTTGAGAAGACCATCGAACCGCGAAGCACGTTAAGAACGCGAAGATTTAAGCGGTTTTTCTTCGCGATCTTTGCGCCCTTGGCGGTTAGATTTTCTCTCTGATTAGCTATATTTCCGGATCGCCAGCACGGCGTTGTGCCCGCCGAAACCAAAGGCATTGCTGAGCGCCAGATCAATCTTTTTCTCGCGTGCCTCGTTCGGGATGTAATCCAGGTCACATTCGGGATCAGGCGTCTCGTAGTGAATCGTCGGCGGCAGGATGCCCTGGCGCACCGCCTGGACGCAGAAGATCGCCTCCAGCGCGCCCGTCGCGCCCATCATATGCCCCGTCATGGATTTGGTTGAAGAAATCGGGATCTGATAAGCTTTCTCGCCAAACGCGGCTTTGACGGCGCGGGTCTCCGACTGGTCATTCAATTGCGTCGCCGTCCCGTGTGCGTTGATATAGCCCAGATCATCCACCGTTGCTTTTGCAGAATCCAGCGCCATGCGTATGGCAGCTGCCCCCCCGGTCCCATTCTCGTGCGGCGCCGTGACGTGATAGGCATCTGACGTCGCGCCATAGCCGGCAAGTTCGGCAAGGATGTTCGCGCCGCGCCTCTTCGCATGAGACTCGGTCTCCAGCACGAGCACCGCTGCGCCTTCCCCCATCACCAGCCCATCCCGGTTCTTGTCAAAAGGTTGAGGCGTCATCGAATAATCGTCATTGCGGCGCGACATCGCTCCGATACGGTCAAACGCAGCAACACCCACGGGGCAGATGGTCATTTCTGCCGCACCTGCCAGCGCCGCATCGATCATACCGGCTTTTAACATCAACAGCGCCGTGCCGATCCCGTCTGCGCCCGAGGAGCAGGCCGAAGCGACGGAAAAGCAGGGTCCTTTGATCTGATAATCGATCGCGATCATGCCGGCCGCGCCGTTCGGCATCAGCATGGGAATCAAAAACGGGCTGACCCGGCGCGGTCCTTCTGTGTAATTCGTAAGCACTGCATCCTGCAGAGATTTAAGCCCGCCGATTGCCGATGAAACCAGCACACCGATCCTGCCCGAATTCGCTTCGGTGACCTCCAGCCCGGAGCTGGCAACCGCCTCTTTTGCCGCGGCGGCGCCCAATTGCTCGAAGCGATCACGCCGCCGCGCTTCCTTCGGGTCCATATAGCGGTCAGGCTCGAACCCCTTGACCTCGGCTGCAAAATGTACATTCAACGCGGCAGGATCAAATAATGTAATGGGTCCCACGCCCGAGACGCCATGGATCGCACTTTTCCAGCTTGCCTCCACCGTCAATCCAAGCGGATTCACGGTCCCCATCCCTGTGATGACAACTCGTTCCATGTATTCCTCGCATCGAGATAAATTTTGAACTTTGCTGTATAGAGAACCCCAAATGTGCCTGCAAGTCACGCTTCCCCATTCAGGGACTTTGCACGCGCAGCCGCCAGTTGCTTCCGCTTCGAGGCGCCTACTCCCCCGGCTTTGGGAAGTATTCCCCCTCCACCCAGAATTCACCACCCGGACTGACTTCCTTCTTCCAAATCGGCACGATTTCCTTCAACCGGTCAATCCCGTACCGCGCGGCTTCGAAGACGCCCGTATCGCGGTGCGCGGCGGTACACGCGATCAGAACGGTCGGCGTCTTCGGAAAGAGTTTGCCGATCCGCTGTACAATGGCGATCCCTTCGACGGTGGGCCAGCGCGCCCGGATCTCCTGCGCAACCTGCTTCATCTTCTCTTCCGCCATGGGGACATAGGCTTCGTATTCAAGATACTCCGTCTCATGTGCAGCGCCGCGACTCGTTGTCCCGCGCACCATGCCGGTAAAGATGGCAGCCGCGCCCGTGCTGGTCGAAGTGATCTTTGCCAGCAGGTCGTTCAGATCGATTTCATCTTCGGTAATGGAGAAAACGGTTGGGAATTCCATACATTTTATGCAGGGGCTGGGCTCGTCCCTGCCCTGGGCGACCACAAGGGTCGCCCCTACATCATCCTCCCGACACAGGCGGGAACAGCGCCAGCTCCGCGTTCGGCGGAATGACAGCCTCATCAGAGGCATACTCGCGATCGATGGTGATGATCACACTCGACATCGAATCTTTGAGATTCGGATATTCATCCGAGATCTTATCCTTCAATCCCTGCACCGTGAGATCGGCGGGGATATCCAGCTCCATCGACTTTGTCCCGGCGCGGTCGCGGAGTGTGGCAAAAAACAAAAGCTTTACGCGGTTCATGGCTTCCTATATCCAGACGTCGTTTGCAGCCGTCCTTTCATTGACGACCTCACCGGTGTTAACCGTACCGGCAGGTTCCACCAGCAGGATGTGACATTCCTGCGCTGCAACGGGTTTGTGCTCCACTCCCTTCGGAACTACGAACATCTCACCTTCATTCAAAACGACACTCCCCTCGCGGAGCTGAATTTCAAGCCGGCCCTTCAACACGATAAAGACTTCATCCGTTTCCGGGTGATCGTGCCAGATGAATTCTCCCTGGATTTTGGCGACCTTGAAATGATAATCGTTCATCTGCGCAATGATCCTGGGAGACCAGTGCTCGGAGAACTTGGTTAGCTTCTCTTGCAGGTTAATCGATTGATAATCCATTTGTTTATCCTAGGGTACCCACGCCGGGAACTGGTCCTGGGCAGTATTATTTGTTAATTTCCGCTGATCCTTACCATCCACACCAACAATGCAAATCTCATCGTCTCCATCGTGATTCGAGACATATACAATCCAATTCCCATCCGGAGACCAGCTCGCCAGCCAATCGCCCGTGCCGTTTTCCGTAATTGCCCTTACATTTCCACCATCGGTCTCCATGACGTAAAGTTCCCAATCGCCATCTCGATCTGACTCAAACAAAATTTGCGTTCCGTCCGGGGACCAGCGCGGACGGCCGTCATAGAAAGTATTATCCGTGAGTTTTCTGATCTGGCGGTTCTCCAGGTTAATGACATTGATCTCGAAATCGCCGCCTACATCAGAAGAAAACGCTATTCTCTCCCCATCAGGCGACCATGACGGATCCCACTCCAGGCCCCGTACATCGGTGAGTTGTTCCTCGTTGTTGCCATCGAAATCTGCCAGGTACAGGTCCGAACTCTTATCATTGGCCTGGACAATGTAAGCCATTTTCTTGCCATCGGGCGATAAGCTCGGAGTATATAAAATGCGTTTATCGCCTTTTTTCCAGGCTTCCTGATTGGCTCCGTCCATATCCATGGTGTAAATCTGATATTTTCCACTTCGATCCGAGGCAAATCCAAATTGCGCAGGAGACATGTAAAGCGGGAAAGTGTCAAAAGAAGTATTATTTGTCAATCGGACTGTCTCGAGACTGTTCATATTCATGTGATAGATTTCAAAATTGCCGCTTTCATCGGAACTATAAACAATACTTCCGGTTGGGCCAGGGACCTCCGTTGCAGGGACAGGTGCAAATGACGAGCAGGCGATGGCCATCAGCCATAAGAGCAGAACTGCAACAACAACATTAAGATATGATTTTTGCCCTTTCATCTTCAAATCCTCTCCACCTTGCAGTCTGGAATTTCAATCGGGAATTTATTCATTCACCACATCGCCGCTTTGACCACCATGTTTTTCGACCAGGCGGATATTTTGAATCCGCATGGTTTTCTCAGCGGCTTTCGCCATGTCATAGACGGTCAGCGCGGCAACCGAGACCGCGGTCAGCGCCTCCATTTCGACGCCGGTCCTGCCGATCGTTTTTACGGTCGCGGTGATGACCACGCCGGGGAGCGAGTCGTCGAGCGCCAGGTCCACGTCCACTTTGGTGAGCGGCAAAGCATGACATAACGGGATCAGCTCCGAGGTCTGTTTGGAGCCGCTGATGCCCGCGATCTGGGCGACCGTCAGCACATCCCCTTTCCTGATCTGCCCGGCGCGGATCAGGTCGAGCGTCTCTTTTTTCATCCAGACTTCACCGCGCGCGATCGCCATGCGTTCTGTCTCGGGCTTGTGACCCACATCCACCATGCGGGCACGGCCCTGCTGATCGAGATGAGTAAGCTTGTTTGGCATGACAAAATTATACCCGCACCCGTCATTGCGAGCGAACGCCAGCGAGCGAAGCAATCTCACTCCCGATTATTGTGTTTGAGATTGCTTCGGGCGAAAAGCATCGCCCTCGCAATGACGAGTTATTGTATAATTCCTCGCCTATGGAAAATCTGCTGGGACGCCAGCTGCACTATACCGTCCGGACTTCCGTCTACGAGGGTCCGCTCGACCTGCTGCTCGACCTGATCGAGCGCGCCGAGCTGGACATCACGACTGTTTCCCTGGCAGCGGTGACGGACCAATATCTGGCATCTATCAAAGATCTCGAAAAGCTGGTTGCAGATGAAATCTCAGCCTTCCTGGTGATCGCGGCGAAACTGCTGCAGATCAAATCCGAGGCGCTGCTCCCCAGACCGCCCGTTCGCGCGCCGGGCGAAGAGGACATTGCTCATTCGCTGGTCGACCAGCTGAAGTTGTATAAGCGTTTCAAAGAGATTGGGGGCTGGCTGAACGAACGGCAGCAGACAAACCTGCGGACATTTTTGCGCGTCGCTCCGCCGCCGAAAGTGGAACCGAAACTCGACCTGTCGAACATCACCCTCGAGCGACTCGTCGCCGCAGCCCAGGAGGCATTTGCAAAAGAAGGGAATAAACAGCCGCTGGCGGTCATCATCGCCGCGCCGCGCGTGACCATTCGCGAGAAGATCGAACTCATTGCCAGAACAATGAATGTAATGGGACACTCCACGTTCCGTGCACTGCTGGAGCAGGGAGCCTCGCGGCTGGAGGTGGTGGTCACGTTTTTGGCGATGCTCGAGCTGGTAAAGCGCTACCGCATCCAGGCGCGCCAGGAAGGTTTATTCAGCGACATCGAGATCGACCGCACGGAAGACTGGGCAGAAGACGAGGAGATCGATATCGAATTCGAATAGCCTCGTCCGTTTTCAACGGCTTTGCTCTTCAACGGCTGGACGAATGGTGTCCATCCGTTTTCGTTTTCTATAGTGAGCGGCAAGCCACAGTGAAATCACTGCGCCGAAGTTGTCAAAGATAACCACATCCCAGAGTGATGGATGCCGCCCCGGCACAAAAGATTGGTGCAGTTCATCTGTCACGGCGTACAGCACTGCCAGGAACCATGCCATCCAGCATTTGTGCTGTCTGAAACCAAGCGCTCGCCAATACAGGAGCCCAAGAAGTCCATAGCCAGCCATATGCCCGCCCTTCTTGACGATCCGATCTGCCCAATCGAAGACCGGCAATTCCGACGAGGGCTGGGCGGAGAGCCAAAAAATCACGAGCATTACGAATAAGGCAGGAAGCCATTTAGAAATTTGAGTTCGCATTGTTTTAGGTGTAGATTCAACTTGGAAGTGCAACTTTGAAGGTTGCTGAGAGGTAAGCTGGCGTAGAATAGTGCTTCTCAGACGGCCAAGTCA